>JBKHBO010000025.1:0-25786 GCA_046542315.1 Clostridia bacterium
ATTCTTACAATTCTTCCATTATATAAATCACCCTCAACCCATCCTCCAATTTCCATTACAGTAGTTCTTAAAACCCCGACGTCAATAATGTCCCCTTTTATGCCTCCTACTAAAACACGGTCTCCAGATTTGTATATGTCTGTGAATAAAATAGCAATCCAACCAGCTATACTAACAATCACCTCTTGTAAAGCAAAAGCAATACCTGCTCCAGCGATTCCAAAGAAAACTGTTAAAGTTCCTAAGCTTTCACGATATACTATTGATATTAATAAAATAACAAAAAAATATCCCACTACTGTAACAGCCTTTTGGCTTCGATAAGAATTATTATCATCTTTAATATATTTACTTAAGCGAGACCTAATAATATTCCTCACTGTCCAGATAGCAATTATTCCTATTATAACTAATATTAATCGTATAATATAAGGATTTTGCACTATCTGATCTATTAACTCATCCATTTAAATCCCCCTCTATAAAACTTTATCTCATATACATTTTTTAGCTAGCTATTTTTTTTGTTTATCAAGCTTTTTACTTCAATTGGAAGGTCAAATATTGTTGACCATCTCCTTCTATAGTAATATGCTACAATTTACTTTATGCAAAAAACTATGGTATTTCATAAAGTGCTTTGAAAACAGATAACTAGATTAATCTTCAGCTTCCTAAAGTTAGCTTTCATCTAAATTAGCTTGTTTTTATATTCTCTATTCTATGACAAGTAAAATAATACTGAAAACTTGCCTTCTGAAGTACATAAAAAAATTTAATCAATCTAATATCTTAAATATAACAAAAATAAAAAAGAACTGAAACTACTTTACTATAATAAATTAAAAATCCCTCAAATTAATTTGAGGGATAACATTATTTTATCTTCAATTAACTATAATGTTTATATATTGCTATTTCTTTTCTATCAAAGTAATAGTTTCCACATGAGATGTATGCGGAAACATATCAATAGGTTGAATTGCTCCACTAATATTGTATCCTTTTCCATTTAAGTATTTTATATCCCTTGCTAATGTAGATGGATTGCAAGATATATATAAAATCTTTTCTATTTGGTGTTTAATGATTGTGTTAATAAGGCTTTCATCACAACCTTTTCTTGGCGGGTCGACAACTATTATATCTGGATAAAATCCCTTATTAATCATTTTTGGTATTTCCTCTTCTGCTTTTCCGCAAACAAACTCAATATTTTTAACTCCATTTACTAAAGCATTTTCTTTTGCATCTTTTACTGCGTCTTCGTTCAACTCTACTCCAATAACTTTGCTTGTCTCACCAGCTAGGATTAAGCCTATGGTGCCAGTACCACAGTAAGCATCTATTACTTTTTCGTCTCCTGATAGTTCTAGCATATTTATTGCTGATTGATAAAGCTTCTTAGTTTGTTTACCATTTATTTGGTAAAATGATTTTGCTGAAATTAAAAACTTTTTATCCAGTAACTCATCAAAAATCTTTTCCACCCCTGCTAAGATAATGTTTTCATCTCCAAAAATAACATTTGTCTTTTTTGAATTAACA
Organism: Clostridia bacterium; assembly: GCA_046542315.1. Taxonomy (GTDB): domain Bacteria; phylum Bacillota; class UBA994; order PWPR01; family PWPR01; genus PWPR01. The sequence continues at coordinate 1,549 of JBKHBO010000025.1, forward strand.
TTTAATATTACGCCTTTAACTTGAGCAAAATTGACTATTAACTCTTGTGCAATTAGATTAAATTCATCGCTCTTTTTATTTACTACAAAAACAACTATAACTTGCTGAGTGCTTGGTGCTACTCTAATGACTAAATGTCTTAAAATTCCTGAATGTTCTTTTTCATTATATGGTTCAATAAACCTAGAATTCACTTTATCTTCAATATATCTAAAAATAGTATTAATTATGTTTTCTTGTATTTTGCACTCAGTTATTTTAGCAATTTCATGTGATCTTGGTTTATAAAAACCAACCTTAATATCGCCAACTGTTCCGCCTACTGGCATACTACTTTTATTACGATAATACTTTGGGTCTTCCATTCCAATCACATCATTAACTTCAAAAGTTTCCATTTTACCAATTCTTTGAAAAGAATCAATTACTTGTTGCTTTTTATATTGTAACTGCTTTTTATAACTCAAATGTTGCAGTTGACACCCACCACATTCATAATAATGGATACAAAAAGGCTTTACCCTATCTATCGACTCTACAATAATTTCTTGTATTAAGGCTCTTGCGTATGTTTTCTTTTTAGAAATAACTTTGGCTAACACTTTATCACCCGGAATAGCTTGTGGAACAAACACTGTAAAACCGTTATATTTTGCTACTCCTTCAGCTTTATGTGTTAATCCTATGATTTCCAATATATATTCTTTATCCACACTAACTGACATCTTTTCCACACCTTTTCCACATGTTTATACTTCAACTATTTCAGCTCTAAGCTCATCATCAATATACAATATTGCAACTGTTGATTTTCTATCTTTTGTTCTAGGTCTAGTTAGTGATCCTGGATTAATCATTAATACATCATTATAATACTCAATCGATGGTCTATGCGTGTGACCATAAATAATTATATCTACATCGTTAAAAGATTTGTAAGCGTTGTGTTTTATATTAAGCTCATTTCCAATATGTCCATGAGTTAATCCGATTGAATACTTATCTATTTTAATTATTTCTTTTTTGTTTAGATAATTAAGGTTATAATCATTATTTCCTGCAACAACATTAACTTCTCCAAATCTTGATAGGTATTTTAAAATAGAAATATCACCAACATCTCCCGCATGCATAATTATTGACACATCTTTAAAATGTTTTGTTAATCTATTTAAATCAAACCTGCTTGGTTGATAATGTGTGTCAGATATTACTCCAATTTTCATGAAAATTCCTTTAACTTCGTAGCCTTTTATTATCCACAAAAGCAGCTATATAGCCAAATGCTGACCAATATGAGTCATTTTCCAATAATTTATCAAATATTTCAAATGTCCTACTTTCATTACCATTAAAATAATGATGCATAGCTACTCCATATCCTAAAGTAGCTAACTCCAAGTCACTTAAATCTTGGTCGTCAATATTTAATACTTCGTCAGGGTTCTTTTCACCTTTATACATTAAAATTCTATCTTGATAAACAAAATTCTCTCCTGAAGGTGTTTCTTCATTTACTTTTTCTATTAATTTAACTGCTTCATTATTTTTTCCTAATCTCATCAAAGTCAAATACATCCAATCAATAACTGCTACTAAATGCTCACTACCAGCATCTGTTAGCTCTAAACATCTTTTATATGCTACATATGCTTTTTCAAAATTCCCATCCAAATAATAAGCCAATCCTAAATGATACCAACTATCCCAGTTCATATCATCAAGCCTAGTAGCAAGTACTAGATCTGCGATTGCTTGTTTGAACTCATATGTTGATATAAATCTATGGCCACGATATCGATATGATAAACTATGAAATGGGTTAAAGCTTAGTCCCATAGAAAACGCATCTATTGCCTCTTTGAAAAGCATCTGTTTAGATAAAGCAATGCCTTTATCCATCCACAATTCTGTGTTTGTGTAATCATCCTCTATTCTTTTACTAATTTCTAAGACTTCTTCAGAAGGTTCTAAGTCTGATTTAACAAATTGAACCTGAGTTTCTCTTTTAGCTCTTTGATCTAAAATGCTTGAGATCATTTTTTTCTTCATGTGTTACTCCTCCTCATTATTCATTGCTTCATTATATTCTTTTTTAAGAGTTTCTATTAGATTACTTACTGATATTATTTTTTCTGCTTTATATGCATTCACCCCAGCAAAGGCAAATCCATGTTTTAATCTTCCCTTTTGTGCATTAATCAATGCTAGTGATATACAATAAGGGCTTGTTTCATAATCACATGTTTTTATACAATGATATGGGCAAGTAAATGGCTTTTTATTCCCTTGCTCTACTTGAATTATATATTCATTTTCTACTGCTCTACCAGGCATTCCAACTGGACTTTTGATTAATCTAATATCATCTTTGCTTGCATTTATGTATTCTTTTTTGAACTCATCTGAGGCATCACACTCTTTGGTAGTAACAAATCTTGTAGCCATCTGAACTCCATCAATACCCACCTTTTGAATTTCGTATATATCTTCTCCTGTATATACACCTCCAGCTGCAATCACTGGTATCTTACGATCATGTTGCTTTTCAAACTTTAAAAGAGTTTTCTTTACATCTAAACAAATATCTATTAAGTTAATATCATTTCTTTCTAAATCTTTATATTTAAATCCTAAATGTCCTCCAGCTTTTGGTCCTTCTACAACAAACGCATCCGGCAAGTAATCATATCTATCTAACCATATTCTAGTAATAATCTTGGCTGCTTTTGCAGATGATATGATTGGAACAAGCTTTGTATTAGCTGAATCATTCAAATATTTTGGCAAGTCTAATGGTAAGCCTGCACCTGAAAAAATGAAATCAATTTTTTCTTCTATAGAAGTTTTGACCATATCTCCAAAATTAGACATAGCCACCATGATGTTTACTCCCAAATACCCTTCTGTTTTTGACTTAGCTAATTGAATTTCTTTTCTTAAAGCTCGAATATTTGACTCTAAAAAGTTACTGTAAAAGTCTTTCTCTCTAAACCCAATACCTGCTGCAGAAATAACACCTACTCCACCTTCATTAGCCACAGCTGAAGCCAAGTTTGATAAAGAGACACCTACACCCATTCCACCTTGTATGATTGGCAAACTAATTTCCCATGAACCTATTTTTAATTCTTTCATTTTAATTCCCTCATTTTCTTTAACATTACTTTGAAAATCAAACTAATTTTATCATAGTATAAAGTTATTATCCAATGCTAATAAGATAAGATACAGAGGTAACGTATTAGCTTTTAGTAAAGTTTTTATTCTTTACATACTCTATAATACTCCTGTTTGATATATCTAAAGCCTTTGAGCAAATTTGTAGATATTGTCCCTGTGCTGTCTCATCTGATACTTCTGTAGTCATATCAATAAATGTTAAGTCAGGGAATTTAGGTGCGAAATGCCTTTGTGAACTTCCTGGTTCAAAAGGTATCCAATAATATATCAAATCCTTATAATAATTTGCTGGAAACTGATTAGGCATCCACTCGTTAGCATATTTTAAAAATCTTGATTTCCACTCTTTATTAAGAGCTTCGACTTGTTTATCTTTGCTTAAATCAAAAGATATTTCTTCTGCAAGTTCTTCACTGAACTTTTTATGATTGTTATACTTATCACCTTCTGGGTACCAAAAGTATCCATAATATAAGGCTCTTGGCAACCAAAAACCTTTAAACCAAGGCGATACATAACCAGAAAATTGCTGATCCCATTCATGCGAAGGAACTCCATGATTATCTATAAAAGCTTCTGGTAAATATCTGGAGTAAAGCCTTGGAAGTGCATGACACTCTCCATAGATACTATCTTTATTAAAGTAATCATTAGCAATTTCTTTCCCAACTGCATTATACCTTGCTACATGTAATTTCCAGTTTGGATTTTCTTTCATAAGCTCATAGTGGATTTGGACGCCATCTATATTTTCAATCGGTATTAATGCCAAATTCAATCTGTCTGTACTTAACTTTCCTTCTCCAATATCAAAAAGCAACTTATATGCTGCGTTTGTTGCAGAAACTTCATTAGCATGGTGTCTATTGTTAAGGATCAAACTATTATAATAAAATCTTCTTTTGTAAAATGAACCTAGGTCATATTGATAATAATTATCTATTTCTATTGCATATATTGGCCTTCCTAAATACGACTTAGCAATTGTGTAAATATTAAACTGTGGAAATTTTATAATTGTATTAATTAAGTATTCGTTAGCTTTAAAATCAATTACACTCTCTAAGTATTTAAATTTCTCATTTTGATCAATTTCAATTCTATTTTTTTCTACCATTTTTAAATCTAAAATATATTCTTCTTTGTTAATAATAAATATAATCTTTGCAATATTTTCAACCCACTCAGGCAAAACACTATACCCTAGGTTTGTCATCTGTTGTAGTATTTTAACTCTTGAAATGGCCTCTTGTTCACACTCTATCTCGTATTTGATACAATGACCCTTATCACATTTTTCTATGCTTACAAGCTCTATTTTATTTACATTTGTTTTTGATGTGACACCAAGCTTTTTTGTTTTATTAATAACAATAGTAGGCTCTGAATATTCTTCGAGTTCTAAGGACGCTTCGATTGTAGGAGAAATGCCATCTTCCACTTTAATCTTTGGTAAAATTAGTCCTGGTTCATCAAATGGCTTATCATATAACAGATTACCCCAAGTTCTAAAATAATCTAATCCTACAAAATAAATATCTTCATGTAAACCGTTCAATGTAGAAATCATATCTTCTCGAGAAAGAAGCTTTCTTTCAGGTTCACTAGCTTTAATATTTATTTCAAGTTTCTTAAAAAGAGGCTGTTTTTTCTTATCTTTTAGTTTCAATAAAAAATTTGTAGTTTCTGGCAATATTCTGTTTTGATAAAAATCCCATATTTCTTCTAAATCAGTTTTAAACTGGCTCTCAAATCTAATATTTTCTCCCTCAATGACTCTAACTAATCCTGTGTTAGGATGAACTAAACCTAACTGGGGAAACTCTTCAATATATAACCTTTCTGATAATGAAACATTAAAATCTTTCTCATAAATAAATTCTTTATTGAATGCTTTAAATTTATAGTCAACAGCTGAATCATTATCTAAAGCATAAAAAATTACATCATCTCTGCATAGTCCAATTTCTTTTTCTAAAATATCATCTATGGGGTAAAGCTCTTGTAGTAACCGAGTAGGTAACTCTAAGTATTTGTTGGATTTGTTTTGTTTAAAATTATCCATTACAGGAACTGCACCATAACTATCTTCCCATTCATCATTTATTGATGATAGAAATGGTCTAAATCCAATTTCAATTTTTTTAATTCTTTTATCTTTAATTTCTGGTATAACTATTTCTTCAATCCATGAAATTGCCTGTTTATAAGCTCTATATATTACTATCTCAACATTTATATCATTTTTTGAAAGAAGATTATTGAGATCTTTTTTTAACTTTTCTCTAACCACTTTATTTTCACTGACAAATACTTCAATTCTATTTGTACTTTTAATTTTTTTCTCTTGTAATAGCTTTTGAATAATACTTTTAACTTTCTCAACTTCCCAAGCTGGCTTATGTTCCCACCTTTTTACTTGTCTGCTTTCTTTTCTAGATTTAACTTTTATGCAAAATTCATCGCCAACCTTTTGGAATTCCCCTAGCTGATTGTCTTTAGGTCCTAGCTCAAAAAATACTTCTACATTCTCATTTTCATTATATTTTATTGCTTCAATCAAATGAGCGGTATCATTTTCTAAATTAAGAAAATCCTTAAACCACTGAGTTATATTTTTAATTAAAAAGGGACTTTTAATGAAAGGATACTCTTTTGATAAATCTAAAGTGAAATTATAAAGGTTATCTTCTTTACAACTTATTACAAAAGTATTTTTATTAACTTTTTTAATTTCTGATTTATGCTCTTTATTAGAATTAATTTTGATGTTTAGTTGATTATCGCTATTTCTATTCACAACTGACTGATAAATATTTTTGTGCTCTAAAGCAAATCTTGAAGTTAGATTTATAACAGACAAAAACTCTGCATTAGACATCTCCTGATCTATAATCATGTTAAATTTAGCTGGTAAATATTTTCTTATTTCTTGATTGTACCAATCTGGATAATTAAATATGTTATCTAGTTGTATATCTAATGGTATATTTGATTTTTTTCCATTTATACAATGAAAATCTTCTATTCTTCTAGAAAACTTAAGAAGGTCTCTATATTCAATTTCTGTTGACTTATTAAAGCAATAATCGCTGTTAGATAAGATAAATCTTTCAATTAAAGTCCATTGCTCACCATGTGCAGATAGCTTTAATATATTCTCTCTTGTACTAATAGATAAGTTTTTTGACTCATAAAAAAGTATATCTTTAGACCTTATATTTACCTCTTTAATATTTTCATAAAATACTATTTTTGGTATGTTTAAAGCAATTGATAATGATGCTATTTTTGCTACTAGATTAATAACTGCCGATTTTAAATAATAAGAAGAACTTTTTGGGACATAAATATACCCAAAAAGTCCTATAGTCTCTTTACTTTCATTTTCTTTTAATATGCCTTGATTGGAAAATACATTATCTATATTCATTTATACATTCTCCTAGTACTCCACTGGGTTATTATTTGGGATGCTTTTAATAATAATAGTTCCTACTATTAACAAAACTACTCCTAAAAGTGTAAATAGATATGGCTGACCAGAATAAAAGTTTGTACCTACTTCATTAAAACCTGGGATTGAAATACTAAGAACTCTTGTGAAAAGTAAATCTATCCCATTGAATAATCCATGTGCAAAAATTACTAATAACAAAGATCTTGTATATAGATATAGCCATGTGATAAAAATTCCTGCAGAGAATGCGCTTACAAATTGCCAAAAATTCAAATGTACCAATCCAAACATGAAAGACGAAACAATAATTGCAAAAACATAAGAATACTTTTTGTCTAACCCTCTTGCGATGATTCCCCTAAATAAGAACTCTTCCACAAAGGGTGCGACAATGATGACCTCAATTATGAAAAATGCTAAGGGTTGATTTCGTACTGAGCGAAAAATATCAATCCAAAATGGGTCCATTGGAAAGAAATATTGAGCAATATTTCCTATTTCAGAAACAACAATACTCAATCCTAAAACTAAAATAACTGTTCCTACTAACCAAACTGGTTCTACTTTATTAACCCAATCAATATCAAAGACATCATCTTTTTTTAATCTGAGTAATAGAATTATTACTATTATATTAACTAAACTTAAAATTGCATTACTAAGTGGCAAATTAAAAAAATCTATAATATGTACAAAACTATTGCTAAATCCCCCATAAAACGGAATTCCAGCAACAGCTGCTAATAAAGTTAGTAAAAATGGCAATAAAACATACAATACACATATAAATAAAGCTTCCCAAAAAGACATAGAAAATGTATTTTTCTTAAACATAATTATCCTCCCAAAGCAAGATACACTTATTATATCTTTACCTAGTTGTATATGCAAAAAAAAGAGGCAAAAGCCTCTTTTTATTATCTTTGGATAATCATTGCTACGCCCATTCCACCACCAACACATAAAGTAGCTAAGCCATATTTATTATCTCTTTTAATCATTTCATGAATCAAAGTAACTAATATCCTAGTCCCGCTAGCACCAATTGGATGTCCTAGAGCAATTGCACCACCATTAACATTGACTATGTCTAGGTTCAAGTTAAGCTCTCTAGACACCGCTAGTGATTGAGCTGCAAAAGCTTCATTAGCTTCTATTAATTCAATTTCATCTAGTTCCATTTTTGCCTTTTTAAGAGCCTTCTTTACAGCTGGAACTGGTCCAATTCCCATAATCGCAGGATCTACTCCAACTGTAGAGTATGACTTTATTACTGCCAAAGGCTTCAAATTTAGCTCTAGAGCTTTCTCTTTACTCATTAATAAAATCGCTGCTGCACCGTCATTTATACCTGAGGAATTGGCTGCTGTAACAGTACCATCTCTTTTGAAAGCAGGTCTTAATTTAGCAATGCCTTCTGCTGTAACTCCACTTCTAGGATATTCATCTTTATTAAACTCTATGGGATCTCCTTTACGTTGCGGAATATTTAATTGAACAATTTCATCTTGAAATCGGTTCTCTAATATAGCTTTCTCTGCTTTTTGCTGACTATTTGCAGCAAATTCATCTTGTTCTTGTCTGCTGATATCATATTTTTCTGCTAGATTCTCAGCTGTTATTCCCATATGGGTATCATTTATTGCACACCATAAACCATCATGTATCATCCCATCAATAAGAGTTCCATTACCCATTCTATACCCTGAACGTGCTTTATCTAGGTAATAAGGAGTTTGTGACATATTTTCAGATCCGCCTGTTAACACTATGTCTGCTTCTCCTAGCATAATTTCACGCGCTCCAAGAATAACTGAGTAGAGCCCTGAACCACAAACTTTATTAACCGTTACTGCTGGCACACTTATTGGAATATTTGCTTTTATTGCAGCTTGTCTAGCAATATTTTGACCAGCCCCTGCTTGCAATACATTACCAAAAATAACATCTTCAACCTGATCAGGTTTCACCCCAACTTTATCAAGAGCTCCCCTAATTACAGTTTCTGCTAAATCAACTGATGATATGTTTGACAAAGTTCCACCAAATTTACCAATAGGTGTTCTAACAGCACTAACAATTGCAACTTCTCTCATTAAATTACCTCCTCAATTATTCTTATATTTTCTGGAAAAATAAGATTTGCTCCAGTTTTTTCTTGTAATTCTTCTTTTGTTAATTCTTTAGAAATCTCTTTAACAATTAGTCCTTCATCTGAAACTTCTAAAACAGCAAGTTCAGTCACAATCAAATTTACTTGGTTCTCAGCAGTAAGAGGTAATGTGCACTCATCTAAAATTTTAATTCCACCATTTCTAGTTGTATGTTGCATTGCAATTATTACTCTCTTTGCTCCAGTGACTAAATCCATAGCACCGCCCATCCCTGGAACCATTTTGCCTGGGATCATCCAGTTTGCTAAATTGCCTTTCTCATCAACTTGCAAAGCTCCTAATACAGTAACATCTATATGCCCGCCTCTGATTAACATAAAAGAAGTGGCTGAATCAAAGAAGGCTCCTCCTGGTAAGACAGTTACAGGCTGTGCTCCTGCATTAGTGATTAAAGGATCTTCCTCACCCTTTATTGGCTTAGGTCCTAACCCCAGAATTCCATTTTCAGATTGAAAAATTATCTCCACATCATCAGGAATATAATCAGCTACTAAAGTTGGCAATCCAATCCCAAGATTAACAACATCTCCGTCACTAAATTCTTTAGCAACTCTTTTTGCTATTTTCTCTTTAGCACTCATTATTTACCCTCCATATACAAATAATCTACCAAAATGCTTGGTGTTACTACATTATTAGGATCTATTTCTCCAGCTGGCACTATTTCATCGACTTCGGCTATAACAATATCCGCAGCATATGCCATAATTGGATTGAAATTTCTTGCTGCTTTTTCATAAACTAAGTTTCCCTTAGTATCTGCTTTAGCAGCTTTTAATAAGGCAACATTAGCTCTTAATCCTTGTTCTAAAATATATTCTTTATTGTCAAACTCAATTATTCTTTTCCCTTCTGCTGCAATTGTTCCTATTCCAGTTGGTGTTAAAATACCACCTAACCCAGCTCCACCTGCTCTTATTTTTTCAGCTAATGTTCCTTGGGGTGTTAAATCAAAAATTGTTAAGTTACTATTTAGTTGTTTACCCGACTCTGGATTAGTTCCTATATGTGAAGTTATGACCTTTTTAACCATTTTCTCCACTATCCACTTACCAACCCCACAATCTGGGAAGGCAGTGTCATTACAAATTAGTGTTATTTCTTTAACTTTATCTTCTATCACTAAATCGATTAGGTGATGTGGAGAGCCTACTCCTAAGAATCCTCCGACCATAATACTTTGATTATCTTTTAAGAGTTTTTTAAATCCTTCTTTTGAGATTAACTTATTACTTTTATGCATAGTCATAAAATCCTTTACTTGATTTTCTACCTAGCATTTCTGCTCTTACCATTTTTCTAAGTAAAGGATGAGGTCTATATTTAGCTTCCCCAAATTCAGAGTGCAATACTTCCATAATTGCTAAACAAACATCCAATCCAATAAGATCTGCTAAAGCTAATGGCCCTATAGGATGATTTGCTCCTAATTTCATAGCTGTATCAATATCTTCTTTTGAAGCAACACCGTCTGCATATATTCCAATTGCTTCATTTATCATAGGGATTAAAACTCTATTCACTACAAATCCAGGTGCTTCTTTAACTTTAATAGGAGTTTTATTTATGGATTTAATAAACTCTATAGTTTTTTCTTCTATCTCTTGACTTGTCATCAATCCTTTAATCACTTCAACTAGTTTCATCAAAGGTACAGGATTGAAAAAATGGATTCCAATGAAACGTTCTGGTTTTTCTATAGCTTGAGCTATTTCTGTGATTGATAAAGATGATGTGTTAGTTGCTAAAATAGTATCAAAATTACAAATGTCTGATAGTTTTTTCATTATTTCTTTTTTTACACTCATGTTCTCTGTTGCAGCCTCAATAATAAGATCACAATCATTTAATTCATCTAGTTTTGCAGTTAGACTTAAAAGATCTAGAGCTTTCTCTTTCTCTTTCTCAGACAACCTTTCTTTAGTTACTTCTCTACTCAATCTTTTCTCAAGATACTTCTTTGAGCTTTCTAAAATCTCTAGTTTTTGATCATTTAAAACTGTTTGATAACCATTTAGTATTAACGTTTGTGCTATTCCTGTCCCCATTGTTCCACTGCCAACAATTCCAATTTTTTTTATCATAGAGTCCTCCTATTTGCACTTAAATTCTGGATTTCTTTTTTCTAAAAAAGCTGTCATTCCTTCTTTTTGATCTTCATTTGCAAAACACAACGAAAATGCTGAAGTTTCTATATGACTTGCTGTTTGATTGTCTGTGTAATAGCTTCTATCTATAGCTAGTTTTGCATACCTAATTGCTAACTGTGCTTTAGAAGTAATCTTGTGAGCCAGTTTCATTACCTCAGGCATTAAGATATCTTGTTTAACGACTTTGTTAACAAGACCTATTTCTTTTGCTTCTTGTGCATCTAAATAATCTCCTGTAAAAATAAGTTCTTTAGCTTTAGATAAACCAATAACTTCTGCCATACGCTTAGTAGCTCCAAAGCCTGGAGTTATACCTAAACCGACTTCTGGCTGTCCAATTTTTATCTTTTCATTTGCAATCCTAATATCACATGCTAATGCTATTTCACATCCTCCACCTAAAGCATATCCATTAATAGCAGCAATGCTAGGTTTGCAAAGAGAAGAAATCCTACTAAACACCTTATGTCCCAACTTTGCAAATCTTCGTGCCTCTTCAGGGGTAAAGTCCTTCATCTCTGCTATATCAGCACCAGCAACAAAAGATTTACCCTGACCTGTGATTACAAATACAAATATATTGTCATCCGAAGCTATCTCTTCTACAGCAATTTCTAGCTCTTTAAGTGTTTCAGAGTTAAGTGCATTTAATGCTTTTGGTCTATTAATTGTAATCAGAGCTACATGACCTTCAATCTCAAACTTAATATTTCTAAAATCCATTATCTATTCCTCCTTTACTTTCTATTGTGTCTCTCAAGATCAGCTGGTTCTAAACTGACTTTTTTCCCACTAATTACTGATTCAAGTCCTATTCCTCTATTGTTTTTCATCCAGTCACATTTACTACAGTCAACACATGGATTATTATAATCAGTTGGTTCTGCATATGAGGCTATAACACCTTCATAATTTCTAAGTATCACTTTATTTCCTACATGTGAAATCAAATACTGTGGTCCAACTGGTATTTTTCCTCCTCCACCAGGAGCATCAACAACAAATGTTGGCACAGCAAATCCTGATGTATGTCCACGCAATAACTCAATTATTTCAATTCCCTTATCAACACTCGTTCTAAAGTGATTAATTCCTTTTGACAAATCACATTGATAAATATAGTATGGTCTAACTCTGTTTTTGACTAATTTGTGTACTAATTCTTTCATTATATAAGGGCAGTCGTTAACACCTCTAAGTAAAACGCTCTGATTACCCAAAGGAACTCCTGCATCTGCTAACATATGCAAAGCTTTAGCGGCTCTAGGCGTTACTTCTTTTGGATGATTAAACTGAGTATTTAACCAAATTGGATGGTATTTCTTTAACATATCCACTAAATCTTTTGTTATTCGCTGAGGCATAACAGCTGGTACTCTTGTTCCTATTCTTATGATTTCAACATGTTCAATTGCCCTAAGACTGCTTAATATATACTCAAGCCTATCATCACTAACTAAAAGCGCATCTCCACCTGATAATAAAACATCTCTAATTTCGGAGTGATTTTTAATATATTCTATTCCCTTATCAATATCATCTTTTGAGCGACTACTATCATGACTACCAGCATACCTTCTTCGAGTACAATGTCTACAATACATAGAGCATTGATCAGTTATTAAGAATAAAACTCTGTCAGGATATCTGTGTGTTAATCCAGGGACAGACGAATCTTCATCTTCATGCAAGGGGTCTTCCATATCAAATTGATTTTTAATCAACTCTTGTTCTGTTGGAATTGCCTGTTTTCTTATTGGACAATTAGAGTCATCATTATCAATAAGAGTCGCGTAATAAGGAGTGATGGCCATTCTTAAAGTACCTAGGCACTGCTTTACTCCTTTAATCTCACTTTCACTCAAATCAAAAACTTTTTGTAAATCTTCTACAGTAGTTAAACGATTTCTTACTTGCCAGTGCCAATCTTCCCATCGTTCTTTAGTGACATCTTTGTATAAATCTATTTTATGATAATCTTCCATATTGCTCCTCTCCTAACATAACCCCAGTATTTCTCTAGCTTCTTTTGGTGTAGCTACTTCTCTTTCAAGTTCATTTGCAAGCCTTACAACTCTTTTTACCAATTGTGCATTGCTTTCTGCTAGTTCCTTATATCTATAGTATAAATTGTCTTCAAACCCTACTCTTACATGTCCTCCCATAGCTATCGCCATAGCAGATAATGGAAGTTCATAGCGACCAATACCAGCTACTGTCCATGTTGAATCCTTGGGAATTGATTGAACTAGATGCACTAAGTTATTTGCCGTCCCTGGTATCCCCCCTGGAACTCCCATAACAAAATCAAAATGCAAGGGTGGTGTTAACAAACCTTTTTTTACTAGATTTAAAGCATTATTAATCATTCCAACTTCAAAAACCTCTATTTCAGCTTTGATATTCTTCTCTTTCATTATCTTTGCAAAGTGATTAATATAGTTTGGTGGATTATAAAAAACTCCATTACCAAAATTAACAGTACCAGCCGTTAAGGTGGCCATTTCTACGTCTAAGTCAAGAGGTTGCTGTCTTTCAATTTCGTCCATTCCAACGGCCCCTCCTGTTGAAGGTTGGATAATAACTTCTGGGCATTTTTCTCTAATCAAATTTATAGTTTTTCTAAATACTTCTTTATCTTGTGTTGGATCTCCGTTATCATCTCTCACATGCAAATGAATAATACTAGCTCCTGCTTTATAAGCTTTATATGCTTCTTCTGCTAGTTCATGCTCTGTTAATGGCAGGTTAGGATTATCCTCTTTGCTAGCTTCTGCTCCACATATAGCAGCAGTAATTATGAGTTTATCCATTACCGTTACCTCTTTGTAAGTCTTTAGGCACAACGCATGTGCCACTTGCTTTTGCAACTATTATAGGCTCTTTTAATACATCACAAGCTGAAGGCTGCTCTTCAATATTGGCACTTGTTATGACCTTTTTAGCAATAAACTCCATTTCCCTAGAAGTATTGCCTACTTTAACTATTTTGCCACTAATTTCAAGGTAATCTCCTGAATATACAGGGGCAAGAAATTCCACATTATCATAGGCTGCAAAAAGACCTTCATCGCCGTCATACTTTATCAATAACTCTGTTGCGACATCTCCAAAAAACTGTAAAATCTTAGCTCCATCAACCAGTTCCCCTGCATAATGTGCATCGTGACTACTCATTCTAACCCTAATTAAAGATTCCATATTTTATCCTCCTAAACCATTTTTCTCTTTACCAATTCTGTTGCTATATAAGATGCAACATCAGGTGGTAATGTTTTTCTTCCAAAACCCGCATCAAAACCTAATTCAGCTGCAAGTTGGTTCGAAATTCTTGGACCACCTATTATAAGAAGACTTTTTTGATGCAAATTTTCTGCCTGTGCCATTTCAATAAATTCAGTTAAATTGTGAATATGCACATCTTTTTGTGTAACAATTTGTGAGATTAATACAGCATCAGCATTTAACTCTTTTGCCCTTTTTATTAATTGATAATTGTCTACCTGACTACCTAGATTATATGCATCAATCATTTCATATCTTTCTAATCCGTATTCACCCGCATATCCTTTCATATTCATAATTGCATCCAGTCCTACTGTATGTGCGTCAGAGCCAGTACAAGCTCCGACTATAACTAGTTTTCTTTTAATATTTTTCTTTATATACTCATTTATCTGATAAAAATCCATTCTTTCAACTTTCGCTTTTTTAACTTTGATACTATCAAGGTCTATGTCTTTTACAAATGAACCATAAACTACATAAAAGCTAAACTCTTTATCAATCTTTTCACTATGAACAACATCTACCCTTTTTAAACCCATTTCTAAAGCGACCTTTTTTGCAGCTAGATCACCCTTTTCTGATTGGCTTATTGGCAAAGTAAAAGAAACCTGGACTTTTCCGTCATTAAGTGTGTCTCCATATGGTCTAATTATTGTCATTTTTACCTCCCACCAATCCTAATTCTTCTTCAAATCTATCCATGAATGGGTTATAGTAGGCTTGGTCTTTTTCAACCACTCCATCAAGTCCTTTCCCTCCATCAGGGTATCTTTTAATATTAGCAAACATACCATCTGAAAAGGCATCCTCTAAACCAATAGTAGAAATCTCTTCTAGCATTTCAACAGCTTCGTCTAAAACATCATTTGCATAATTATTTATTAGTCCGTCTTTTTTATAATTTACTTCATCTATTAAATTGAGTGCTGCTTTCTTTATATATCTAGCATTTTTTATTGCAGCTGCTCTATCTTGCATAAAAGGAGTATGAATAGCTTCAGTTAGCATACCTAGTAAGTGTATCCCCTGCCCTGTTAAAACAGTAGTAAGATTAAACATAGCATCTAGGACTTGCCCTTGAAATATGTCACCGGTCATATATTTAGTAGGCGGCATAAACTTAAGCGGAGAATTTGGGAATATGTCTCTAGATAATTGTGCCTTGGCAATTTCATATAACATTGAGTTTTCTATATCTGGGTCTATTTCATAAGCGTGACCTAAACCTAATTGGTCCTCTTTTAATCCTGACATTAATCCTAGTTGCTCATTAATGAATTGTGATGCCAATACTGTATGCCCTTCTTCAAAAGCATCTGCTGTAGTTAGATAATTATCTTCTCCCGTGTTTATAACAACACCTGCATATGCGTTAATCATTCTTGAAAAATGTTGATCAATAAATGTTCTTTTCATGTTGATATCTCTAAAAAGTATTCCATACATTGAGTCATTTAACATCATATCTACTCTTTCAAATGCGCCCATAACAGCTATTTCTGGCATACATAACCCAGAACAGTAATTAACTAAATAAATGTATCGACCAACTTCTTTTGACACCTCATCAAGACCATTTCTCATTATCTCAAAGTTTTTTTGAGTAGCATAAGTTCCTCCAAAACCCTTTTTTGTCGGTCCATATGGCACATAATCAAGCAAACTTTGGCCTGTACTGCGAATAACTGCTATTATATCCGCCCCTTGCCTTGCAGCTGCTTTGGCTTGAGTTAAATCCTCATAAATATTTCCTGTAGCTACTATGACATAAAGATGAGGTGTATCACTCATTGGATATTTTGTTTTATATTCCTCTCTAGTTTCAGAATTTTTCTTGATTGATGATAAAGCTTCTTTAGCATATGCTTCAGCACTTTCTCTAATCTCTGAATAGTCTAATTGAATCAACTCTTCTAGATCTACTTGATTATTAGCAACCTTTTTAGCTAGTTTTTGAGGTGATATTTGAAGTTGTTTAACTCCATTTAGAATATATTTAGCCACACCTTGATTCAATAAACCTTTATCATATATATGATTTACAATTACATTTGGAAGAGGAATTCCCTCATTACTAACTCCATCAATACCAAAAAGCCTTGCAACTGCTCTTTCTTGAGTTTTAGTGGTATTATTTTTAGCAGTTGAGATTACTCCTTTAGCTAATTCTTTAGCTAACATTCTAGCTCTTTGAACTTTAGTTATATCAATATCTAGCTTCATTTTAACACCCGCTTTCACTTAACATATCTTTTGTTTTCGATAATATTCTTTCATTAAGACCTAACATTCTTGCTACTTTTAAAATATCATCAGAAGTATAGTCTTCCTCGCTTTCTTCCAATGAATAATCAATAAAGTCAGAAATATTGTTTATGTTCAAATCATCAAGAGATTTTATTTCCTCTTTAACTCCTTTAGTTCTCCATTTCTGAATTTTGTCATAGTTATTAACTCCACTATAGTGAGTTGTTAATATAACAATGCAATTACTGTCAGTCATCTCTTCAATAAATGCATGAGTTAAATATCTACCAATCTCTGGATTAGCTCCACTTGCTATCTCATCAATTAATATTATTCCGTATTTCTCCTTGTTATTTAAAGCAAATTGAATATCTTTTATCTCTTTGCCGAAAAGACTCAATCCAGAATTGATTGTATCGTTAATTTTATTGCTAAAATAAATCAAATTAAACAGTGGGAATTGACATTCTTTTGCTGGAATTGGCATTCCAAAACTAACTAATATTGCAAATAAATTTATCATTCTTAAAGTTATTGTTTTTCCACCCATATTTATTCCTGTTAAAGCTACGACTCCTTTAGTAAGATTAATGCTCCTAGGAGTAAACAATTGATTCATTTTTCTTAATCTATCTCTTAATAATGGGTGATACCCCGACTTAATTTTAATTTCTGGATAGTCTACGAGTTTAGGTAAGCACATTTCATGTTTTTGGAAAAAATCACTCTTTGCTAATAATAAATCAAACCAACCTAAAACTTTTGCAACTTTTCTCAAGCTTTCAAAGTATGACAAGATATCTTTTAACAATTTTCTCTTTATATCATTTTGACTCATTAAATAGACTTTCTTTTTTTGACTAATTTTTTCTTTTAAATCTAATATCTTTTCATCATCACAAAAGCTTAAAATATAGTATTCTTGCTCTTTTTGAATAATATCAATATACTCAAAACTTGTAATATCATTAAGTAAAGGATTACTTTTATACACTATAAATCTATCTTCTACTTCTCTTTCTAAAAGGGTTGAGATTTCAATCTGCCTTTTTCTTTCTAGTTTTTTTATATTCAAATTTATTTTTTTTATCTCTTTGTTAATTTCATACAATTTACCAAACTTAGAATTTGATATATTAAATCCGGTTTCTAAGTCGCAGTAATTATTAAAAATATCTATTATTTGATCTAAATCATTATGGTGTAAATTAACAAAATTGTTTAATTTAGTTTCTCTTAGCTTAGATATAATTGAATGAGTTGTAATGACAAATTTTCTTATTTCGTAAAAATTTACATTATCTAAGCTACCTTCTTCTAAGCTTTCTAAGTTACTATCTAAACATTCAATTTTATTTAACTTAGATCTAATATATTTCGCTTTAACTGGGTTTGTAGCCTCCCAAGTCATAACTGAATCTAGATTCTTGTAGTATTTTTTTGCTTGATTAATTCTACCTCTCATAAAAGGAGCAAATTCTTTTTTTTGCACCTTACCATAACATGATATAGGTTTTACATTTTTATATATTATATTAAAATCAAATGTACTAAACTCATTTAAGAATGGCATCAACCCTACCCCCTTTATAACAAAATGAACTGACTATATCGCAGCAGTTTATATCGGGTAAATATTTACTTATTTGTCTACCAAGTTCTTTAGAATTATAGTCTGAGCCATTAAAATTTTTTGGGTTATATGAAACAAAAATTAAATTTTCTTTTTTTTCGATATATATTTGTTTATTATTAATAAGTTTTTGCAATATATTTTTGTTAACAAATATTTTTGTTATATCTTCAATAATTACAACATTTTTATTCTTTATGACTAGTCTTGCAATTTGATTAGTAAAAGCGCCTGAATGTATTATTTTCTTTCCTTTAATTGATTTGAGTTCATCATCAGTTATTTCACTAATCTCTGAATCAACAACATAATGAGAATTAAGCTTGCACTTTTGATTCAAACTTTCTCCTTCATACTTAGGAATTTTAATGATCAAAGATAGCTTCTCTAATCTTTCTTTTGTTATCTCTATAGAGGTTCCACCTATAGCTAAAATTGAGTAATCTGCTAACTTTGGAGATATTTGTGCAATTCTGTTATATGCTCCGTCAATGAATATCCGTTTACTATATTTTTTTAACTTCTTTTTTAAGATAAGCAGCCCATCAATTGAAGATGGTCCTACTAATTCTACTGATATTGGTTCATTAGCTTTTAAAATATATGTTTTTCCAAGGGGTCCGTACTCATCGATATCATCTAATATTAAATATTCACCTTGAATTTTATTGACAGCAACTTCTGCTGTAGCAACTATAGTGCCTTTTGGGACAATAAATTCTGGTTTGTCATGGTGAAAAATTAAATCTAATTTCTCACCATCATAGCCAATTGAAGTAACTGCTACATTTAGTTCCTCTTTTTGCAACTGATTGATTAAATAAATTAAAGTAACCGTTTTGCCTGAGTTTTTATTTAAACCAATTAATGAAATAGTAAATTCATTAATATCAGGCAAAAATTCAGTTATACTTTTAAGCATATCTTTTTTCATAAAGGGTTCTTAACTCTTTATTTTCTCTCAAAACCTCGAGCGCTATATCTGCATGGTTTTGACAATATCCATTTCCTATAATCATTTGTATATCTTTACCTATACCCTCAGCGCCTAAAGCTGCCGATGTAAAGGAAGTTGCCATACTGAAAAAATATATTGTTCCATTTTGCTTCGTTGATAATATTGTAGACATTTCAGTCCCGGGCACATTTACACAATTGATTGTCAAATCAGCTAATCTTCCATCAGTAGCTTGTATTAATTTATTATGAACCATTAATGCATCTGTAGCGTCAGCTTTTATAAGAATATCTGCTAAGTTTAACTCTTTTACTTCAGCCAATCCTCTATCAGAATGACATAAAGCCACAACTTTTCCTTTTTTACCAACCATTTTCTTTGCTTGATGTAAACAAAGCATTCCTGATTTTCCACTAGCACCAATTATTAAAACGGTTTGTCCAGGTTTAACTAAACGCGCTGTTTGTGCTGGTGCTCCTGCTACATCTAAGACAGATAGAGCAAGTTTATTTGACATGTCTTCAGGTAATTTTGCAAAAATTCCACTTGCAAACAATATAGCTTGTCCCTTTATATCTACCTGATCTTTTTCTAAACAGATTTTTTCAATATTATCTATACTAAGTGGTGTCAGAGAAAGAGACACAAGAGTGGCAATTCTATCCCCAATTTGAACAGACTTGTTTGGGAAGTTTAGTCCAATTTTTTTAACTGTTCCAATTAACATGCCACCAGAACCTGTTTTTGGATTGTGGTGTTTTCCCCGGTTATTTACAATATCTCTCATAATTTGGCTAATTAAGTCAAGATTATCCCCTGCTTGCCTGCGAATTTGAGTAAAACTTGCTGAATCAATGTTTAATGTTTCTACATCAAGTAACAGTTCATTCTCATAGATAACCATAGTATTATCAATTTTCCAAGCAGGTTGAGGCAATACCCCCTTAGGTTCAATTACCCTATGAACTCCATAGTAGCTAAGATCCATTATTATCTCCTCCAATATAAAAAAATATAAAAAATATAAAAATAAAAGCACTACCCAGTTTTAAACTGAATAGCGCTTCATACTTTTAGTATGACAGTAGTTAAGCTATGTATGCTTAACTCCCAAAAAAAGAATTTAGAGCTTCTTCTCTCTTTTCGGCAAATTATTCCTTCTTAACAAATCTGGTTGCTCTAAACCATATAATTTGCCAATACCAATAAATTGCTCCTCTAACACCTTTATGTATTTTTCTATTACTAAGTATAGTTATTTATATTAGACTTGTCTATACCCGAATAAGAAAATATAATTATAAATTTAAGATTTATTAAAAAACTTCATTCATACTTAAAATATTAATATTTATTATAACAATATATTTGTTTTTTCAGGAGCTACTTATGCTAGTATATCTAGCTTGTCAAAGAGAATGCAGCCTATCCATTGGATGAAGATTTAATAAATGGTAATATTATATCAGAGGTTATTAAGAGGTGATTTTAGTGAAAATTGTCGATGTAAACGAAATGAAACTTCTAGAAGAGAAAGCAGTTAGAGACTATTATATTCCAGAAATAATTTTAATGGAAAACGCAGGCAAAGCATTAGCTGACAAATGTTTAAAACTTAATAAAGAAAAAATATTAATTATTTGTGGTAATGGAAATAATGGTGGAGATGGGCTAGTTGCTGCTAGACATCTCATAAATTCTGGATTACAAGTAAACCTTTTTATTTTAGATAAAAAACTAACTAAATCTTCAGACATTAATCTTAAAATAATAAGTAAAATGCTTAATAAAATATATTTTTTAAACGAGTTAGACTTACTTAAATCTCAGCTAAAAGACTCAGACCTAGTTATCGATGCGCTTTTTGGAACTGGTTTTAAAGGAAGAATAGAAGGGTATTTAGCTGAAGTAGTAGACCTAATCATTTCAAGTGGAAAGATAATATTGAGCGCTGACTTACCTTCTGGTATTGAAGCAAATACAGGATTAATTGATGGTTCCTGCATTAAAGCTAATTATACAGTTACATTTGGTCTTAGCAAGATTGGTCTTCACCTTGATCAGTCCAGAAAGTTTGTTGGAGAGCTAGAAGTTGCAGATATTTCTTTGCCAAGAGAGTTATTAGACACTAACTCTCTTAAAAACAATTTAATTACCAAAGATATGGCTAGAAAGGTTGTCCCTAAAAGAAAAATTGATAGTCATAAGAATAATTATGGCCACCTTCTAGTAATCGGAGGCTCTAAAAACATGCTTGGAGCAATAGAGTTAACAGCTCAAGCTGCTCTAAAATCAGGGACTGGCTTAGTCACTCTAGTTACTCCAAAGTCCATCTTGAACAGATTAGTTTGGCCAGAAATTATGACTAAGGGCCTCTGTGATAAAAATCTAGGGTATATATTGTCAGATTCATATAGTGAAATTGAGCATCTGTTAAAAAAATCAACCGTCATGGCTATAGGCCCAGGTATGGGGCGTCATCCGGAAACTCGAGAATTCATGAAGAAAATTTTACATAACTCGAAAAAACAATTAATACTAGATGCAGATGGAATTAATCTTTTAAGTGAACTGTCAATTGATATACTTAATTTTGTATCAAATAATAAAATGATTATCACCCCACATCTTAAAGAAATGTCTAGGTTAACAAATCTATCAGTTTCTGAAATAAGTATGAACAAAGTGAATGTGGCAAAAAAATATTCTAACTTGTGGAATATTTTAGTAATATTAAAAGGTGCTAGCACAGTTATTGCTAGTCCAAGCGGAGATGTCTATATTAGTAATAAAGGAAATCCTGGCATGGCTACTGCAGGTTCAGGTGATGTTTTAACAGGAATTATTGGCAGTCTTTTGGCTCAAGGATTGCCTCGTAAAAGTGCTGCAGTTTTGGGAGTTTATCTACATGGAACAGCGGGAGATCTTGCCAAAGAAAAATTAGGTGAGTATTCACTAATAGCGAGTGACCTTATTAAATATATTCCAAAAGCCTTTAAACTATTGATTGATTGATTAATTCCTAATCATTGAACATTTAGTATTTAAATTAAAGTTGGTACTTATAAAATCTTTAGGGTGTTATGAAATAAAAAGTTCCTGTAGATTATTATTTTCTGCAGGAACAAAAATCCTCTATTTAATTGTACCGCAAAGTGATGATATATTATTTACCAAATCTCTAAATATATGAATCCTACAAGTCCTTTTCCTCCTATCTTATCTTTAAGATAAATTTTAAGCATATAGACTCCTCTCAGCGAAAGCTCTCTTGTATTAAGATTATATTGATAAGTTAAACCATTCTTTGAAAATATAAACGTATCATCATCAATATCTGCAACGTTATTAGTCTTACTAGACAGAACTTCTACTTCATACTTATCAAACAATTTTAACGTAAAAGCTAAATTGTCATCGTCCATCTTGATAGCTTTACCATCCTTTATGATCTGCAACCTAATTGGTATTGTACTATTTTGCTTATGCCTACTACTTTCTTCTGCTACTGGCTCACCATCATATTAATCTATCCATCTAACGACATTTATCTTTGCATCAGATCTCTTGATATTTAGCACAGCATCTATAAATATTATATTGTAATTGCTGGATGTTAGCCCTTCGGGTGTTATTACACAAGTACCAGCATTCACAGCCTATTGACTACTTCTACTATAAGTTAGCATCCCATCAAGATTATCAATACTGTCATCAAATTTAAATCCTTATTATATAAGTCTATTTGATTTATTGGATCCGGTATGAAATAACAAAAAGACTTCATAACCAAATCGTTTTATATCATAAATCACTGGTATTATTTAATAACAGTAGATTTAACTTTTATATGTCTAAGATTTCATACCAGATTCAATATTACCTGTTGATAAAAAATAGTATGTTTTATTTCATTGACTAAATCACTCAAAATGTGATTAGTAACTAAGACTTTATCTTATTGATTAAACTTTGCTTATACTCTTCGATTATTCTACCTGCAGACTCGGGTTTTTCAATATACTCCTCTACTGAACCTTCTGGTAGGCGTGTACTAAAAGGACATCTTGATACACATAAACCGCAGTCACTCCCAAATATTTGCCATTGCCCATAGCATCTCTCTTGAATTGTAGACCATCTATTATTAAATTCTATTTCTTCTCTCTCATCACTTGCAATAGCTTGACTTGGGCAAACCTTTGAACATATCTTACACTCGTTACAAAACTTTGTTATATCAAACACGCTTTCTTCATTATCAATTAGCAAAGGCAAGTCAGTAGTAACCGCTCCCAACCTAATCCTACTACCATACTTAGGTGTAATTAAAAGACCATTTCGACCAATATCTCCAAGCCCTGCATATTTACCTGCTAAAGGTAATACAATCTGATAATTTCCGTCCATGTGATTTCTAGCATCATAGCCCATTGATTTAATAAAGTATGTTAACACTAAGCCTACTATGCCAGCTTCCAAATATCCTTTACTAGCAGCGAGTGATTCTAGCACATAAGGTGATTGCATAAAATACTCAAAATCCATTTCTACTGCAAATACAATTGTATATGGCAACTTGTCTTCTATTTTTTTGCCATAATCAACATCTTTTCTTCCCTTATGTGTATAGTAGTAATCTGAGTTATAATCTGCAATTCCTATTAATTTTACACCATATAGCTTAGCTAACTCTTTAATTCTTTCAGTATTTTCCTTTGCAGAACCTCTTACTTTTCCTTTTTCTTTTTCTGGGCCACTACACAATCTATTTAATTCTGATATTAATTGATAAGAACTATCAACCATTTTTGAATAATAAGGATGGTAGAAACGAGCTGATTCATCACCCATGGCTGGTTTTTGTCTCAAAATATCATCAATTTTCTTTTTCTCAGGATTCTTCTCATAATAGTCCTCATAAGGTTCTGTTCCTAGCTTTCTTTCCATTCTAGAAAACATAATATCTCTTTCATCATGGCGTCTCATTGAAACACTTCCTTTTTTTCTTATAAGCTTTCTAGCCATACGCTTAATTAGTTTAATATCATTATAAATATAATATTACAGAAACAATTAAAAGAAATCCATGAGAACTCCTTCAAATATTAAAAACTCATATATTTATTCTGGCAATAAGTCTAT
>JBKHBO010000081.1:0-5182 GCA_046542315.1 Clostridia bacterium
TTATAAAGATATAGCAGAAAAATTAAAAGAAGATACAATTGATCTTGAATTTAGGAAGAGCCTAGCAATAAAAGCGTTTTCTCATACTGCTTACTATGACGCTAAGATTGCGAATTATCTAAATGATAAAAACTTACCAGAAGTTTTAACTATAGCTACTAAGAAGGCAAATTCACTTAGATACGGAGAAAACCCGCACCAGAATGCTGCAAGCTATATTTCTAGGGATAGTAAGACTAGTGTTTTATGTGCAAAACAAATACAAGGAAAAGAGTTGTCATATAACAATATTAATGATGCGGATGCTGCTTTGAGAATGGTTATGGAGTATGAAAAGCCAGCAGCGATTGGTGTAAAACACACAAATCCATGTGGAGCAGCAACGGCAGATAATATTTTAACTGCTTATAAAAAAGCTTACGAAGCGGATTCAAAATCAATTTTTGGAGGGATTGTTGCATTAAACCGTCCAATTAATGAACTAGTTGCAAAAGAATTGATTAAAATATTTTTAGATGTTGTGATTGCTCCAAAAGTAAGTGAAGAAGCAAAGCTGATACTATCCCAAAAGAAAAACATGCGAGTTTTAGAAATAGATATGAAAGAAAAAGCCAATAAAGTTGAAGTGAAATCAGTTTTAGGAGGATATTTAGTTCAAGAAAGTGATAATTTGCCTATGGTTGATGAGCCCTGGGAAATTGTTACAGGCAAAGAATTAGACAAAAAAGAAATTGAGGATGTACAGTTTGCGTGGAAGCTGATTAAGCATGTCAAATCTAATTCAATCGTAGTAGTTAAAGATAAAGCTACATTAGGAATTGGGTGTGGTCAGGTAAATAGAATTGACGCTGCAAAATATGCTTTAGACAGAGGTAGTGATAAATGCAAAGGGGCAGTTTTAGCCTCGGATGGATTGTTCCCGTTTGATGATGTAGTTAAAGAAGCTGCAAAATATGGTATTAAAACAATAATTCAACCTGGAGGATCAATACGAGATCAAGAATCCATAGATGCGGCAAAAGAGTTTGGAATAACAATGGTGTTCACAAAAACAAGACATTTTAAACATTAAGGGTGAAAATATTGAATATATTAGTAATTGGTAGCGGTGGAAGAGAACATGCTCTTGTGTGGAAACTAAGGCAAAGCGACCGTGTTGAAAAGATTTATGTAGCACCAGGGAATGCTGGTACAAAAGAAATAGCTGAGAATATAGATATTAAGCCTAATGATATAGTTAAGTTATTATCCTTTGCAAAGGATGAAAAGATCGACTTAACTGTAGTTGGTCCTGAAGTACCATTGGCAATGGGGATTGTAGATTTATTTGAAGATAATAATTTGAGAATATTTGGACCAAAAAAGGTAGGAGCAGAGATTGAAGCGAGCAAAAGCTTTGCAAAAGAATTAATGCAAAAATATGATATCCCAACAGCTAGCTATCAAACATTTAATAATTTTGATAATGCTAAGAAATACCTAGAGAATGTGTCTTTCCCACAAGTTGTTAAGGCAGATGGATTAGCAGCAGGTAAGGGAGTTTTAATAGCTCAAAACTATAAACAAGCGATAGATGCTATAACACTTATCATGAAAGATGAAAAATTTGGCAGTGCAGGTAGTGAAGTAGTAATAGAAGAATTTCTAGAAGGTCATGAGATTTCACTTTTAGCTTTTGCTGATGGAAATATAATTATTCCAATGGACACAGCACAAGATCATAAGAAGATTTATGATGGAGATGAGGGTCCTAATACAGGTGGTATGGGAGCTTACTCACCAGCGAAACGCATGACAGAAGAAGAATTGAAATTTTCTATAAACAATATCTTAGAGGCAACATTTAAAGCGATGAGAGATGAAGGCATAAGATATAAAGGTGTTTTATATGCTGGCTTAATGTTAACTTCAGAAGGCCCAAAAGTACTAGAGTTTAATTGTAGATTTGGGGATCCTGAAACGCAAGTGTTATTACCTAGGTTAAAAAACGATTTGGTGGATGTAATGGAAGCATGTATTGATGGCTCTTTAGATAGTTTAGAAATCGAGTGGGACGAAAAATCAGCGGTTTGTGTTGTTCTAGCATCAGAGGGTTATCCTGAAAAATATACTAAAGGATATAAGATTACAGGTTTAGAGAATGTGGATTTGGTATTTCATGCTGGAACCACATATGTAGACGGTAATGTATTAACTGCTGGGGGAAGGGTTCTAGGTGTGACAGTTATAGACAATAATTTAGAAAATGCTGTAAAAAGGGCCTATTCCGATGTAGAGAAAATATATTTTGAAGGAAAATATTATAGAACCGATATAGCGAAAGAAGCTCTTTAAAGAGCTTTTTTCTTTCTAAAGCAGGATTTTTGGTATTTATATATAATATTATAAATTAGAAGAAAAATAGGAGGTAATTATATGACTGTACGCTGGAGTTTAGATTCCTTATACAAGTCTTTTGATTCAAAAGAGTTTCAAAGTGATTTAGTAAAATTAGAAAAACTAATCGAGGAAATGAAAAATTGGAGTAATGAGAATCTCAATAGTCAAAATAATGCTGTAGAGAAATTAGAGAAGGTAATTGAGTTTAATATTGAATTTAGAACACTTCATTCTGTTATGGCATCTTTTAGTAGGTTGTCTTCAAGTGTCGATGCTAATAATCAGGAAGCGACTAAGTACATGGATAAACTGCAAAAAATGCAATCAGAATTAACTGCACCACAAGTTCAATTTGAGCTGTGGTTATCAAAAGTTGAGGATTTAGAAGAAGTAATTAACAGTTCAGAATTACTTAAAGAACATAAATTCTATATTGAAGAAATAGCTCAAAAGAATGAGTATCTATTAAGTGAGGAAGAAGAAGTAATTATATCAAAAATGAAAGCTACAGGGTCACAAGCTTGGGCTACATTGCAAAATCAATTAATTTCAACACACTTAGTAGAAATAGAATTGGATGGTGAAGTTCGACAACTTCCTTTACCTGTAGTAAGAAATATGGCTCATAAAAAAGAGCAGAATATTCGAAAGAAAGCTTACGAAGCAGAATTGAAATCATATAAGAAGATTGAGAAAGGGTCTGCTGCTTGCTTAAATGGTATAAAAGGCGAAGTAATTACAGTGTCAGAACTAAAAGGATATAAATCACCTCTAGAAAAGACACTATTAGATTCAAGAATGAAACAAGAAACACTAGATGCTATGATCAATGCTATTAGAGAATATCTACCAAAATTCCATGAGTACTACAAACAAAAAGCCAAAATTTTAGGACATGAAAAAGGGTTGCCTTTTTATGAAGTTTTTGCACCAGTTGGAAATGTAGATATGGAGTTTACATTTGATGAAGCAAGAGAGTTTATTGTTAGTAATTTCAGAACCTTTACAGACAAGTTAGCTGATTTTACTGATCAAGCATTTGAAAATCAATGGATTGATGCTGAAATGCGTGATGGTAAAAGAGGAGGAGCTTTTTGTAATAATATAGTTGCTATTAAAGAAAGCCGTGTTTTGACAAATTATTCTAATAGCTTAGGATCAGTTAAAACACTAGCTCATGAACTGGGCCATGCTTATCACGGATATAATCTTGGAGAAGAAAGTATTTTAAATACAACATATCCAATGCCATTAGCAGAGACAGCATCGATATTCAATGAGTCAATTGTGTTAAATGCAGCTATGAAGGAAGCAAATGAAGAAGAAAAGCTTGCTATTTTGAACACCCAAATAACTGCAGCTACACAAGTTACTGTAGATATTTTATCTAGATTTATTTTTGAAACAGAGCTTTTCAAAAGAAGAGAAGACCATGCTCTTTCAGTAGATGAACTAAAAGAAATCATGTTAGATGCTCAAAAAGAAGCTTATGGCGATGGACTAGATCATAATTATTTACATCCATATATGTGGGTTAACAAACCTCATTACTATTATGCAGAGAGAAACTTTTACAACTTCCCTTATGCTTTTGGATTGTTATTTGTAAAAGGCTTATATGCAGAGTATTTAGAGGTTGGAGATGAGTTTATACCTAAGTATGACCAGTTATTGTCAGTAACAGGCAAAATGACTATTGAAGATGCAGCTTCAACGGTTGGTGTAGATGTGACAAGTATAGACTTCTGGAGAAGCTCTCTAGAAATGATAGCTAAAGATGTGGACAAGTTTATTGATTTAAGTAATTAATACAAGAATATACCTCCCGAGCTTAAATAGTTCGGGAGGTATATTTTAAAGAATACAAATTAGATAGAGGATAATGAATTGATTGATCATTAAATTTAGTAGTTAAGGAGAGTATTTATGGTTAGAAGATGTTTTGGTGATAAAGAAGGACAAGAAGATTATGCTAAATATCATGATACGGAGTGGGGACGCCCGGTTCATGACGATCAAAAGCTATTTGAGTTTTTGGTGCTAGAAGGCGCACAAGCAGGGTTGAGTTGGTATACAGTGTTAAAGCGAAGAGAAGGTTATAGAAAGGCTTTTCACCAATTTGATCCTAAAAAAGTAGCTACTATGACAGATCAAGAGTTGGAGGAACTAAGAGGAGATACTGGGATTATTAGAAACAAACTTAAAATAAAGTCTGCTCGAAAGAATGCACAAGTTTTTTTAAATATTCAAGAAGAATTTGGAAGTTTTGATAAGTATCTTTGGTCTTATGTAGATGGAAAGCCTATTATCAATCATTTCCATGATTACTCTGAGGTTCCAGTAAACACAGATATTAGTGATGAACTATCAAAAGATCTTAAAAAGCGCGGGATGTCATTTGTGGGGAGCACAATAATGTATGCTTATATGCAAGCTGTTGGATTAGTTGATGATCATCTTGAATGGTGTTTTATAAAAAATAAAAATAATGAGAATTAGTAGTACAAGTAAATTTTTAAATAAAGTTGATTATGATAGTATATTTATATGAGTTAATAATATTTTAAGAATAGACCAAAGAATGATTATGAAATATAATAATGAAGAGTATTAAAGATAAAACTAGTAAGATGTTGGATTCTACAAAAATAATATTGAATTAAATAAATCTAATCTTTTACAAATTGGAATCTGTAATTGGATTACAGTTAATTGTCTTGATTTGTGTAACAAAGCTAGTCTTAGCTTTAATAATGAGCAGTATATAAAACTTCAAGATTATGTCTTGATTTATAGACAATAC
>JBKHBO010000082.1:0-5171 GCA_046542315.1 Clostridia bacterium
TTCAAGTATATGCTTAATGTAAATTTTTTTTGCACGTTAATTTTGCAATTTAGGACTATTAAAAATTGTAGAAATATTTCAATATCAATTATATATCAAATTACCTATAAAATACGCATATTACCCTATAGAGTATACCTCAAATAGAATAATTACATAATAGATTGTTCATGTATCTTTGCAGCAATTAAAGCAAATCCAGCTCCTAATATTATGATCATTCCAGAAACAATAAAAGAATTACTAATTCCAAAATTTCTTATAACTAAATCTCCAAAGAGAAATCCCACAGGCATTGCCAAAGAAGATATTAAATTTCGTATAGCATATACCCTGCCCATATAAGAAGGAGGGATTTCATTTTGATAAAACACATTAGCATTTATAGACATAATTGAGCCCATTGAAAATGCAACTACTTGAATCAGTACTGCTATAATAAATGTATCTGCTATAGACAAGATAACTACTCCAAGTCCCCAAATTAAAATCGAATTTATAACATATTTCAAGTTTTTTCCCTTAGGTTTATGTTTTATCAATATAGCAGCAGACACAATAGCCCCGATTGAAGCAAATGAATTCATCACCCCAAAAGCATCTGCTTCTAACTGAAAGACTTCACTTACTAAAAAAGGTCTAGCTACATTCGCTAAAGCATTCCCACCATTAACAAAAGCAAAGGCAAATGACAATAATAATATCCATCTATGCTTTTTGACATAAGATAATCCTTCGCTTATATGTTGCAAATATCTAGATTTACGTCCTTGAGCCATAATCTTGCTTTCATCAATTTGTATAGAAATAATAATTATTGCAGATAATAAAAAAGTTGCTGCATCAATTCCCAATACTAATTCCATTGGAAAATACTTAACAGAAATACCTGCTAATATTGGACCAACTACCATACTTATCCTAGAGAAGAAATCTTGATATGCATTTGCTTTTGTTCTGTTGTGAAGATTGGTTAATTGCTGAATAATCGATGTCTGAGCAGGTAGATAAAAAATCCTTGCTACAGCTTTCAAAAAAGAATATATATATATTATTTGTATTGTAAAATATCCTTTCAAAACAAAAATTATTAAAATCAAATCAAGAAGAAGTCTTATCAAATCCGCCATCCATAGAAGAAATTTTCTACTTACTTTGTCTACAATACTACCGATAAATGGTGCCAAGACTACGCTGGGAATGAAAGCTAGAGCTAAATTAAGCCCAACTTGCATAGGATTACCAGTTTGAACTATAAACCATGTAAGTGCTAACCCTGAAAATGAATCTCCTATCATACTGATTGTTTGGGAGATTATAACTTTTCTAAAATTATAAGAAAGTGAATGATCAGATTGATCTATCTTCTTATCTTCTACATTTATATGACTCATTTCAAACTCCTTCTCAAAGAATTAAAGGTCTGCTTTTAAACTCTCATGTACTCCATAACAGAACACATAGTAACCAGCTTGTACTATTTGTTCTGTTTCAATAGAGGTTAATCCTCCAGCAATAATTTTACTATGTTGCAGAATCTCTTGGCGAACAAAATCTCTTGTTTCAAAGGCTATCTTAGCTAGTTCCAGAAATTGATCTTTTACCAATTTATAATATGAAAGACCAAAGTTTGATACATTAAGTCTATAGGTTGGAGAAAAACTTCCCTTTTCTCGATAAGCTTTAAGTAAATTGATATCGATAAGATCTCTCTCTACAGATCCATCAGGTATTAAATTGCCTTCCTTATCCATTGTTCTAATAACTTTTATCACTCTATCGTCTAGTATTAGTCGATTTAACTCTTGATTCCCTCTTGGTTCATTTGATAGCCAATAAGATAAAGCTCTATCTTTATCAATATTAAAGATATTTGGGCATAAAGCTTTACAGTTTTCTTTATTCTTTATAATAATTAATGACCCTCCTAAAGATAAGGTGCTATTATATATCTTTTGCCAAATTAACAAATAGAGGGGTGGCACGATAAAGTTAATAGTAGAAATCTTTGAAAGCGTAAGTTTATTTTCTATTTCTTTTATCAGCTTAATGCTACGTTTAGCAACTTTACTTGTTATGCTATACAGTTCTTGATTTAACAGTTTTGTATTCTCTTCATGTAATATAGGTATTGTGGGATATCGATTGCCTTCATAATCAAATTCTTTACAATCACAATTAGAATAAGCTTCTTCAAGATTACTATAATACTTCATTAGAAAAGTCTCCTTCTGAAGCTTTTTTATAAGACCCATGTAATTTTTTTTAAAATTATTCAAGTCATTAATATAAGTTATAAGTTCTATATTCATATTATCTGCCTTCATTCATTTTCTCTACAGAACAAGCATACTTTTGGTCTTACAACACCAGCCCTTATATGTGTTTTGCCTATAATTGACACTATTGTATTTTCGTAATCTTTTAAAATTGCCCATGTCTCGTTATTCAAATATTTTGGTTCAAAACCTTCTAACAATATTACTGTAATTGGACAGGATTCTTCACCTGTTATGCTTGGCAAGAAAGAACTCCCTGCTATTTTTTTTAATATTCCTAAACTACAGCTTGCAGCAATTATGCCTTTAACATTTAGCTCAATTGCTTTCCTTAAAGCACTTTCAGAAATTGTTCCGCGTACTAAGATAATTTTACTAGAATCATTACTTGACAAATGTTTTTCTTTTAGAATAGCTTCATCTATACATCTCAAACATCCACTAGCCTCACCTGAAATGCCATAAACTCCATCTATTTGAATAAATTTTGTTCTGATAGCTACTTTAAAATTATCCTCTACATCATCAACTATTCCTTTATAGAAAGCTTTTATCTCTTTCCCTTTTTGGTTATTCTTAATTCTCACTTTACCTTTATCGATGTTTTCTACTATACCATACAATGTGTTAGTAACTGTTTGAGGTAATAATTCACTACCATTCATAAAACACTTAGCAATTATTTGCCCTGGCAATACCTTGTCACCTACTTTTACTATGATATGCTTATCTATATCACTATCTTCACATTTAAGTATTCTTCCTACATCTATTGTTTCATAAGCTTTTTCATGGAAACTAATCATAGACCTTATATACACACTTCCTAAATGTCTCGATAACATGCTAATAATTCCACTAGAAGGTGAGATCACTAACTGCAATTTACCCCATCTTGCATCAATTGCTAAAACATCTTTTTCGCTCACAAAATCACCAATCTCCGGTACAGTTATATCTTTGACTTTACTAGGCTGTATTGCTAGTTCTTTTGAAAGATTTATCTTACTCACAACACCAGGATAGTAATTTAACTCGCCAATAGTATCTGTAGGATTCACCCTTTGTCCTTTATTAACTTTAATTGAACCCACATAAGGCATTTCCCTAATTCTAATACAATCTCTTTTTTTCATTAGCAACTTTCCTTGCATTGTTGATATCTTTAAGGTTATAAGCATTACCTTCAAGCACTACTTTTTTTTGATCTATAGAAATAGTTTTCTCTCTTAAATCAATAAACACTTTGTTGATTCCAATCTTTTGATTAAGGTCTACTTCTTTACCCTTGCCATTTCCTATATTTAGGTTTTTTGAAGGACATATAGTTAATCTTTTGGCTTCAAGTTCGGTTAATTCAAACATTTTGAACTCTCCTTTTCTTACATTAACTACTTTATTCCTAACTCTTACTTCTGCATAATCATCTTCAGGTATATCTCCAATACTACTTATTATTGCACCTACAAACTCTAAAGAGCTATTTGTGAACACATCTAATGCTATCTTTGGATATTTTTGTGATAGTACTCCTAAATGTGGTATT
Organism: Clostridia bacterium; assembly: GCA_046542315.1. GTDB lineage: Bacteria > Bacillota > UBA994 > PWPR01 > PWPR01 > PWPR01. Next base: position 3,826 of record JBKHBO010000082.1, read on the forward strand.
ACTGACTTCTTATCTATTGCTAAATATGTCACTCCCGAGGGTTTTAACGCATCAATAAGCATAAGTGCTATTTGACTGTTATTAGGAGCATGCGCTAAAACACCACCGCTACCGATAATTAAATCAACATCATTTAAACTAATCTCACTTTTCCCTATCCAAGAATTTGTGTTATTATCATTATCTTTTACATTCCGTGTCCCCTCTAAATCTATAAGGAGTTCTTGATGATGGTCATAGGACAATCTAATAGCTTCTCTAGCTAATGCTTGCTCTACCATAATATGTAGTATGGTTTTAGGTAATTCTGTGGGTTGAATCATTTTTTCACCTACAATATTCTCAAGTATCTCTCTATCTAATTTAAGTGGTATCCATCTCAGAATATTTTTCACTCCAGTCATATGCATTACATTGGCTATGCTATATGACATACCAAAATTTGCACTTACTGTCCTGTTTATATTATCGTTAATAACTGAAAACACATCTGTAGTTGCTCCTCCTATATCAACAGCTATTGTATTAAAATTGAACTCTTTACTAATTAATCTAAGCATTTTTGTGAAGGCATTAGGGGTAGGAATGACTGGGGCATTTACTGTGTCTAAAATCTTGTCATAACCAGGTGCTTGTTTCATTACATGATTTAAAAAAATTTCATGGATCTTATTTTTTGTGTCACTTAGGTTCTCTTCTTCTAATTTTGGTCTTATATTACTACAAATGTGTAAATCATAATTTTCGTCTAAAATATCTTTTAATAAATCAACTGCTAAGTTATTTCCTGCATATATGATAGGTATACCTGAACTTTTACTATACTTAGCTTTTGGGTTTGCCGTATTTATTATTTCAGTAACTTCTAAAATAAAATCAATGCTTCCACCATCAAATCCACCTGTTAATAAAATCATATCTGGATTCTGATTTCGAATTGATAAAATTTTTTCATATATTGTTCGTTTATCATCATTAGTAATAACGTCTAATATGATTGCACCTGCACCCAAGGCTGCTCTTTGAGCACTAATCGCAGTGATCTTGCTAAACAATCCTATTACAAGCACCTGCAATCCGCCACCTGCACTACTTGTTGCAAACACTTCTATTTCTTCTCTTATTCTGTTTTTCTCATTTAAAAGATCTACTTTATATATTTCTTCAAATTTACATACTGCATTATAAAATCCTATATTTACATCCTCAAAGGGTTTTTCTACTGTAGTAGGAGAGTTTGCTGAATATAATATCTTATATTTTCCAATTTCCTTAGTTATAAGAATTAATTTTGTAGTAGTACTCCCTATATCTGCTATAAGAAACAGCTTATCTTTTTTATCCAT
>JBKHBO010000083.1:0-5135 GCA_046542315.1 Clostridia bacterium
TCTATAACTATTCTATTAATTTATATTCTTTTCTACCCTCTTCTATAGTTTCATAAAAGATCTGTCTATTAATTATATCATGCTCTATCAATATTTGTTTAACACATTGCAAGAACTCTTCATCTAGCTTAAGAGAAATACCGCATCCTGCAGTAATTTCTCTAGGTGTCGGTATTGTTCTTAATTTTATATTATTATCAATTAAAGCCTCTTCTACTTCTAAAGCATCATGTGTGGAAGAAAAAGCTATTATAATCATCGTAAAACCACCTTATTTATACCACTCTATTGTATTGTTATCTTTTAGAACATAAACTATAAAATCCCTATCAAAAACTACTCTCTTTGTCCCGGAAGTCTCATAATGCTTATATGCAACAAGGTTATTAGATAAGAATATTCCTTTATTTGTAGCTACTGCAATGGTACCATCCTGGCCTAAGTAATATCCTATATATTCACCCTTATATCTCAAACTACCTTCTTCTTGCCCAGACAAGTTTATCTGAACTAATTTTGCTTGCTTCCCTGGTGGTAATATTGAAGTTGCTTCTTGAATTAAAAGTGCTCTATTTTCAGAAGAAAAACCAACTCCAACAACATTATCAAAATCCAAGACATTTAGTGAGTCTAAAAGCAAATTGTATAGCCCAATCTCATTTTCTGTTGTATAGATTAAATAATCTCCTGATGGGGAAAGGTCATAGTCATATAAAGAACTTTCAAATCTTTTTTTATATAATTCTTTACCATAGTTATCAAACACATAGATATATTGCCCAGGTTGTTCTAAATTAAAGTCAAAAACCAATACAGCAATTCCTAAAGGAGACCATTCTGTGCTTACAACTTCCATATTATTAAACTTTTTCGTAAAAAGCTCTTCTCCATCATTGTCTTTCAACTCTAAGCTAATTTCCCAACTAGTCTGAGATGAGTCAGTCTCACTAACTACAAAATTTCTTTTATCATTACTAATTGAACTGTAGAGAGGTTTTCCTAAAGGTTTCCAAGAATTCTCTATCTCTCCTTCTAGAGTTAAAATATTTACCTTTCGACTGCTCAAATCTACTACAATTATTTCTTTTAACGAATTATTAATTAATAATCTAGAAGAAGCATAAATTCCTTCCCATTGTTTAGTTCCTTCAAAACTAAATTTTGAGACTATAGATTGACCTGTATTATTATAAGCAGTAAATAAGCCCTGTCCTAAGGCATCATATCTAACTAAAACTCCAGGAGAAACTAATGTTTTTTCTTCTAATAAAGACATTTCTGATCCATATTCAACAAACAAGCTGCTGAATATATATGAGCCTAATATTACTGATATGACTATAACTATTATTGCTAAAATGAATTTTTTGACCATATTTACGCCTCTACTTTTCTATAAACTATTTTCCTTATTAACCCATCACAAAAAAAGGCCTTTTTGGCCTATCTCTTGCTTATATAATTATTAATTATTTTTGATGTAGCATTACTTATTGACGCAACTTTTAAAGTCAAAGCATTAATTTGTTCACTCATGAAACCAGCTTCTTGGCTGATTTTCTCAAAATTTTTCAATGCCTGTTCGAGTTCTACCTCAGAATTTTCTACAATTTTGTTAAAAGTTTTAGCAGTATCTCCTAAACTTTTTAATAATCTAACCAAATAAATCCCTACGGAAATAACAACTATTGTCATTAAGAGCAGCAAAAAATCTCTAAATCCAAGTGTAATTGACATAATTTCACTCCTTAAATTTTACTTATCAAATTGAGTTTCTCTAACGTGTTTTAGTTTAATTAATAATGATTTTATCATTCTTGAAACTTGCATTTGTGATATTCCTAAAATATCAGCAATTTCCTTTTGAGTCAACCTATCTACAAACCTTAAAATTAAAAGTTTTTTTTCTAAAATATTCAATTTTGAGAGGATATCTTTTAACTCACTTTGATTATCGACTCTTTTAATATTTGAGTCTATTTCTCCAATAATCTGTCCTAAATTTATTGACTTGCTATCGTGTTTTGAGGAGATAGAATCTTCTAAAGAGGTTAGCTTATATGTGTTTTGATAATTCATCGCTTCAATAACTTCTTCCTGAGTAACACAAAGCTCTTTTGATATATCAGCTACTGTAGGTATTCGACCATATTTCTGTGCTAAGTCTGGTGAGATTCTATGTATTCTCCCGCATAATTCCTTTTGCTTTCTTGGGGCTTTAATTATCCAGCTTTGATCTCGATAATAATGTTTTATTTCTCCTATTATAACAGGAACAAGGTAACCATAAAAATTAGAATTCTTTTTGTTATCATAGTTATTTACCGCTTTAAGGATGCCTATAGAAGCAACTTGAACTAAATCCTCAAGCTGATTTTCATCTCTTACCAACTTCCTAGCCATTTTTTTTGCTACTGGTATTAATTCCATTACTATTTTATCTAGTATATTCACATCTTTATTCTTTTGATATGTTAATATCAATTTTACGATTGAAGCTTTTTCTTCTTCACCCATTATTCATCTCCACTTTTATACATTTTTATATATGTACCTTCTCCAGGTGAAGTAATAATCTCTACCTCATCCATAAGTGACTTCACAATAAATAAACCTAATCCACCAGGCTCTACGCTGTTTTTATTAGAAGCTTCTAAAATCTTTTGGTCAAACCCCTTGCCTTCATCATAAATATCAATTCTCAAAGTGCCCTTCTTGCAATCAAACTTCGTCTTTATATTTATCTCTTCTACCATAGGGTTATTATGGGATATGGCGTTTGTTAGGACTTCTGCAATCGCAATCTTTATATCCTCTATACTCTCAATATTAAAGTTGTATCGACTAGCAATTGATGCTAGTGTCAGTCTAGCTACTCCTACATACGCTGGCTTAGCAGGTAATATGATGCTCACCTCATCATTGCAGTAGTCTTTTATACCACCTATTCCCTCACTAAATTCGAGCGAGCGGTCTCTTTTAACATTAATAATACTATCCACACCTGTTGTAGATAACAGCTTCATAATATGGTCTGGTGGATTAATTAATTCTATTGACTTGCCATTTTCCATCATTCTTTTTGACAAGTCTATCAAAATCCCTAATCCACTACTATCGAGAAAATCTAAATCAGAAGTATCTATAGTGATGCTTCTACTCTCTTGATACAATGTCTTTATTGCTTCTTTAAATTCCCCTATGTTATATACATCGATTTCTCCACTAACTTTAATAACAACAGAGTTTTTGTCTTCTTTAAGTACTTGCACATTTCTCACAAGGACACCTCCTCTTACTAAAATTATACACTTAATATACGCTCACTGCTAATTAAATTTTAATATAGAAAAGAGACCCCTAAGAGATCTCTTCTAAAAGTTTTTTGATATCTTCTACTTTATCTAACTTCTCCCAGGCCAGATCTACATCTGTTCTCCCAAAATGACCATATGCTGCAATCTGTTTGTAAACTGGTCTTCTTAGCTTTAAGTTCTCAATAATTGCCTGAGGTCTTAAGTCAAAAACTTTTTGTATAATTTCAATTATTTCATTCTCATTAAAATTGCTAGTCCCGAAAGTATCAACCATAATAGATACTGGCTTAGCAACACCTATTGCATAAGCAACTTGTAATTCAAGTTTTTTTGCAACTCCAGCAGCTACTAAGTTTTTTGCAACATGTCTAGCTGCATAAGCAGCAGATCTATCTACTTTGGTAGGATCTTTTCCAGAAAAAGCTCCTCCACCATGTCTTGCGAAACCACCGTAAGTATCAACTATGATTTTTCTTCCAGTCAAGCCACTATCCCCCATAGGTCCACCAATTACGAACCTTCCTGTAGGATTAATATAGTACTTTGTTTCACTATCAAGTAAGTTAGCTGGTATTACCTTATCAAGGATATATTCTCTGATATCTTGTCTGATTTTTTCTTGAGATATACTAGGTTTATGTTGAGTTGAAATAACTATAGCATCAATTCTAACTGGTTTATCATTTATATATTCAACTGTTACCTGAGTTTTCCCATCAGGTCTTAAGTAAGATAATTCATTATTGATCCTTGCTTCGTGAAGTCTTTTTGCTAATAAATGAGCATAATAGATAGGCATAGGCATATAATTCTCTGTCTCATCGCATGCAAATCCGAAAATTAAACCTTGATCTCCTGCGCCTATGGTTTTTTCTTCTTCTGTATCTCTAGATTCTAATGCATCATTTACTCCCTGAGCAATATCTGGCGATTGTTCATCAATCGCTGTCAACACTGCGCAAGTATCACCATCAAATCCAAACTTGGCTCTTGTATAACCAATTTCTTTTACAGTTTCTCTAACAATAGTTGGTATATCGACATAACATTGAGTCGTTATCTCTCCCCCAACTAAAACTAAGCCCTTTGTCACAAAAGTTTCACACGCTACTCTAGCGAGTTCATCTTTTTCTAAAATTGCATCTAATATTGCATCTGATATTTGGTCCGCTACTTTATCTGGATGTCCAGCAGTAACTGATTCAGATGTAAATAAATAATTCTTGTTACCTTTCAAACGACTCACCCCTTATGCCTTTCATGCAATATATTATATACGAAATAATAATATATCACAAAAATATATCTCAAGCAAATAAAAAAAAACCAGGGAATTTACCCCGGTTTTTTTGTTCTATTTTGAGAAAAATTCTTCCCACATTTCCAAATAACTGTCTTTATCATAAATTGGCTCAAAACTTTCTACTATATCTTTTGCTACTTCTGCTCCATCATACAATAAGTCAATAGCTGTCATTGCCATTCCTTTAGCTCCTAATAAGTAAGCCGTTTCTTCATCAACTATCTCATAATGTTTTGAATGGCCTGCTCCAGCTACTCCGCCAATGTAAGGATGAATTGCTGGTATTACATGCATTACATCTCCAATGTCTGATGATCCTGTGCCATGACGATCACTAAACTCAACAGCTTCTTCACCAACCAAAGCAGCCAGATTATCTTTCATTAACATATCCATAGCTTCGTTATTTACCCTAGGAAGATATCCAGGGATCTCAGTGATTTCCACTTCTGCACCAACTGCTAGTGCCCCTGCTTCTAAAGCTCTGTTTACTTTTTGACTAGCATCAATTATTG
>JBKHBO010000026.1:0-25178 GCA_046542315.1 Clostridia bacterium
CATTTTTAATAGTAGCTTGAATTCTAGGAACACTTAATGAAAATAAAATTGCCATAATTCCCAGCACAAGAATGAGCTCTAGTAAAGTAACTCCTTTATTTGTTTTTATGATCATCTACCTCTTTCTAATCGTTAGATATTACAATCGGCGAAAAACGATCTGCGTAATCGACTTTATACCCTAACTCTTCAGCAACCATCCTCAAGGGAACCATTAACCTACTTACTTCATTCATATATGGAGCTGCCGGCAATTTTTCTCTCACTCCATTTATATATCCATAGCTATTACCACTTTGAAGCTCTATAGTTGTGTCATAATATGAGTAAACAACAGTCTTACTTTCATTATCCCAACTCATCTCTGCACCCAACTCATTTGCAAACCTTACAGGCACCATAGTGTGACCTAATAATAAGGTTGGGGTCCCATAAGAAGTTTGTTCACCAAGTTGTATTTCAACTGACTCTTTCTTCTCTTTATAGAACACTTCTACTGTATAAGAACTTGAAATATGTCTAAAATCATAAATATCAACTTTTATAGTATTCCATCCAGGCTCTAATCCTTCTACTTTTGCAGTATAGCTTTTAATTGGCATAAAATAATCTTGTCTTTCATTATTTACTAAAATATAGAGCATTGGATAATCATTTCTTATTCTTACATTAACTGAAGGTGAAGAGACTAATCTAGGTGCATCTACAACTTCAGTTTCATTTACACTTTCCACTCTTTTTATTGATAATTCTTTATAATAACCACTCACATCAGTCTCTGCACTAATATTGAAGACGTTTGTTTCCTGTGAAACAACTTGTTCAATCTCTCCATTTTGATCAGTTTCTCCAATCAAACTATTATTAATCCTTATCTCTTTACCGTGTATTCCATCATTTTTTGCATCTTTGTAGTGTATCTTAATTTTATCGGTTGCAGGCAATATCCTTGAAGGTTCTACATATAAACTAGCCTGCTTTACTTCTATATCATAAATTATGACATCTCCAATTTTTATTCTAACTTTAGGTCTCACATTTGCCTTCTCTATTTCTTCTGCATTTAGATTATGAACCAAGAATTCAAGTTCATATTTCTCCTGCCCTGGTATTTTCCCAAAGAACTCTTTACCTGTTTGTCTATCAAAAACCCTTAGCTCAGCTCCGGATCCTCCATTGATTAGTTCTAAGGTTATATCTTCAGTTATTTCTTCTTTAGAGTTAGAGTCTACTAAAACGAAGTTAATGGGTTGTTTAATGCCGTCTGTTAATAAAGGTGTTAATGAATCAAATATTATTTCTGTGTTTGATATATTAACATTTGCAATTCCAGTTTTTGCATTAGTTTCATTTTTAACTCTAAAAGACAATTCTTCTTTTAAAGAGTCACTAGCTGAGTATACAATTTTTATTCCTTGAGGAGTTTGTAAAGAGTTTATTTCTATATTTCTTATAACATCATATACAAGCCCATCTTCCAATATATCAATTTCATATGGAACTACCTGAACGCCCTCATTATCTCTTACTTTTATGTAGTAAGTTTGTTCTGTTCCAGGCCTTACTAAATTTTTATCTACTTCAACATTGTAGACTTCTTCTCCAACAACTTCTATTACATTTTCTAATACTGCCATTTTTTTAGCAGTTCCATTTTCAATGCTATAGACAACTATATTATACTCACCAAGGTCCTCTAAAGTAAAATTATCTACATTGTAAACGCCATCTATAATGTTTGTAGCTGATGGGTCTATGTATAGATAAGCTAAACTTCTTAAAAGATTATCATCTTTATCAAAGCCTCTAGTAATATTATTTCTCTCCTGTGGATCTTTCACACTGTGAATTTGTTGTCCTATATAGATTAACGCGTTATTAATAGGCTCACCAGCATTGTCTTTTATGGTTATGCTTTGGGGTGTTTCTTTAGTAGCGTATATTAGAGAGGTTTCAACTGAAGCATTATATCCCTCTATAGCAAATTCATCACTCTCTCTATAAATTAAAGAGTATTGATTGTCAACCACCTCGTAAACTTCTAAAGTAAATTCAAACTCTCCTCCTTGATAAACAGGAATCTGTAGAATCTGTGAGTCTTCTAAATAGTTTCTTCTATTCAAGCCTGCAGGTAATGACTCTGGATAGATAGATGAGTTTGAATCTGTTTTTAAAGTATGAACTGTTTTCTGCACTTCTCCTGGCGAATTATATGTTAGAACATATCCACCAAGAATGCTATTTGTTGACCTAGCTGATTTGATTGGTTTTCCATCTTTGTAATATATAAAATCATCACTTCCAGATGTTTGCTCTTCTCCACCAAAATCAATCTTTATTGTTCCAGGATTTCTATCTCTGAAAACTTCTTCAACTAAAATATCCTGATCTGCTTCTAAAACACTTAGACTAACCTTATTTTGAGCTATAGGCTTCCAATCACTGTTTATGTTTTCTAAAAGATATACTTTTACTTCATATTCTCCCTCAGCTAGTTCTCTCAGCGCCCTATAATTAAAAGCATCAAAAGCAAGCCTTCTTGATTCTCCACTTCTGATTAGCAAGGATTGATCATCAACCTCTACCTTATCTCCATCATCATTAAGTAGCTCAGCCTTTAGTTTATAGTTGCTGGCTAAAATATCATCCTCCAAAAAATCTTTGGAAATATTATTAACACTAACTTCAACATTCCTATTTATCATACCCTCCATGAATGAACTTGTGTTTATAGAAGCATCTAATTCTTTTGCTTTTATAATCCCTTCTCTCAAAACTATCTCTTTATCCTCATCAATTTTAAGCACTAGTTCAATATCTGAAGCATATCTAATTGAATTAGGATTAATCAAAATAGCAAAAGAGCCATCTTGTTCTATTCTATCACTTGCTAATGTCGTGCCTTCTTTGATTCTGACTGATATAGTTTTGTCATTCATCCCATCAAGAGTTCCTGAAACTATGAAGTAATTATCTTTATCCATATCAAACATAAAATCTTCATCAAGCTTTACTTGTGGTGCAATGACAAATGATGGAGGAGTTATAGTTTCTTCTCCATTATCTCTTTCTTGATTTTCATTTCTATCGTAATAATACCCTAAAGAGTCTTTTTTAATCTTTTCAGACAAAACAAACTCAAAGTCATAATCTCCAATTTCATCAACTAATATATTGGCTATAAAATAATTTCCTCTGATTTGATAGGTCATATTAGTTTTTGAGTCTTTTATGTATTCTCCATTTAAAATGGAAGTATACTCTCCTTGGCTATCTTTTACATAACCGTCTACTGTTTTGAAACCTGTCTTTTCTTTTATAATTACTGGTTCGTCCATTTGCGCATTTATTATTTCCTCTGCAAATGCTAAGTTCGCTGAAAGCAACAAACAAACACTTATTAAAAACAAACTCAAAAACTTTTTCATTAATCTTCACCTACCTATCTTTTATACTGTAATAATATTTTTCCATCCCTTTTATTAAAAGACACGTTAACTTTCAATATTTCTTCAAATACCTCTTGTGGTAAATAAACTCTTCCGTTTATAAATTCTGGTTGGTTTTTAATAAAGTGAGCTGCTCCGTTATTTAGAACAATATTGCTGTTTATGTTAAATATATGTTTTACACCGTCAAAAACTTCTAATTGTGCCTTTTTAGCATCCCAACTAACCTTTAAATTGAAAAATTGACTCAAAATTTTGGTTGGTAGCATTAAATATCCATCATCATTTATATAGCTTTTAGCCTTAATATCAAACACTTTATCAGAGAGATAGTATTTAGTTGAATCTATAGTCGTTTCAACAACTTGCATCTTAGGAGCTGTTAGAATAAATACCGCTTTTGGGCTGGCTTCAACACAAGCATATCTAGATCCATCAGCTTTTTGAATATAATAAGGAACTATTGATTTTTCATTTCCATCCTCATCTATCATTTCGACTCTTAAGTCTCTTTTCGGGATTGATTCACTAACAGGAAACCTTAGTTCTGCAGAATTCACACCAGTGGCTTTTATCTCATATGCATCAATAACCTTTTCAGTGCTTCTTTCTAATTGTCTAACTATTGTTTCGGGCAAATAACTTGTTTTAATTTCTAGATATCTTGGATTATCTTCAATTTGTCTAATATCTTCACTTGGAATTTTAAAAATGAACTCTTTTGGGTTTATGTAGAAAAAATCAACACCTGCATCAATTAGATCTTCTTTTTGTGACGAGTTTAATCTCAATGAGAAAGTTTCTACTATTTCTTTATTTGTTTCAATAGTATTTTCCACATAATACGAGTTGTTAATTTCAATTCTGCTATTATCTTCTCTCATTCCTGGAAAAGCCATCTTCCATCTTGATATAATTGCTTGGTTTGAATGTGTAATGTTAATAAGTTCAGATTCCTCTGCAACATGCTTGTGGTATACCAAATCATTATCACTAAACAATTTATCTAGTTTGTTTTCACTATTACCCTTATATTGATAGTGGATAGCACCATTCTCTGTATTAGACGAAACTTCCCTGCCATTTGTTTCAAAGAGATTTACTTCTTCAAATTCTACTGAAGCATATCCTGAAGTTTTTATTGTTCTATCTAATTGAAAAACTATCTGCATATCTAAATCACTAAGCTCAATCATTTCATCTAAGTAAAAATTAATATCTACAAAAGAGTAGTCAACATCTTCTCTTCTTTGAAGTTGAACATAGCCTCCCTCAGGAATCCCTTTAACCTCTAAATTCCTAAAGAACATCTTATTATCATATTTAACTACAATCTTTCCAAATTTTACTTCTCTTGACTTTAATATATCTATTGGTAGGGAAATATCTTCTGTTGTATACTCTACTACTTTCTTTTCAATACTCAACTTTGCTTTCTTTGGAGTAGCATATGAGTAGCTACTGCTATAATAATATTTTCCGTTAATTACATAATAAGTTGAAAAGAAATAGTGTTTTCCCTGTTCTAAATCTTGCAGATAAACTGAGAAATTGTCCCTATTAAAAGGTTTCCCATGTATCTCTATATGCGTTACCTCTTGTTCTAAAACAGGAGGTAGTGGGAATTCGCTATATGCAAATCCATACTCACTTATGTCATCCCAATTATTTATTCTACCAATTAGGTAGACTCCTGTATCATTTATCTCTTCAAAGATAATCGAGGTATTATTTGGACTAGCACCTGCTATAGGGCTTGTTAATATAAACAAAGTGAGTATAATAAGCAGCTTATGTTTCATTTTTTCTTCTCCTTTAGGCGAAAATAAAGTATCATTATATTTGGTGATTAGATGAAATTAAAAAATGGTTTTCATGATTTAAACGTAGAATTTGAAAAAGATTACTTTTTAAAATTAAAAAGCTTCCTTGATTCTCTTGAAGAAAAGATATACCCTCCAAAAGAAAACATATTTAAAGCTTTTGATTTATGCGATTTAAGTAATATCAAAGTTGTTATTCTAGGTCAAGATCCTTACCATCAGCCTAATCAAGCAAATGGATTAGCTTTTTCAGTTAACAAAGGCACACCTCATCCTCGCTCTTTAAGAAACATTTTGAAAGAAGTTTCTAGAGACTGTGATTGCAAATACCCAAAAGAGGGCAACTTAACACCTTGGGCTAAGCAAGGTGTGTTTCTACTAAATACAATTTTAACTGTTTCAGAAAACAAGCCTTCTTCACATAAAAATAAAGGGTGGGAAATCTTTACAGATAGAGTTATAGAATACATTGATAAAAAAAGGGATAATATTGTTTTTATTCTATGGGGAAATTATGCCCAGACAAAAGAAAACCTCTTATCTAAGGATAAACACCTAATTTTATCTTCAAGTCATCCTAGCCCCTTTTCAGCTAGGCTAAGCTTTAATGGTTGCAGTCACTTTTCATCTGCGAATGATTATCTAATTGAAAAAGGACACTCCCCAATAAACTGGTGTCTTGAATAAGTAGTAAGGGAAAGCCTCCTATAAACGGGTGGCTAATTTTTATCTTTAAGTTCTTTTTTTATTGTCTCTAACCTATTATATAGATTTAATATTTCTTTCATAATTGTATCTACTTCTGCGCTAAGAGGATCCTCTTTTTCTTCTTCTATTATGGAGGCTTCAATTATTTCATCTTCGAACAATTTATCCACCTCTGTATCTTCTGCCTCTTGTTTTAAACTGCCTTCAACATCAGCAACTTTAAGGCCCATACACTCTTCATAGACTTCACATTCTTCTCTAATACAGCGAAACTCCATAATCTCTTGACCATTTTCTATTGCTATAGGTCCATATGCTCCTCCATATGGGTCATTAATTAAGCACTTAGACCCGCCTTCTAACTCCATTAATTGTTCCTTTGTTAGTCCTATAGTTTTTGCATCATCTATACTAAGATTCAATTTCTCAAGTAGCAGCCGCAGTGCCTTTTCTCCTCTTATTTGTCTCATAAAATCGATATCATCTAAAATGTGCCCTGTTTTTATATACACATTGCTCTTTATAGACACGTTACTCTCCATTTTGGTCACCATCTATTTCATAATTATATGACATTTTTATGTTATCGTATTTTTTCTCAATTCTTTTTTCCATAGGCAACTTATCACTACCAGCTTTTATAGTTAACTTATAATCTTGATCTATGAACAGTTCAAGAACAATAGTTTCTTGCAAAAAGCCATAAGAAGGAACCTTAATAACTTCTCGATTACCATTACTTTCGATAACTATTTGAGCATATGCTGCATCTTCTACTAATGATAAGTATACTAATTCATCTATTTTATCTATAGGTGTGTATCTTTTTATAACTTCAAAATGAGATTGGTCAGATAGTATTAAGTTATATTTCTCACTTATTACATAATTTCCTCTATCTAATCCTAAATCTAAGCACCCTAAAGTTGCTAACCATTTTGTTTTATCGATATTATATATAAGTTTTAACTCCAAATTATTATCTAAAAACTCAATCAGTTCTTGGTCAATTGCCCCTCCACTGCAAACTATAGCATTGATACTATTATCTTTAGCTATTTCTTTTACTCTTGTTAAAATCTGATTATACTTAGCTTCAAATAAATGTTTAATATCTTTATAAAAAACTATACTTTTAAATCCAATAACTTCTCCATAATTTCTAACATTTATTTCAGAAGAAGGTCTTCTTTTAAAATCTTTTTTTATCTTATCTATATTTTCTTTCAGTGAGTTCTTTCCTTCTTCAGACACACTTTCTATTGAAAAATTCTGGCTTGATTGTTTTAGTATCAATTGATGTAAATATTCATACAATTCCTTGTCTATATCAATCTGGTCTGTCTTATAAACTTTGGCTTGGTCTATAGTCACTATTTGATTTTGTAAAATAACTTGATATATATTTAAAGTACTGTGTCCATAATCAAGGTGCAAATACTTGCCGTTTGTCACTTCATTTTTCAAGTGCTTGAATACAGCTATAGGATGACTAAATACTTCAACTGCTTTTAAACCAGCCACTTCAGCAGCCCTTTTAAAATATTTTTTATATTTCATCGTTGTTGCAAAGTCTATACAAATAATTGTTCTTATAATTTTGATGTTTGATATCTTTGTTAAAATGAAATCTTTAATTTCTTCCAATGCAGCTGCTAGAAAATCTATCTTGTTCCAATTAAAATTATCAACCTTCCAAGTATCTTCAGTGTCTATAAAGTCATATATAGAAGAGAAAACTAAACTATGTTGATTTTTAGGAGCCTTTGAGTCTCCTAAAACACTGACTTCTCCATTATTTTTTGATATTTCTATTGAAGAAGAATAGTTTGAACCTGAGTCACTTATATATTCAATTCCTTTTTCTGTCTCTAAATATAATAAAGCTAGTTTAGTGGTAGTTTTTCCAAAATCGATAGCTAAAACCACTTGCTCTCTATCATCAAAGTTAATCAAACAAATCTCCCCCTGTAAAACACTTGACTTCATATCTTTATCAAATTATACCATCAAAATATACATCTTAAAAGAAATACACACAAACGTTTATCTTATTAGATTATATTATTTTATGATACAATAAATATTAACGCATACAAACAAATACTTTTATAAAGGATGATCACCTTGAAACAATTGTTAAAAAAGAGTTTTAGCAAAGAAACCTGGTCCTACCCTACAAATATGAACTTAACAATGAAAAAAATAACTATTCTTTTTGTTGTTTTTATAATAGGACAAGTAGGTATTGGCTTTTTAATAAGTACAATTAACCAAACGATACCTTCTGTTGAAATCAACTACATGCTATTAAATGTACTCATGAATTTGTTTATGATTATAATTATTCCTATAATTTACTCTCATAGAGAAGTTATTAGAGATTTTTTTAATAAATCTTTAGTAAGTTCAAAAACAATCCAATCTGGTATTTTTTATGGGCTTGTTGCTATTGCAGTAAATATTTTAGTTGGTGCTTTACTTTTTTATTTATACTCTATGTTAGGAGTGGAGCCTAAGCAACAACAGGTAGTACAGCTTGTCGAGGGAACAAAGAATCTTAACCCTATTTTTTTATATTTTGCAATCGCTATTAGTGCTCCAATAGCTGAGGAGATCTTCTTTAGAGGAGTGGTTTTTAGAACTTTTGCACTAAAGATTAATTATAGAAATGCGATAATTATGAGCAGCATTCTGTTTTCTTTACTTCATTTTGATTTATATTATATTCCTCAAATATTCTTAATAAGCTTAGTCTTTTCAGTTGCTTACAACGAAACAGGAAGCATTCTTACACCAATAATAGCTCATCTAATCTCCAACTCGTTATTCATAATTCCTTTTCTAATTTCACTATAGTAATTAGAAAATAAAAAAAGCACGACTAATCAAGTTATCTAGCTTGAATAAGTCGTGCTTTAATACTTTATTATTTTATTTATACAACACTAGGCTCAACAACCAACTCTCCTCTTTCATATCTACCAAGATCATATGTAGTAATATCCAAGTCTAGTTCTAATCCTAACATCTGTTGAGCAATCAAAACTGCTGTCATAGGAGCTATCATAAAGCCATGGCCACTAAAACCTACTGCTTGATAAAACCCTTCTACTTTTTCAGTTTTTCCTAAAATAGGAGCTGCATCTGGTGTAATGTTGTACAACCCAGCCCACTGTCTTACAACTCTCAGCTCTTTTAATGGTGGAAGTATTTTCGTAATTATAGATGACATTTCATGCATAAATTGCCAAGTGCTATCAATGTTATATCCTTTTGGCTCATTTGGATCACCTAATCCCATAATAAAACTACCATGCGGAGTCTGCTGACAATATATTCCTAGCTCAAAAGACATAACCATAGGATCCATCATCTTTTTGACTGGTTCTGTAACAAGTATTTGGTGTCTTTCTGAAATAACTGGAATATCAACACCAACCAGTTTTGCTACATCCTTTGACCACCCTCCAGCGGCATTTACTACTTTTTCTGTATATATATCTCCACCAGTTGTTACTACTTTTTCAACTTTATTATTATTTGTAACTATGTCTAAAACCTCTGTATGTAACAAGAACTCTACACCAAGTCTTTTAGCTGCTTTATAATAAGCATCTGTTACTTTAAATGGGTCAGCATGACCATCCTTATTATAAAATGTTGCTCCCTTAAGTCCTTCTATATTTAGAAACGGTACTATTTCTTTAGCTTCTTCTGGAGTTTTAACTTCTGTCATAACTCCGTTCTTGTGTTGAAGTTCAACGTTTTTTAAAAACTGTTGCCATTGTTTGTCACTATATGCTAATAAAAGATATCCTCCCTGATGGAATTCAATATCTCTATCATATTCGAGATCTTCGTTCATATTTTCTAATATTTCACAGCTTTTTTTTGCAAGCAAAATATTACTTTCTAAACCCCACTGTTGCCTAACTCCAGCACCACATCTTCCAGTAGCGCCACTTGCTAAAAAGTTTTTCTCAACAACGGTGATGTTTGTCATCCCTCTTTTCGCTAACTCGTAAGCTATAGCGCATCCAACAACACCGCCACCAATGATTACAGCATCTTTAGTTTTCACTTTTTTTACCTCCCTCATCAGCAGCAGCCATGGTTCCAAGTTTAATTCCTTTTATTGGACCTCTTTGTTTTCCGGGTTCAAACTCTTCAATAGGTTTTCCTGTAATTATTGAAATTTCTCTTTCTATAATTGGACCGCATGTTTTGCTTTGACAAGGACCCATTCCAGCCCTTGTAATTCTTTTAATTTCTTCAACGCTTGTATACCCTTCATTGATAAGGTCTCTAACTTCAGATAAAGTTACATCGCTGCATCTACATACTATAATGTCTTTTTCCTTTGATCTATCCATTAAAAAGACCTCCTATCTAGACTTCTTACTACCATAGCATGCTCTTTTGGAACTACTATATGAATTATTCTAGTCCTATCAAAAACCTTGCTGTCCAAAACCGCTACTACCTTCCCTTTTCCAACTTCTTGACCAGATCTATCTAAAGTTTTAACTGTTTGACCTTTTTTTGGTAAAGGGAGAAACTCCCATGGGAGTTTTATAAGTGCTTCTTCTTCGCTATAAGTTTCATCTACGACTGAAATAGCTAGTCCTGGGCATGCTGCTACACATAAGGCGCAACCATTACAGGCATCAAAGTCTATTTGTGGTTTTTCATTAATATCTTTCATAGGTTTAATTGCGTCCCTTGGGCATACCTTAGTACAAGGGTTACAAGGAATCTCTTGGTAGCATTCTATTACTGCTACAGCTCCTTTTTTCATTCTATCTTGACTAGGGGTAACACTTTTTATAAGTTCGGGAGATGGAACTCCTGTTTTTTCTAACATTTATTCTACCTCCTTCATTTTCTTAATACCTCTTCTTATCGTCTCTCCTACAGGTCCGTTTCTCAATTCATCTAACTCCTTGTGAGCCTCTTTTATAATTGTTTTTGCCTTTTCTTGGTTAATCCCAAGATCAAAAACAGCATTTGCTCCTGCTAATTTTCCTTCAACCATAGCACTACTTGCTTCTTCTACTCCAGCTATATCTCCTGCTACATATATATTTTCTTCTGTTGTTTTCAAATCTTCAGTATGTATTGGTACATACCCACTTAATTCTCGAATATATGTTAATTTGCCGCCACCTTGATTTATTAACTCTGTTAAAGGAGATAAACCTACAGCTAAGCAAATAGTATCCACATTTATTTTTTCTTCTGTGCCTTCTATGACATTCCAAGATTCATCTAACTGAGCGATTATAGCTCCTGTCACTTCAGATTCTCCTAAAGCTTCTACAATTGTATGAGATGTTAATATTGGAACACCCATTCTTCTTATCTTGGAAGCATGCACTAAATAGCCACCTATTTTTGGTGATGCTTCTACTATAGCAACAACATCTATTCCTGCCTGCATTAATTGATAACTAACTATAAGTCCTATGTTTCCAGCTCCTACCATCAAAACTTTATTTCCTGGTTTAACTCCAGAAACATTCATTAATGTTTGAACTGCTCCAGCTCCGTAAACACCAGGAAGATCATTATTTGGAAAAGCAATAGTCTTTTCTGAAGCTCCTGTAGCAATTATAAGTTTATTAGATTTAACTTTAATAAAGTTTTCGTTTTGATTCACACCTAATATTCCATCTGGATAATATCCCATAGCTGTAGCTTCAAGCAAGACTTTTATATTTTTATTAGCATTAACTTTCTCTACTAGCATTTTTCCTATGTCAATACCTCTAGTTCCAGCATATTGCTTTTCGCTCCCAAAAAACATATGTGTCTGTTTTACTAATTGTCCTCCTAAAGCGTCATCTTGTTCAATTAGAGTTACATTTACTCCTAGCTCAGCTGCTGTTAAGGCAGCCATAAGACCTGCTGGCCCTCCACCAACTATAGCAATTTGTGTTTCTATCATCTAGGTAACTCTCCTTTCCCTAGTTGCTTCTTAACTACCATGCCCTCTTTAAGTTTTGTAACACAAACTCTTACGTTTGGCACTCCATCAACAACCATAAGGCATGAAGAACAGTTACCTATAGCACAATACAGACCTCTAGGCCTATGCAACTCTTCGCTTTCTCTTAAAACTCTTATTCCATTTGCATGAAGAGCAGCTGCAATTGTCTCTGTCTCATATCCTTCTAACTCTTCCCCATCGAAATAAAACTTTACCTTTTTACCTTTATCCCAAGATAAAACAGGGTGTTCTTTAATACGCATTAGCGCACCTCCCAAAAATTTATCATATTTCTTACTCACACCTTATGCTCCTCTAGAAAGAGATTATACCACATCATTAACAATGTAAAAATATTTTTATTCTATCTTTCAAGGTAATTAATTACAATTTGCGCAAACATTGCCATGCCGTATGGAATACTCTCTTCATCGAAGTTATATTTTGGATGGTGTCCTGGATAAGTACAACCTTTGTCTTCATCTCTAGCATTAAGTCTAAAGAAGGAGGATGGCACTGCTTGAGAGAAATAGCAAAAATCTTCTCCACCCATTGATGGTTTCTTTACGTTTATAGCGTTTTCTTCTCCTAATAATTGCTCTGCAGAGTTTTTTACGATATTTGTCATTTCGATATCGTTTACTACTGATGGTATGCCTAGAGAATAGTCTAATTCATATTCACACCTTAGACTTTCACATACACCTTTTATAATTCTATCAAATCTTTCTGGCATAGATTTTCTTAAGTCTTCATTTAAGGTTCGAATTGTACCGGTCATGTTTACCTCATCAGCTATAACATTATGTCTATATCCGCCGTTTATAGTTCCCATTGTGATAACTGCTGGTTCTAACGGATCTATTTCCCGGGAAATAATAGTTTGCAAGGTTGTTAAAACATGAGCTGACGCCATAATTGCATCCACAGATTTATGAGGATGAGCTCCATGACCTCCAAAACCTTTTATTTTGATCCTTGCCGTTCCAGTACCAGCTGATCTAGCTCCAGAACCATACTCAATTTGGCCATATTCTCCTGAAGTGGTATTAATATGTAATCCAAACATTGCACTAACTTTAGGGTTTTCTAAGACTCCTTCTTCAATCATAGGACGAGCCCCTCCTGGACCCTCTTCTGCAGGTTGGAAAATAAACTTTACATTTCCTTTCAGTTTATCCTTATTGCTTGCTAATAATTTAGCTGCACCCATCAATATAGCCGTGTGCCCATCATGGCCACAAGCATGCATCTTTCCTTCATATATAGAAGAATATACTGCACCGCTTTGTTCTTTGATAGGCAAGGCATCCATATCAGCTCTTAGGCCAACTGTTGGGCCATCTTGGCTGCCTTTTAGAAGACCGACTACTCCAGTATTTGCTATACCGGTTTGAACCTCTAACCCTAATGATTTAAGGAAATCTGCTACTATTTTTGAAGTTCTATTCTCTTCCATTCCTAATTCAGGATGTTTGTGGAAGTCTCTACGATATTTAATAAACTCTTCTTTTAGCTTCAATGCTTCATTTAATATATTCATGTTTGTCCTTTCTAAAATAAATTTAAGATTTGCATTATAATTATAGGCAAAAAAATAGATGGCAATAAATTGCCTACTCTAATTTTAACCATACCAAGAATGTTAAATCCTATAGCAGCAATCAATAAGCCACCTACAGCACTCATTTCTAGAATGATTTTTGGCGATAAAAACTGATTTAACCACCCAGCAAGCAAAGTTATGCCACCTTGATAGATTAATACAGGAACAGCAGAGAACATAACACCAATACCCAATGTAGAAGTAAAAACAATAGATGTAATACCGTCGATCATACCCTTTGCGATTAATGTTTCATGTGTGCCTTCTAATCCGCTTTGTAATGCTCCCATAATAGCCATCGCTCCAACACAATAGACCAAACTGCTTGTAACAAATGCTCTGGCAAAATCATCCTTGCTATTATTAGAGAACTTCTTTTCTATCCACTTACCAAGATTTTCTAACTTTTCTTCAATATCTACTAGTTCTCCTATTAAAGCTCCAAGCCCTAAACTAAAAATCACTACTAATATATCTTCACTTTTAAGGGCCATTTGAAACCCTACAAGAATTACAGCTAAAGACATTCCCTGCATAATAGTTGACTTAAGTTTTTCTGGCAAACCTTTTCTCAGAATAAGGCCGATAAACGATCCTGCAATTATTAAAACTGCATTAATTAAACTCCCATATAGCATTATTTACTCTTTCTCTCCATTAATTTTTGAAATTAATCTTTCAAGCTCTTCACTTGAATAATATTGAATTACTATTCTTCCTTTTTTACCCTTTGATTGAATTTCTACCTTTGTTTTCAAATTACTTTGCAATTTCTCTTCAAATTCTTTAATAATTAGATTTTCAACTTTCTCATCTCTATTTTGAGTTTCTTCTTGTTCTTGCTCTTCTAATCTTTTCTTAACAAGTCTTTCTACCTGTCTAACACTTAAGTCGTTTTTTACAATTCTATCAGCTATTTGATTTATATCGTCGTAATCTGCTAAAGGCAACATGGCTCTTGCATGTCCCATTTTTAATAAGTCTTCTTCCAGCAAACCCTGTATATATGTAGGCAAATCCAGCAACCTAACCATGTTTGATACATATGATCTGCTTTTACCTATCCTTTTTGCTAAATCAGTTTTACTAAGCTCTAGATTTTGCACTAACGAACTTAACGCTCTTGCTTCCTCTATGGGCAAAAGGTCTTCTCTTTGGATATTTTCTATAAGAGCAAATTCAAGAACTTTTTCATCAGGAATTTCTCGAATTATAGCTGGCACTTCTTTAATATTGGCTAACTTTGCTGCTCTATACCTTCTTTCACCAGCTATTATCATAAACTCATCATCTTTAGGAGTAACAACTATTGGTTGAATAATTCCATTTTCTCGTATAGATTCACTTAATTCAATTAATTTGTCTTGGTTAAAACCTGTTCTAGGCTGTTCTTTATTAGGGGTAATCAAGTCAATACTTATCAAACTAACCAAATCTTTTACTTCTTCTTGATCTTCATATAAAGGTTTGTCTGGCAATAAAGCGCCTAAACCCTTCCCCAGTGACCTTGTCTTTTTACTCAATTAACAACACCTCCTTAGCTAATTCTCTGTAAGCTTTAGCACCCCTACTGCTATTATCATATAAAATTATAGGTTTCCCATGACTTGGTGCTTCGCTTAGCCTTACATTCCTGTGAATAATTGTTTCAAACACCTTTTCAGGAAAATATTTTTTTACTTCATCTGCCACGTCAACTGACAAGTTTGTTCTGCTATCATACATTGTAAGTATTACTCCGCCGACTTTTAAATCTTTATTTAAAAACTGATTTGCTAATTTAATTGAATTAAGCAACTGAGATAACCCTTCTAGTGCATAGAATTCGCACTGAATGGGAATTAAAACATGTGTTGCCGCTGTCAGAGCGTTAAAAGTCAACAACCCTAAAGATGGAGGGCAGTCAATAAATATATAGTCATATTCGCTTTTAACAAACTGCAACGCTTCATCAAGCTTACTTTCTCTAGAAAGCTTTGGAACCAACTCTATTTCTGCTCCTGCTAAATTTATTGTTGCAGGAGCTACATATAAAGTATCTATATCTGTTTCTTTAACTATCATTTCTATTGGATAATCATCGATCAACACATTATATATACAGTATTCTAAATTGTTTTTTTCAATTCCCAAGCCGCTTGTAGAGTTTCCCTGTGGGTCAATATCAATAAGCAACACTTTCTTGCCCATCTCTGCTATAGAAGCTGAAAGATTTACTGCTGTAGTTGTTTTCCCAACTCCTCCTTTTTGATTAGCAAGTGCAAATATTTTTGTCATACCCTCACTCCAGACTCTTTTTTTTTTAACTCAACTTATATTATACATTAAAAATTATTCTTTTTACTTATTTTTATTGATTTTCACATATTTATTTCGTTTCACGTGAAACGCTTTTATTTAATTTAGATAAAAAAAAAACGACACCTTAAAAGAAGTGCCGTTTCACGTGAAACGTTGTTATTAATCGTCAAATGTTATTCTAGCTATACCTCGAATAATGTCTCCCTCTTCAAGGTTTTGTATTTTTACGCCTCTAGTGTTTCTTCCATACTTAGGTATTTCATCTACACTAACTCTTATTATGATACCTTTCTCAGTTACCATCATTACGTCGTTACCGTCATCAATGATCTTAAAACCAACTAAATCACCTGTTTCTTTAGAGGTTTTCATCATTATAACGCCTTTTCCGTATCTGTTTTGAGATCTAAACTCCTCTATGTCTGTTCTCTTACCAAAGCCTTTTTCAGTAATACTCAATACCGTTGATCCAGGTACAGCTATTTCCATTTCTGTTACGACATCATCATTTTCTAACTTAATAGCATTAACGCCTCTAGTAGCTCTTCCCATAGGCCTAACTTGATCTTCACTAAATCTTATGGCTTTGCCTTGTTTAGTAGCTACGATAACATCATTGTTACCATCAGTGATTTTAACACTAATTAGTTCGTCATCATCTTCTAGGTTAAGCGCTATAAGTCCACCCATTCTCATAGAGTTATATTCAACGCATTCTGTCCTCTTAATATAGCCATTTTTAGTACAAGTTAATAAGTATTGATCTTCTTCAAACTCTTTTATAGGCATAGTTGCCATAATTTGCTCATCTCTTTTGATGGCCGTTATGTTTTGTATCAACACTCCTCTTGATCTTTTGCCTGTTACAGGTATCTTAAAGACAGGAATGGTATACATAATACCTGCGTTTGTAAAGATCAGCAGGTTTTGATGAGTCGTTGTAATAAACAACTGCTCTACAAAGTCAGAATCAGTTGATTTTACTCCAGATTTTCCTCTGCCACCTCTTCTTTGGCTTGAATATTCACCTAAAGATTGTCTCTTTATATAGCCTTGATGAGTAATTGTTATTACTACGTCTTCTTCTGCAATCAAATCAATTGTCTCTAGATTTCCTTCTTGTAGAAAGATATCAGTTCTTCTACCATCATCAAAGTTATCTTTAATTTCTAGCATTTCATCTTTAATGATTTGCTTCAATAAGTTTTCATTACTTAAAATAGATTCTAGTCTTGCTATCTCTTTAAGTAGTTCTCTGTATTCTTCTTCAACTTTATCTCTTTCTAATCCAGTTAATCTCTGAAGTCTCATGTCTAAAATAGCTTTAGCTTGTATTTCAGATAAAGAGAATCTTTCCATTAACCCTTGCTTTGCTTCATCTGTGGTATCACTAGCTCTAATAAGTTTAATTATCTCATCAATATTATCTAAAGCTATTCTATATCCTTCTAAAATATGAGCTCTAGCATTAGCTTTATCTAGTAAGTAAGCAGTTCTTCTTCTTACAACTTCCTTTTGATGATCAATATAATACCCAATCATTTCTCTTAAATTCATAACAATTGGTTCGTTATTATGTAGTGCTAGCAAAATTATGCCAAAAGATTGTTGTAGATGACTGTTTTTATATAATTGGTTAAGCAATACATTAGGTTCAATGTCTTTTCTTAGCTCAAGTACTACTCTAATACCATCTCTATCACTTTCATCACGCAAATCTGTAATACCTTCTACTTTTTTATCTCTTACTAAGCTCGCTATTTTTTCAATCATAGTAGCTTTATTGACATTATAAGGTACTTCACTTACTACAATTCTAGATTTGCCATTTCTCATGCTTTCAACATGTGTTTTTGCTCTTGTAGTAATTACACCTCTTCCTGTCTTGTAAGCTTTTTTAATATCATCTTTTCCCATTATAAAGCCACCAGTAGGAAAATCAGGGCCTGGGATATGCTTCATCAATTCTTCAACTGTTATTTCTGGATCATCTATATAAGCAATACATCCATCAATTACTTCGCCTAAGTTGTGGGGAGGAATATTTGTAGCCATTCCTACAGCAATACCACTAGAACCATTAACTAAAAGGTTTGGATATCTAGAAGGTAAAACAATAGGTTCTTTTAATTCTTCATCAAAGTTTGGTTTAAAATCAACAGTATCTTTTTCTAGATCTTCTAGTAGCTTTAAAGCTAAAGCTTCCATTCTAGATTCTGTGTATCTCATCGCCGCAGCGGAATCTCCATCGATTGAACCAAAGTTTCCGTGACCATCAATCAATGGATACCTCATATTAAATTCTTGAGCCATCCTAACCATAGTACTATAAACAACTGTGTCTCCATGTGGATGGTACTTACCTAAAACTTCACCGACAGTTCTTGCTGATTTTACAAAAGACTTATTAGGTGTCAGTCCCATCTGATGCATTGCATACAAAATTCTTCTGTGCGCAGGCTTCAAGCCATCTCTTACATCAGGCAATGCTCTTCCAACTATAACAGTCATTGCATAAGTCATATAAGATTTTTCTATTTCATCTGTAATATCTACTGGTAAAATTGTACCATGTTTAAATTCTGCCATTTAACCACCCCTATAAGTCTAATTCTTTCATCTTTTTGGCATTTTTCATAATAAAATCTTTTCTTGGCTCTACATTGCTACCCATTAGAATGGTAAATAGATTATCTGCAGCTATTGCATCTTCCATTGCAACCTTAAGCAGAATTCTATTATCAGGATTCATAGTTGTATTCCACAATTGATCAGGGTCCATTTCTCCCAAACCTTTATATCTTTGGATTTTAACACCATGTCTACCAATTTCATCTAATTTCTTATCTCTTTCATCATCACTATATGCATAGTGCTCTGCTCTACCTCTTTTAATCTGATACAGAGGTGGTTGTGCTATATAAATATAGCCTGCATCAATTAGTGGTTGCATATATCTGAAAAAGAACGTTAGCAACAATGTTCTAATATGAGAACCGTCGACATCGGCATCTGCCATTATAACAATTTTATGATATCTTGATTTTTCAATATTAAAATCGTCTGCTATGCCAGTTCCCAAAGCTGTTATAATTGTTCTTATTTCATTATGATTTAATATTCTATCTAATCTAGCTTTTTCAACATTTATAATCTTTCCACCTATAGGCAAAATAGCTTGAAATCTTCTGTCTCTACCCATTTTTGCAGAGCCAGCTGCAGAATCTCCCTCTACTAAGTAAAGTTCAGATAAGGATGCATCTTTAACAGAACAATCTGCTAATTTTCCAGGTAAAGCTGAAACTTCTAAAGAACTTTTTCTTCTAGTTAATTCTCTTGCCTTTTTTGCCGCTTCCCTAGCTCTTGCTGCTCTTAAAGATTTGTCAACTATCTTTTTACCTTCAGAAGGGTGTTCACATAAGTAAGTATATAGCTTATCTCCCATACTAGACTCAACAAAACCCTTCATTTCGCTGTTACCAAGCTTTGTTTTTGTCTGACCTTCAAATTGAGGATCTATAAGCCTAACACTTACTACAGCTGTTAATCCTTCTCTTATGTCGTCTCCTGTAATATCTGGGTCTTTGTCTTTGAGTAAGTCTTGATTTCTAGAAAATTTATTGACTGTTCTAGTAAGTGCAGACTTAAATCCAGATTCATGCATACCACCTTCAGTGGTTTTGATATTATTTGCAAAAGATAATATATTTTCTGAATATCCATCATTAAATTGGATAGCCACTTCAATCTCATTATCTCCATCACTAGATTCTATAAATATAACTTCCCTATTAATAACACCTTTGTTCTCATTTAATTTCTCAACAAATGAAACAATTCCACCCTCATAGCAGTATTCAACCTGTCTCGGTTCTGCAGGTCGTTCATCAACAAATGATATTGTTAACCCTTTATTTAGAAAAGCTAATTCTCTAAATCTACTAGATAGTGTTAAAAATTTAAATTCTAGGGTGTCAAATATTTCAGGATCTGCCCTAAACATCTGTATGGTTCCAGATATGTCAGTGTCACCTATTCTTTTAACTTCAGTTACAGGTATGCCTCTTTTGTATTCTTGAACGTAAATACCACCATTTCGGTGAACTTCAGCTTTAAAATATTCTGATAAAGCATTAACAACCGAAACACCTACTCCGTGAAGTCCTCCTGAAACTTTATAACCTTCACCGCCGAACTTTCCTCCAGCATGCAACACTGTCATAACAACTTCAAGTGTTGATTTTTTCATTTTTGGATGAGGTCCAACAGGAATTCCTACACCATTATCTTTAACTACAACGGTATTGTCTTTTAATATTTTTATATCTATCCTGTCACATCTTCCAGCCATGGCTTCGTCAATACTATTATCTACAACCTCATAAACTAAGTGATGTAAACCACTAACAGAGGTAGATCCTATGTACATACCAGGCCTTTTTCTAACTGCTTCTAAACCTTCTAAAACCTTAATTTGCGATTCGTCATAAACACCAGGTTTAATTTGATTCAAAGGCGTCATCTCCTTTTCTAGTGAGCGAAAGTTACAGCTCACCCTTTTGTTTACCTTTATAAAGTCCTAAAACCGCAGTTCAAGCGGTTTTAATCACTACTATATTGTACCACATTTGAGGTAAATTAAAAAGGGTTATGGCTATCATTTCGCATTTCTATCAAAGTTTTGAAAAACTATGATTCGAGCGAAAATATACCGCCATCAACCCTATAAACTGAAGCTTCTCTTATTATGTTTTTATTTAATAGTTCTATATCTGTTGTGGCTACAAAAGTCTGTGCAGAGCCAGACGCATTATTTAGCAAAAGGTGTTGTCTTTCTTTGTCTAACTCACTTAAAACATCATCTAAAATTAAAACGGGTAGTTCTCCAGTTTCAGATCTCATAAATTGTAATTCCGCTAGTTTAAGAGAGATGACAGTTGTTCTTACTTGGCCTTGAGAACCAAATCTTCTAGCATCTTTGCCATTGATTAAACAAGTGAAATCATCTAAATGTGGTCCAACTAGAGTTGTGCCTCTTTCTTTTTCCTTTTCTTTAACGCTAGCAAGTTTTTTCTTTATCAAGTCTTCAATATCTTCTTTTGTATTCTTATAAATATTGATCAGTGGATCATCAAAACCGATATTTGATACATAATTAATAACCAAGTTTTCTTTTGTCTCTGTGATTTGCCTATGAGATAGCTTTGCCAATAAACTGATCTTATATAAAGTTTCAAGTCTTTTTTTGACTATTTGACTTCCAAGCTCTATTAATTGCTCATCGTAAGATTTTAGAAGGGTTCCTTGGTATTCTTGTTTATAATCTTGCTTTAAAAACCTGTTCCTTTGTCTTATAAGCCTTGAATACTTATTACATAATTTATAAAAAGAAGGTTTTACTTGACTTATTTCCATATCAATAAAGTCTCTTCTTTCTCTTGGACCACCACTAACTAAGTCTAAATCTTTAGGAAAAAAGGACACTACATTCAAGTATCCTATTAAATCAGATATTCTCTTTCTTGATGTGCCATCTATAGATAAGTTTTTTTTACTCTCACTTAATTGCAAATACAATTGATGTGTATTGCTTTTTTTTTCTAACTCTAAACTTATTTCTGCGTGATTAGAGTTGAAATTGATCATGTCTTCTGTTTTACTTGCCCGATGAGACTTTCCTGTAGCAAAAATATTTATAGATTCTAAAAGATTACTCTTTCCTTGAGCATTTTTTCCTACTAAAATATTTAACTTAGGTGAAGGGTTTAACTCTACCCTTTGTATATTTCTAAAATTATAACAGCTAATTCTCTTTATTATCATTTACAACCACCAGTTCTATTTGGTCATCTACGATAACTTGGTCTCCTGGGTAAAGTTTTCTCCGATATCTAGTTTCTATCTTCCCATTTACAGTTACCATAGCTTGGTCAACTAACATCTTGACTTCACCACCGCTCATAACGATGTTAGCTAGTTTTAGAAATTGCATTAAATTTATATATTCTGTGTTAATTAATACTTTCTCCATATTATTCTCTTCCCGCTACCGGCATAAGTAATGAAAAACATCTTTCATCATTTTCAGGTTTAGCTACTAACATATTATATTTCTCTGCAAATTGCATCACAAGAGTCTCATCTTGGTTATGTTTAACGAGTTCTCTTAAATATCTTAATGTAAAAGAGACTTTTATCTCTTGACCCTTTAAATCTACTGCTATAATCTCAGTATGCTGCCCTAGATCTGTTGCTCTTGCATTTATTGTTAATGTATCATTTACACAGTTTAAGTTAACCACACCTTTTTTTACATCTCTGACGATTAAAGATGCTCTTTCTAAACTTTGATCTAAATTACTTCTAGTTATATGCATAGTAGAGTGGTAATCACTTGGCAGATATTGAATTATATCAGGATACTGTCCCTCAATTAATTTTGAGTATATTTTAATCCCATCAATATTTAATGCTACT
This sequence comes from Clostridia bacterium, assembly GCA_046542315.1. Classification (GTDB taxonomy): domain Bacteria; phylum Bacillota; class UBA994; order PWPR01; family PWPR01; genus PWPR01. The sequence goes on from JBKHBO010000026.1 coordinate 22,357, forward strand.
TGGCCACTACCAAAGTTAAATATTACCTCTTCAGTGTCTGCTCCTTGTATAAGTCTTAATATTTCATTAGCATTGTTACCTGGTAAAACAATTCTCTTTTCTGGACCTTTGTAAAGAATATCTCTTGTTATTGAAGTAATTCTGAATCCATCTGTAGCACTTACAGTTATTTCATCTTCTTTCAATTCTACTAAAATACCAGTAAAAATTGGTCTCATGTCATCTTTTGCAGCTGCATAAACAGTATAATTTAGCATTGAAGCAAATAAGTCGCTTTTTATGCTAAAACCCTTCTCATAATCTCCACTAGTTACCTCAGGAAATTCTATTCCAGGAAGACCCGCTAACTCCATTTTAAATCTATCTCCACTAATTGAAGTTCGATAGTTGTTATAATCAACTTTTATATTTAATTCTTCTACATCAGCTTTTCTAACTATATCTGAAAAAACAGGTGCTGGTAATATAACACTTCCTTCTTCCTCTGTTTCACATTCTATTTGTGCCTGTATAGATAAATCTAGATTTGAACCTGTAATAGTTAAAATGTTATCAGATACTTCTAATAGTAGTCCTCCTAAAACTTCTAATAAGTCCTTACTAGAAGAAGCTTTTGAAGTGATACTGACGGCTTGATTGAGGTCATTTCGATTAACAATAATTTGCATTGGTAGTCCTCCTTATTTATATATATAAAACTAATAGTAATAATAATGTCTGTTGAAAGTGTGGAAAACCCTCAAAAAGCATGTCGTCTAAACTAAAAACGACGTTGATAAAATGTGGATAAAAAAATGATAAAACTAAAGTTGTCCACAATTACGAAGGTTTAATTTTTACTCGCAATTCATTCACTATACCAGTTATATTATCATCTTCATCTAAAAGATTTGATATTTTATCGTATGAATGTAAAACAGTTGAGTGATCTCTACCACCAAATTCATCACCTATTTTTGGTAAAGAAGCATCCGTTAGTTCTCTGCTTAAAAATATTGCTATTTGTCTTGGTAAAACAATGTTTTTGCTTCTCTTATTAGAAATTAAAGTAGATGTAGTCATGTTATAGTAATCAGCTACAATCTCTTTAATGGAATCTATTGTAATTGGTTTAAAATTACTCTTTGGTAAGATATCTTTTAAAACTGTTTTAACTAAGTCTAAGGTAATAGGTACATCATTTATTTCTGCATAAGCATTAATTCGTGTTAAAGCTCCTTCTAACTCTCTAATATTGCTAGTTATATGCTCAGCAATAAAAAAGGTTACTTCTCTGCTTACATCTATATTCTCAATTTGACTTTTTTTCTGTAAAATCGCAATTCTTGTTTCCAGTTCTGGCTTTTGAATATCTGTTTGTAAACCCCATTCAAATCTTGACCTCAATCTATCCTCTAATTCTCGCAATTCTTTGGGAGGTCTATCACTAGAAATAACGAGTTGTTTTTTTGAATTATACAAATCATTAAAAGTGTGAAAAAATTCTACCTGTGTTCTCTCTTTGTTTTCTAAAAACTGGATATCATCAATCATTAAAACATCAGCATTTCTATATTTATTTCTAAATTGGCTAGTTGTGTTGTTTTGTGTGGCTATTATAAACTCATTTATAAATTTTTCTGAAGAAATGTATATTATTTTTAAATCATTATGCTTTTCCATAACATAATGCCCAATCGCATGCATTAAGTGTGTTTTTCCTAAACCACTGCCACCATATAAAAATAAAGGATTATATGATTCTGCTGGATTTTTTGCTACAGCAAGAGAAGCTGCATGGGCAAACCTATTAGATTCGCCAATTACAAAAGTATCAAAGACATATTTAGGATTTAAATGCAATTCATTATATACATTTATTGGTGGATTATCGTTTGGAATTTTTAATTGTAATTGTTGGCTATTTGTAGCTTCTTGTTGTTCTTTATGTGAGTTTATTATATTAAGATATCCTTCTACCTCACTTTTTTCTATAAATTCTACTTCTAAATCTTCTTGGCAAACCTCATAAATACATTCTTTGAAAAGATCGAGATAATTCTTAGTCAACCAATTAATAAAAAAAGCATTTGGAACTTCTACTGCTATAATATTATCATATTTAATAATTGCTTTTGTTTCCTTAATCCAAATGTCAAATTCACTTTTGTTTGTTTTAGACTCCATCAATTCAAGAACTCGAAGCCAGATCGTTTCTACATTCAAAGACATATTATTCACTCCAGTATTGGCTTTATTAATAACAAGTTTTCCACAGGCAAGTTTGTCAGAAAATAAATATCTACCCTAGATATACAGGTTTTCCACAGGTAAGAAAAAACTAATGAAGACTCTTTTTTGAGCTTTTCAACAATCCATAAAAAGAACCAATGTTTAATATAAGCAATTATTATCGCTAATAAGGCAAAAAACAAGATTTTTGCACTTGCGCAATTAAATTTGGGGAAAACATGGCGGTTATCCACAGGTTGTTAAAAAAAACCGATTAATTAGTAATATTTATAATATCAAATTAATCAAAGCAGGGCAATATTCCATGATATTATAAGGAATATTAAAAAGAAATTCATTCTTATAGGCTGTTACATTAAAAAAATTAATGGATTTTAACATAAAATCATGTGGAAAACTCATGGTAAGTACAAAATATACTATTAATTTTATTCTAACAGAAAAACTGTGGAAAACTATATCTTTTTTAAAATAAATAGAAATTACATTATTATATATAGAGATAATTTAAATTTTCACTAACAGTAATGAAAACTAGTCAAGTCCATAATATTGTGTAAAATCAAATACAATGAATTTAGTGAATTAAT
>JBKHBO010000027.1:0-25140 GCA_046542315.1 Clostridia bacterium
CTTGTGGTATACTTCCCAAGGTAGGGAATGAAGTCTCCCTTAGCATATTTTGCTTAAACCGTATTTCTACTGATGACTTCTATAATCACTGGGATTATAGAGCCATCTTTTTTTTATATTAAAGGAGAATTTTATGTTATTAAGTATAGCGATGATTTTTTTAGTGGGGATACTATTAAGCGAAATATTTAAAAAACTCAATTTGCCCGGATTATTAGGGATGATGTTAGCGGGAATTATTATTGGGCCGTTTTATTTAGACTTAATTAATAGTCAACTTCTTGATTTATCAAATGATTTAAGAAAATTAGCACTAATTGTTATATTAATTAGAGCTGGTTTAAATTTAGACTTATCTTCATTAAGAAAAATTGGGAAATCTTCTATTCTTATTAGCTTTTTACCAGCTACAATAGAGATATTAGTAGTAACTATTTTAGCACCAATTTTTTTTGATATTTCATTACTTGAGGCTGCTATGATGGGTTCTATAGTTGCTGCAGTATCGCCCGCAGTGATTGTCCCAAGGATGATTAAGCTTATGGAATCTGGTCATGGTGATGATAAAAATATACCTCAAATGATTATGGCAGGAGCTTCTGTTGATGACATCTATGTCATTATAATATTTACTTCGCTTTTATCTGTGTATAATGGACAAAACTTTAACGCTACTCAATTTTTACAAATACCCATATCAATCTTAGCTGGAATGATTTTGGGTATTCTAAGCGGAAAAATATTGTCTTGGATATTAAAAAATGCCAAGGTAACGCCGACACTTAATTCTATTATTCTTTTTGGGAGTGCTATTTTTATAGCTAGTGTTGAACCAATACTAAGTGGCTTCTTCCCAGTTTCAACACTTTTATCTATAATGATTTTTAGTTTTATCGTTAAAATGGATAATACCCTATTAGCCATTGACTTAGAAAGACATTTCAAATCAATTTGGTCTGGCGCAGAGATACTCTTATTTGTGCTCCTTGGAGTATCAATAGATGTAGTTTATCTATTAAAGGCTGGACCACTTGCAATAACGCTTATTTTAGTGGCTTTAATTTTTAGAATTATTGGTGTTAATTTAGCTTTAGTTAAATCTAACCTTAATAATAAAGAAAGACTTTTTTGTTCAATAGCTTACTTACCAAAGGCAACTGTTCAAGCAGCTATTGGTTCTATCCCATTAGCGATGGGAGTTGATGCTGGTGGTATAATCTTGACAGTTGCGGCTTTAACAATTATTTTAACAGCTCCACTAGGAGCGATTGGAATAGATTTAACATACGATAAATTATTGTCACTACCAAAACTTAAAGAGGAATTTTCTTATAGAGACTGATTATTAAATCTATTACCTTCTTAATGAGTTTCAACATCAGCGCTTAATACAAGCTGATATTATTATATTTATGCTATTAATAAAACTAATTTTTTATAGATTACCCTCATTAATTAAGCTGCTTTTCTCAATTTACATAATGATCAAATAAGAGTATTGAAATTTTAATAATGTATCCAATTTCATTTTACAATTGAGAAAGAGAAGAAAAACTCTTGCTCAGGTGAATCCTCTCCTTTTTGCTCACATTATAACCTCAATTTTAACTAACATTAAAAATTAATATTTTATTACTATAACAAAATTTAGCCAACTCTAAAAGCACCTAAATTTGACTAAATGTATTAATGGTAGTAATATATATGTATAGATACTATATACATAAAGAATATAGTATCTATAAACTAAATAAAGGAGTGTGTAAAATGAAAATTTTTGATTTACTGAATATGAAAGCCGAAGACTATGTTCATCGCAATGCAAATGTCTTCTTTCAAAATGATCAATTTAAAACTAGAATTATTGAACTTGAGAAAAATGGTATGATTCCTCCATGTGATATGGATAGTTTTGTTTTATTCTTAGTTTTAGAAGGAAAAGTGAACCTTAGCAAAAATGACAATTCTAAGGAAATATGCGAAGGACAACTTTTTATTAGTGAACCTGCACAATTCTCTATGAAATCAACAGATGGTGCAAAAATTCTTGGCATTCAGATTGAAGTAAAAAAATAAAACACACTAAAGATAGCATATAAAAAGAGGTTAAAAATGAGTAATATCTTTAAACTTAAAAACATTATAATGAAACCATTAATTAAATTAATAATAAATCGGCCAGAATTGATGAAGTCCAAAATATTTATGTCAGCAATGAAAGCCTTCCCTAGTAAAATTAGTGAGCACTATGATGAAAAAATAAAAGAAAGTAAAGATTTGCATTTAAAGCTAATTAATAAGGGGTTAGAAAATGTAGAGTTTTACCCTAAATTAATACTTGATATTTGCACTGGCACTGGTGTAAATGCTCTCTTTCTAGCTGATAAGTATCAAAATTCAAAGGTCTATGCTTTAGACTTAAGTGAAGAAATGATAGAGATCACTAAAGATAAAGCTGCTAATTCTGGATTAAATAATTTAAAAGCTGTTGTAGATAACGCTTTAAATATGGGATTTGAAAGTGATAAATTTGATTTAGTTTTTACCTCTAATGCACCTATATATCTTCACGAAATAAGTAGAGTTATAAAAGACAACTGTATGTTTATAGCCATCTTTTCATTTGCTGGTGATTTGTTTTTGGAACTCAAACCAAATATAGCTGCTATGTTAGAAGAAAATAACTTTTCTCTAGAAAAGATTCAAACGTTAGATAAGGGAGTTGTAATTTCTGCAAGAAAAAAATAGCGATTTAATCTACATTTCTTAATTTTGAGTTTTTTCAAGCAGTTCTTTCTAATTAAAAGATATAGCTACTATAGATGATACTATTTTTTTGAATTGATCAACTTTTTATATACAAATTGATCTTTTTGTGTTATAAATAGTAATGTTAATAAGTTAACAGTCCGCAAACCGTGTCTAGCTTAAATTTCAACTTGTTTTAAGATTATGCTACACTTCCCCGCACTCTCATGCGGCAGCAAAGAATCTAAAGACAAGAGAAATGGTTTGTACTTTAAATAATAAGACTAGATTTCTGGAGGTGAATTCGATGGCAAATAGTAAATCAGCAGAAAAGCGTGTGCGCCAAACTGAAAAAAGAACTGCGCGCAATAAAGCAGTTAGATCTAAATTTAATAATGAAGTCAAAAGGTTTGAGGAAGCTGTCATCAACGAGGAAAATAAAGAAGTAATCGAGCAAAGATTACAATCAGCAATTAAAACTATTGATAAAACAGCTGCTAAAGGCATTATTCATGAGAATAAAGCTGCTAGAGTTAAATCTCGATTAATGAAAAAATTTAATAATTTGAACTAACAAAAAAGTCAGTAGATTTATATGTCTACTGACTTCTTATTTATACCCTAAAACCCAAAGTTCTATGGCATATTTCGGCTGCATCTTTCCAGTTTTTATCATCTCTTCTAATTTCCTTAACGATTTAAGTTGATTTTTTAGTCCATTCAGAGAAAAATTATATGATTGATTTTGCAACTTCTTTAATACAAAGTTGGGAACACCGAGATCTTTTCTCATCTTTTCGTTGCTAGACCTTTGCTCCAAAAGCAGCTTTATTTGATATAGTAATCGCATCTGCCTTATTATCATTGCTAAAACCCTCAAAGGAGGTTCATTAGCTGTCCACAATAACTCTAATTCTATCATGGCTTCTCTAATATTTAACTGTCCCAATGCATCAACACATCTAAAAATACTTGCTTCTACAGAAGGAGATACAACCATCCTTACTTCTTCTAAGGAAACAACCTTATTTGAATCAGCCTTGTATGAGGAAACTTTATCTAATTCGCTAGTTAAGTCTCTCAACGAAGAACCAACTTGTAGTAAAAACTCCTGTTCTACTTCATTGGACATAAAAATGTCCCTTCTTTTCAACTCTCTTCTTAACCACTGGTATTGTTCATTCATACTCAATTGTTTACTCTCCGCTACTATTCCAATATTATTTATTCTTTTGTATAATTTCAATCTTCTATCAGGAGATGACTCTGAGATTAATATTATCTTAGTGAGTGTCTTTGAAATTTCCTCTAAAACATTAATGAATTCTTCTTGTAACTGCTTGTTAGAAAAAGCTTGATCAAAGTTATCAAACACAACTACTCTTGCTTTTGCAAAAAGTGGTGGAGAATATATGAGTTGCTCAAGATCATCAGCATCAATCTTATCAACATCTACTCTTGTATAGTTAAATTGATCAACTTCAAACTCCTCAATATATCTCTTAACAATTTCATCTATCAGAATATCTTCTTCTCCATATAATAATAAAAGCTGAGGATACTTCGTCTTTAAGTTTCTTAAGACTTCCATTGCTGTTGTAGCCATATCTTCTCCTCCTTCTTATTATAAAAACTGTAAACTCTCAATGGGTTCGTCAGTTTAATTATAATAGCTCCATTAATGTCTGTTCTAAAAACATTAACTCTTTTATTATTATACCTCATTATAACTTCTTTATCAGGATGATTTAAAAAATGGTTTCTTCCAGATGAATTAATTGCAATTTCTGGGTTAACTTCATCAATAAATTTTTCACTTGAAGAAGTTTTGCTTCCATGGTGAGGAATTTTTAAAATATTTGCTTTCAATTCTTCTTTATGCTCTTCAATTAAGAAGTTTTCTGCTTGGTTTTCAATGTCTCCCGTAAATAGAATATTTATGTTATCTAAAGACAAGTTTAGCACCAATGAAGAGTTGTTTTCATCAAATCCTTTATCATCTATTGCTGGATGCAACACACTAATTACATCATTTTTACTTATTAATATTTCGTCTCCTTTATCCACCAATTTAATTCTAGTTCTGTCTTCTTTAAGTTTGCTTATTATTTCATATAATAATTCTTTATCAGATTGATAAGCTTGATATGATAATAAGCATTCTTCAACTACTATACTATCTATTAAACTTACTATGCCTCCAATATGGTCCTTATGTGGATGACTTATAATTAAGATATTAATTTCTTTTATTCCCTTTGATTTTAGAAACGGAATTATTATATCCCTCCCACTATCAAAATAATCTGAACTATCGCCACTATCTATCAAAATCTTTTTATTGCCATTAAATATTCCGGTATTTATATATGTACAATCTCCTTGGCCCACATCTAAAAAGACTATCTCTGGATAAATTTCAATATTAACAATTAAAACAAAGCTTAAGAATATTAAGAAAAATACTTTTTTTAGGTTTTTGTAGTCAGTGAAAAGACATATAAAAATTAGACAGTAATATAAAAAAACTAAATATACTGGCCAACTTTTAATAAAGTAAATAAATCCATCCAATTCAGAAAGCCAACATGTAATGCTTAAGTGTACTTTTATTAAAAAAGTAAACCCTGGCATCAATAAAACATTAAGAACAGGAAGCATAGCAAGTAGTCCAATTGATAGTATAAAAGTAGTAAAGGGAACCATTATCAGATTTGCTGGAATTATTAAAGGTGATAAAGAGTTAAATGTATTTATAACAAAAGGAATTGTCATAACTTGAACAGATAAAATAGCAGCTAAAGGTTTTTCAAACTTACAACTTGGCAATAAAGTTTGTATTTTGTCTGACAAAATTAATAACCCAAAGGTAGCAAGAAAAGATAACTGCCATCCAATATTATGTAAAGCATAAGGGTAAATTACTAAAATTAAAAGAGCTGCTAAAATGATATTTTCTAGCTTTGACATATCTTTATTGCAAGCGTTAATTATTATTAATGAACTAATCATAATACTTGCTCTAAGAATTGAAAAACTAAATCCCGTTATATATGCGTATACCCAAATGAATATAATTAATATGACACTTTGCTTTTTTTCATTTATTAAGAATTTGCTTAAAAGCAGTTTTAATAAAGCTACTAATATTGTTAAATGAAGACCTGAGACAACTAACAGATGAGATAATCCTGTAGATGCGTAACTATTTTTAATGTTTTTATCTAAATTGGTTTTATCTCCAAGGAGCATCGCTATTGATATAGCTTTTAGATCTTTTGGCATATTGTTAAATCTGTTACTTAGAATTTTTCTAATTCTAATTGTTAAATACTTTATTTTACTCTGAGCTACGCTTTCTTTAAATTCACAATTTGTACCTAAAGAACTGATCCCAATACTTTCTAGATACGCTTTAGAAGAAAATTGACCCGGGTTAGAAGCTTTTGGTAAATATTTAATTTCTAAAGAGAAAACACCCTTAGAACCAATTTTTCTATCCTTAATTTCATCATAAACTCTCACTGTAAGCGGCTTTTCTAATATTTCTTTACTGCTTTTTGATATTTTTAAATCATAGTAATTCTTTTGAATAGAAACAACCTCTCCAACTACACTGTGCTTCCCTTCAGAGATTTCTCCTGGTAAAAAATACATTGAAATAATTAACAAAACAATAGAAATAAATAAAGCTTTTAAAAATTTTTCTGTAGATGTAGTTTTTAATATGCAAACCAGTACACCTATAATTAATACAGTGTTGGCATGATTTATATTTTTTATAAAAATAAATAAAGTTATATAAATAGAAAAAAGCAGTATTATTGGGCTATCCCCAATAATACTGCTTATTCTATATATATATTTATTCTTCAATTTCTTTAACGGAACTCTTTGTATATATTAATACTGCAAAAAGAGCTGTTAGTGGAATGCAAATAATTAATCCTATACTTCCAGCCAATGCCCTTACAATCTCCGTAGCCATTAAGTCCATATTTATGATTGCAGTAATATTCATATCATAAACATCAAAAACCATAAGTAAAGGAAGTGAAGCTCCTGCATATGCTAATATTAAAGTATTAATCATCGTACCCATCACATCTTGCCCAATATTTAAACCAGCACTTAAAAGTTCTTTTGCAGATATTTCTGGTGCTCTCATTTTTATCTCATACATTGATGAAGCTATTGACATACCAATATCCATAATCGCTCCTAAAGAGCCTATTATAATACTCGCGAGCAATAACCCTTTAAAGTCATATACTACCTCTACGGGTGCATATGAGAGCATCTGAGACTCTTGTAAGCTCATACCTGTCAAGTGCCCTATGTTTGTAAAGATGAAAGCTAAAATCCCTCCCGTTACTATACCTCCAACTGTACCCAAGATTGCAACTAAGCTTTTCCGGTTAACTCCACTAACAATTAAAAATGTAGAAGCTATTGCAAGTATAGAAATAACTATACTTAAAATTACTGGGTTTCTACCCTCTATAGCCTGTGGAACTAAAATCAAAATAATTAAGGCTATTGAAATTAATAATGTAATTAACGACCTTAACCCTTTCATTCTACCTATCAATAAAACCAGTACAATAAATACAGCTGCTAAAATATAAATCATAGGCATACGATAATGATCTTCTAAATAGCTATCAACTATTTCACCGTTTTCTAAGTGTACTAATAAAAGGACCTTGTCCCCATTTGATACACTAATGTCCATCCCATCGTTCCCTGTTTTTGCATTCTCTACAGTAAAAATTTCTCCTTCATATTCACCTTTTTCTGTCACTTGTACTTCTACCATCTCTCTAGAAGAAAAGTACATAGAATCTGGTGTTTCTTCTACTTTCACATCAATAACTTTACCTTTAAGCCTAATCTCTTCAAAATCTTCTTCAGCATTAGCACTTATAATAAATGTAAGTAATAAAATGCTAATTAGAGAAATAGATATAAAAAGTCTAATAGTTTTATTCATCAATATTTCCCCTAGTTTGTAAGTGCTTCATACTACCATAAAGTGATTTTAACTTTTCATACTCTTCTTTGTTATAAAACTCTAAGTTGTTATTTCCAAATTCCTTAGCAACTTCAATAACGTAAGCAGCTGCCAAAGCTATATCAACTTCATGACTTGCCCCAGTTGCGCACCCTGCTACAGGTACATTTGCAGTTATCGCTAATCCTACAACAGGAGTACTTGTAGCCGTGGCTGGCTGCAAAATACTATTTACGTGATATAGATTATTGCTATATGGAGTAATATCTTGAGTACTTAAAGGCAATATTTTACATGACTGCCCACTCACTTGCTCCATTATATGTACTAAATCTGAACTGACAGGCAAAATATATCCTTCTTTTACAGTTGGTGAAATAGCTATCCCTTTATGATTTAATATATTATTTCCCTTTGTTGTATCAATCGAAATAATCGCATCCATTTCTTCACTAACCTCATGCTTATTCATTACTTCCATATCAACAGGTGAGTTCATAAATGGAACCGGTTTATGTGGCTTAACTGGCGCATTTGGGCAAATATGAGTTCTTATTATTACATCCCCATATAAGATGTCTCCTTTGTTTTTACTCCTAATGAGCTTTAGTGCTGCTGCTAAAGCTGCCATAGCACCATCACCATCTGAAACAAAGCCTATTCTTTCTGGTCTTGCTCCAATTCCTCCTAATCTGCCTATTATACCTAAGGTTTTTGCACTACCACCGTTTTCTTTACCTTTGACTCCTGCAATTTTTATAGATATAAAGTCTGTATGTCCTTTTACACCTTCAACAGAATATATATTAACTTCAGTAGCTCCTTCTTTAATAAAATATTCTTTAATCATTTCTCCAGATGCTTTAGGATTATCTAGTAATGGAAAAAGATCTAATACTTCATTTAGTAACATTTGAAAAGCCTCCTATTAGTTTACTCTTATACTAGACACTATTTTATCATAAATTGCAGGTCCTATCCCACTGACTTCTAAAATATCTTCTTTTGAACTAAATCTTTTAACCTCTTCCCTGTACTCAATTATCGCTTTTGCTTTAGCTTCTCCTATACCATTTAGAGTCATTAATTCTTCTTCGCTAGCTATATTAATATTAATATAGTTACTTTCAATAACTTCTTGATTACTTTCTTTTACATCTTTTTGATTTGGAATATATATTTTGTCACCGTCATAAACAGTCTTTACAAGGTTAATGTTTTTAACATCTGCTTTTTCAGTTAAGCCACCTGCTTTATCAACCACTTCAAATACTTTAACAGGGGAAGAAAATTTATATACTCCTGAATTTTCAATTTCACCAACAATATGGATATAGTTAATTACTGGATTGTTAGTAATATCTTCTTTTTCAGTTGTTTTTAACAAATCATCTTCCAACTCATTTATTGTATTTTCCAAAGTAATGGCTAGCTCTTCACTTTTTCTAACTTCAAATCCTTGATATATGTTAAAGCATAAGCTAACAAGTAAAACAATTAAAAGTGCTTTAGGATTGATTGAGTACTTATTTAATAAATTCATTTAAACACCTACATTTTTTTATATATTTTAACACATAAAGTATAATTTATAGCGAAAAACTCTTACATTCCTAATTGAAAGAAAGCTTTTCATAGCTTTTAATAAATATTACTTTTTACTTAAATAAAAGTCCTATAACAATTATATGACTTAATTTTATCTAAGAATTCACTAGTTATATAAAAATATATAGATATAGATGTTATAATATTACCAACATTAACTAACTAATCTTAAGATCGGAGTTGAAAATTGAATGCAAATTTTAACTTTAATTATATTACTACTTTTATCTGCTTTTTTCTCGTCTTCAGAAACAGCTTTGACTTCTGTAAGCACTTTACGAGTTCGTAGTCTAGCAGCTAAAGGTAATGAAAAAGCAAAAGTTCTTTATGATTTAATAAATCAAAAAGATGAATTGATAGGCGCTATTTTGTTTGGTAATAATCTAGTTAATATTGGAGCGTCATCAATAGCTACATCATTAGCAATAAGCTATTTTGGTAACACTGGGGTAGGAATTGCTACAGGTGTTATGACTTTACTAATTTTAGTCTTTAGTGAAATTACACCAAAATCGTTAGCTATTAAATATGCTGAAAGCTATTCTTTATCTATTGCCAAAATTTTTTCTTTAATTGTGAAAGTATTAAATCCTATTGTGAAGTTATTAATGCTTACTACAAACCTTATACTCAAAGTGTTTGGTCAGAAAACTAGCAGTAGTGAAGTTTTTGTTACTAAAGAAGAGCTAAAAACAATTATTGATGTTGGTCATGATGAAGGCGTAATACAAAATGAAGAAAAAAATATGTTAAAAAATGTCTTTGAACTGTCAAATACGAGAGTAGATGATGTTATGACACCTAGGGTAGATCTAGTAGCTTTTGAATTAAACACATCTTTTGACGAAGTTATGCAGACTTTGAATGAAGAAAATTTTTCTAAAATCCCCGTATACAAAGATTCAATAGACGATATTCAGGGAATTTTCTATGCTAAAGATCTACTTTTTTTTGATAAGAAAAAGAGTAATTTTCATTTGAAAGACTATATTAAAGAGCCATTTCATGTATTTGAATTTGAAAACTCTAAAACTGTGTTTGAAAAACTGAGAAAAAGAAATTTACCTATAGCAATAGTTTTAGATGAATTTGGAGGTTTTGCCGGGATAGTCACTATTGAGGACTTAATAGAAGAAATTGTTGGGAATATTGAAGATTCTTATGATGATCAAGAAGAGATGATTATATTCATTAATCAAAACACATTTCTAGTTAATGGCAGTTTGAGAATTGATATGTTTAATGAGTACTTTGAAACAAGTATTCACTCAAAAGATTTTGATACAATAGGAGGGTTTCTTCTAGGAGAGTATTTACTAAAAAAAGATAGAGAAAATCTTTATGAAGGAGCTACTAAAGTTATTAAAGATATTAAGTTTGAAGTATTTGATATAGAGAATAATAAAATAGAAAAGTTGAAGGTTTACATAAATTCAAAGTAAATAAACAAGTTATCCACAGGGTTTTACACAACCTGTGGATAACTTTGTTTTTACAATATTTTAGCTAATAAAACTTGCCTCTTTAAGAGCTTCATATGCTTTTTCATGATCCTCTGGAGCCACTAAAATTACAGGGCCAGTACATCCCATTCCTGTCTCAGCATAAATGCCTACTTTCCATACAGCTTTAGCAGCATCATCTAATTCTAAAATTTCAATTCCTGGGATTTCCTCCGTTACATTTTTCTTTGGAGGCATTTTTACTTCTTCACTAGCAGACTCTTTTTTCACTTCTACCACTGAGTCTAAACCAGCCTTTTTTGCATTCTCAAACTCTGTCTTTGCAACTTTAGCAACTTCTCCTTTTGCAACTTGCGCACCGTATTCAATTGCTTTTGCTACAACTGGTGCACCAGAAGCTCTTGATAGAATCATAATAATTCTGTCATAATCACTTCCTATACCAGGACCATAACCATAGCCACTTGCTTCATAGCTTCCACCAGTTGTATAAGAAGAAAACATTTTCATCATTACATTTCCACTCAAAGAATCCATAACCATTACATCTGGGGTAGCTGCTAGCAAATCATTACCTCTCATAACAGCTCCACCATCAGCTCTCATAGACTCTGTAAAGCTAAATTTATAACCATTTTCTTTCAACTTATTAAGTGCCCTCTCTACTGCTCTTGCACCTTCAACATTCAAAATACCTACTCTAGGATCTTTAATTCCACAAGCTTTAGCTGCAGAAATACCACTGATAGCATTTCTAACCATAGCTTCTACTCTATCTGTTGCTGATGTTCCTGTTGTATTTGCTATATAAAGCTCTTTTCCATTTGCAGGAGCTATTACTTTTCCTACAGTAGAAACACCAATTGGGAAGCTATAATGCATCGTAACGCAGGCAGCTATCTCCTGCTTGTCTAACAACTCTTCCATTTTTTGATGTTGTTGCTCTTCGCTTTTTACTTCTACTAATTCTAAGTCTGTCTCCATTGATGGACCAATACAAACTACTTGAATATCAGGATTATTTTTTTGAGCTAGCTCAGCTCCTCTTAACAACTCTTCACTACCATGTTCAGAACCATAAAGAGTAATACCAATTTTTAGCTTCTTGCCAAAATCACCTGTTTCAATTGCATCAGCAACATCAAATAAAACATCTTTAAGTAATTCTTTAACTGCTTTATTAGACATTGATAAACACTCCTGTTCTATTCTTCGCTGCTAACTAAGCTCTCACCTAGTTTGCGCATTGATTCGGCAATTAAAGATCGAACTTCTTCTTTTGAGATTGCAGAAGTTTCTTCTTTTCCTTCATTTTGCTCAATAATAAATGAAACGCCATCAAATAGATTTGTCATTCTTGCTAAGAACAAGCTACCTTTTCCAACTATCATAGCTCTTTTAATTTTTCCTTCTAGTAGGTCTTCTCTAGCAAATCCAATGTAAGGAACTCCACTAGGGATATGTCCCTGAGTCAAAGCCCAGCCTGGCATACCATGCTGTTTAACAAAGTTAAGCAATTCTTTTCTTTCAATATCTCCTCTTTTTACTCCAAGAGCAGCAATCATTTTATAATTAGCTTCTGGAACATTACCTGCACCTGCTGGTTTTGTAATCTCAGGATTTTGCATTTCTACACTATACTTATCTATGTCAGTGATCTTTAGCCCAACTTTATCCAATGGATCAGTTACAATTGCAGATGTTACTGCTTGTGGTGAAGATCCAGATGAAATTTTATGTCTACCAATTGCATCTGTTCTTATGTAAGGATTAACTCCATCGTCTTCACTTATGAGTACAGCATACCCACCTAAAGCGTTCTCCAAAACTGGAACACCTTTTTTGATGTGGTCTCTAGAATTCATACCAAGTTTTGCAGTAGCTCCGCCAGCAACTACTACAACATTTTGATAAATACCTGATGAGACTAGACCTGTTGCATTAATGATGCCGTGAGCTGGTCCTGCACAGAAACCTCTAATATCTGCTCCTGTTGCATTCTCTAAACCAACTACTTCACCTATAGCTTTAGCAAAGTTTCCTCCACCGCGCTGATTCATATCTCCACATGCTTCTTCTGAAGTCTCTATAATATAGTCAATGCTTAGTGGATCAATATCATTTTTAACTAGTAAAAGTTTCAGTGCTACGGCTCCTGATGCTTTTACAACCATGTTCTCAAACATAATATGAGAGTTAAGATTTGGATCTGAATCATGAGCTTGATTAACACAACCAACTAATTCGCCTTTAAAAATTAACTCATCTGCTTTATGTGCATCAACTCTTGCTTGAATCTTATCAATTGGATGACCTTGACCAATTTTTTCAATCTCTTTTTCTGTAAATAATCCTTGCTTTTTTAATGCTTCTTTAGCATGGGCTGCAAATTTTTCTTCTAACATTACTGATTCAAATGAATCACTAATTTTCATTACACCTATAAATTCATCCAGTGGCATAATGTCACCATACTTACCTTCTCTAGTAGTATTCTCTAAGCCATTTTCATACCAAGGTTGGTTAATATTCTCTAACTCTTCTGGCTTAATATTTCCTATATAACATTGGTTTGGTGGATAAGCTACTGTTTCTTCATATGATTGCATATTATTTTGCACTTTTTCAAATAACTCTGAATCAGGGTTAGTTGCTTTTTCAGAAGTTAAAGTAGTTCCGTGTGTAACTACCATATCATTAGCATGAATGATAGCATAACCTGCTCCTTTAATGACTGCTTTAGGCATATCTTTCTACCTCCATTTTTCTCATATATAAGTATATAGATAAAGGGCAGTGCCTCCACCACCCTTTTAATCTTGCTAATTCTAAAATACTGTTTGATCGCTTACTTCGGTTTGTAAAGCTTCTAAAGCTTTTTCCACTAATTGTCTTCTTAACTTTTTCTCTTGATCTGCTGGAAGTTTAGGATTTCCTAGCGGATAAGGTATTGCTACTGTAGGAACTATTCTATTAGCTCCAACAGTCATAGAAATAGGAACAACTGTACACATATGAACTACAGGTAAACCTGCTCGTTCAATTTCTTTAACCATCGTTGCACCGCAACGCGTACATGTTCCTCAGGTACTTGTTAAAATTACTGCATCAACATGATCATCAATAAGATCCTGTGCAAATTTAGATGCAAAAATCTTAGAGTTTGCTACTGATGTACCATTTCCTACTGTTGTATAGAAATATGCATGAAGTTCTCCGATTACCCCTTCATTTTCCATGTCTCTTAAAACATCTACGGGGATTACTCTGTCTGGATCTTCATCTGCATAAGTAGGATCATATCCGCCATGAGCTGTCTCATGATCAGCTGATGTTAAATCATCAAAATTAGAAATATCATATACCCCATATTTAGAAGCAGATGATGCCTCAATCTTATCAGGGTTTCCTTTTGGTACAATTCCCCCAGAAGTTACTATAGCAATTTTTGCTTTAGATATATCTTTTATTGCAGCATTAGGACTTACTCTGTCAAAGTCTGGCATTGGATATTCTGTTTCAAATACTTGACCATTTAACTTTTTAAGAAGCATATCTACTGCTCTTTTTGCTCCTCTTTCTTCAACAAAAAGATTCTTTCTAATTCCTCTAGGAATATATCCTTCTTCTTTAGGAGTACCTATTTTTTCACCAGTAATTAATTTAAGTGCTAAATTGACCATTTGTGGTAAAGCTTTTCTCATGCCCGCAGCACTGTTAGTTGTTTCAATAATATATGCATAACTCTTATACATATCTACACCTGGGTTTTCTGGATACATTCCACTTACCACAGGTATATTTAATTCATCACTAACAGCCTCTGCAACAGCACCACAAGCGACACCATAACGACCAGCATTAAATGCGGGACCAGCAATAACTATATCTGGCTCAAATGATGCTATCATCTCTAAAACTTCACTAGAAGCTTTATCTACGTTTTCTCCGAAATATGTGTCACCACAAATTACCGTGCCTACTACTTCTGCCTTATCTTTGAGTAAATTCTTTGCACCAGCTGCTGGCCCAATTCCTCCGTCGTGCTTTTGAGGTGGCATATCTGCTTTGTCTTCTCCACCTATTTGACCAAAGAACTGATTAAGATACCATACTACTCTGCTTTTTTCGGCCATTTTGACTCCTCCCTTCACACCATATAGATATATATCTCTCGCATGATATATACATTATTTATTTATTTGTTATACTTGCTTCCTTGATCACGGAACATTTTAACTTCATTAATAAGCTCGTCTACCTCTAGAACCATTTCCATCATACTGATTTGATCTTCCCATACGTCTTCGTCTACTAAATCTTTAAGTTCAAGAATATGATAAACACCTAGTCCTAGTTCTACTCCAGCTAAAGGTCCTGCAAAAGTAGGATCTCCTACAGTAACAGTTTCTGCAGCCAAACCTGATGCTTCTGCTTCTGCTCCACCTAAAACTACAATTACGTTTTCTGCGCCGTGCTCCTCTACGAGGGCATTAATGCGAGCTTGGTTCTCCAAGTCCATCGCACCTGCGGCTGTTCAGACAAAACACTCTGTAGTAGAAAATATAACGTCAGCTCCAATTGTTTTAATACATTCTTCTATTGCTCCACCTGGTATACCATCGCGGTCACCAAGGATAGCAAATTTTTTTCCAGTAAAATCCATGATAGTCCTCCTATTATTTTTTATTTTTAATTAAAATTCTCTTGCAGTTAATTTATTAAAGCCTAATTCGTTTGTTGCACCAGTTATAGCTTGAATCTCTACAATAATGCTCCCATCACTCTTTAAGCTGCCATCAAATCCACCTGCTATTTTATCAGCAGGTTCATTATTGCCTATTAATATATCCATTGGTGGTAATTCAATTACTTCATTAGCATTACCAGCTGTTACTACTGCATCAGCTTTTGGACTTGAGTCAGCTAGGGATTGACTTGCACCATCTCTACCTGCATACTCATCAGTCAATAAAACAGTTTTTACTCCTAGACTTTCAATCTTATTACAGTTCATAATAAGATCTGCATCAGGATTTCCGAATCCTTCCTCTGATACAACTGCACCATCTGGTCCCAAAAACTCTACTAATTTAGCAACCATGTTTGAAGAACGATTCTTATCTGCTAATGTAACGTTTTCATTTGTAATAATGCATCCTACAAAACAAATTTCTTTACCATGCTTTTCAAGTAACTCATAAATTACTGGGCTGTTTTGATGATGGTAAGAAGTGTTTTTATCACAAGCTGATACACAGTTACCACTTACAATAGCTCCATCCATTGCTTCTGTTGGATACATAATTGTTGGAACCATCTCTTTTACATCAATTCCATAGTAGTATGTGTCATGCATTAGTCCCTGACTTTGTAGCATATAAACATATGCTACTTTAGGTAAATCTGGATATTTTGAAACATTTTCTAATAATGGAGCTACTTCATAATCTTTTATCTCATCCGGTTCTACATCTCTGCCTGCCTCACCTAAGTAGGTAGCAGCTTTTAGACCCATCATTCTTAAAGCAGCTTCATGTTTATGTTTCTCTAGCCCTTCAACTGGGTCTGCTAAAATAACAATATTATGAGTTTTTGAAAATGGTGTGTATTCTGCTCCAGGACCAGTCATATCAATTATACCTTCCTGAAATCCTACTACTTCTCCTGCAGTTACTACAGTTGCTCCTTTTAACACGTGAGTGCGTCCTGAACCAACTTGTTCTTCTCCGCTAATAAATCCTGGAAAAACTCCGCCTGGTCCAAAGACTTTCACTCTTGGCTCAATAACATCTTTAACTGGCATAATTCTTATGGATTCGCCAGGATGAGCTAGTTTCACGTCAACTTTAGCTAATTGATCATCTTCACTCAATAAAGCAATTAATTCCTCTTTGTTGACATACAGCGTATGGTTTTTTACTTCTGTTTTATCTCCAAATTGAACATCATCAATTTGAATGTTCCCTAATTCCAAACGCATGAGTAGTCACCTCCTATTTATACATTACCTAGTCTATTTATTATGCTAAAACTTCTTTAATCTTTTCTTCAACTAATTCAGGTGTTATATCTCCTGTTAAGTTAACTTTCTTTTCTCCATTATGGTAAATCGCAACAACAGGTAACCCCATTACTTTTTGTCCAATAGCTACTCTACGAGCTTTAGTGATGTCCAGCTCACAAAATTTCATCTCATCACCATAAGTTTCTTCTAATTTTTCCACATGTGGTTTTAACTCTTTGCAAGGCTCACATTTAGGACTCCAAAAGTCTACTAGCACCCAACCTTGTTCTTCCAAAACTTCTGCATCAAAATTGTGTCTATCTAATGCTAACATTAATTCTCCTCCTTCCTTAAACTAATTCTTCTACTATATTTACTAAGGCCTCTGTAGTAATTCCTTCTTTAACAAACTTAGCTACTACTTCACCTTTATTAAATACTACTACTGTTGGAATTTCAGTAATTTCATATCTATTTGAAATTCTTTGATTACGATACATATCTATCTTAACTAGCTTGACATTATTATCTAGTTGATTCTCAGCTTTTTCAATTGTACTCATAGCAGCAATACTCTCTTCACTAGTAGGGCTCCAGAAAGCAACTATTACTGGCTTTTCAACTTCAACTACATCCTCAATAAACCCTTCTTCTTCATGGATATATTTTTCAGCTAAAGTAGCAGCTGTTGCACCATCTCCTGCTGCAGTTACTACCTGTCGTAGATGTTTATCACGACAATCTCCAACACCGTAAACACCATCAATATTTGTCTCAAATGTTTGTGGATCTGCAATTATATATCCACGTTCATCCAAATCTACAATGCCTTTAAAAGGTTTAGTTAAGGGAACTGTTCCTACAAAAACGAATACTCCGTTTGTTTCCATTCTATTTACTTCATTATTATTTATATTTTTAATATCTACCCATTCTACAATTCCATCTCCACCAATTTCAGAAATTGTAGAATTCCAAATCCACTTTAATTTATCATGTTTGAAAGCTCTATCTGCCACTACTGGAGTTGCATCTACTTTACCTTCCTCATGAATAACTACTACTGTTACTGTTTCTGCAAACTTAGCTAAAAACATAGCTTCTTCTATAGCTGCATCTCCGTTACCTAATACAACTACATCTAAATCTGTAAAAAAGTCAGCATCACATGTAGCGCAGTAAGAAACACCGCGGCCTCTAAATTCTCTTTCTCCTGGTATTCCAAGAACTCTTGGTTCTGCACCAGTAGCAATTATTACTGATTTTGCTTTATATTCACTATTACGTCCTTTTATAGTTTTAATAAATCCTTCAGTTTCTAGACCCTTAACCTCGTCACGGATAAATTCTGTGCCGAAATGCTCTGCGTGCTTTCTCATGCTTTCAGTTAATTCAGGTCCCTTTGTGTGAATTGTTCCTGGCCAGTTCTCAATTTCTTCTGTTGTTGCTGCTTGTCCGCCAACTTGACCTTTTTCTATAATTACTGTATCTAGTTTGCCTCTTGAAGCATAAAGAGCTGCAGTTAGTCCACCTGGTCCTCCACCGATAATTGCTACATCATAAATTTTTTCCATTTTTTAAATCCTCCTAAATTTTTACTTTATATTCTTGATAGCACTGTCTATATGCGACTTGTCTACAAATTGAAAATCTTCTTTTATTGCTTGACTCCATTCTGGTGTGTTTTTATCATTTAACATTTTTTCAGCTACTTTAATTGCATTTTCTATCAATGATAGTGAATTAAAATCTAAACTACCAGCATTTTTTGAAATTAAAACTGTTCTATAAGGATTTTGATTTGGCTTAACCGACCCAGCAAGTGGATGAGTAAGCAATCTATGCCCTTGGTGAATATGATCTCTCACAGTCTCAAGCACTTCTAAGTATTTTTTTTCTTTTAAGATTGATTCGTCTTGATAGTGCTTTATAACTAGAGGATTATTTGTGACTATAATATATGAACTCATCTCAATCCTCCTAATAAATAAAAATAAGACAAAGTAGCATAGTACCTATGCCACTCTGTCTTTTAACCTGAGAGATTAAACTCCTTCGGTGTTGCCTAATGCAACTCTCCAGAGGGCTGTCACCAAAAAGTCCTTTTGCCTGAGAGTTTCTAATTAGATTGGTAATAATATAATTATTGCTCCTTCGGCGCTTCATTTAAGAAGTCTCTCCCCTTTGATTCATCCAGCCGTTTACAACATATATAAATTGTTAAAATCATTCATTTTTTCTCGCAACTACATTCTATACAATATCTGTGCACCTTGCAAGGTCAAATTTGGAATATATTCATTTATTTCTTCCAAAAACTCATGAAGTGCTGCTCCAATTCCTCCAGTTAAGACAACGTAGAGGTCACCTTGTTCTTTTTTGATCTTTTTTATAAGACCATCTACAAGTGAGCAATACCCAAAAAATATGCCTGATTGCAAGCAAGGGACTGTAGTATTGTTAATGATTTTTTCTGTAGGCTCAAAGGGAATCTGTGGTAATAAAGGTGCTCTTTCTAGTAAGGCATCTAAAGCTATTTTCATTCCAGGCACAATAGTTGTGCCTCTATATAATCCATCCTTTTCTATTACGCAAAACTTTGAAGCTGTTCCTAAATCTACACTCAAAACTCTTTTATCAAATATATGATGATTAGCAACTGCATTAGCAAAAAGATCTGCTCCCAACTCCTTAGGGTTAACCCCACTATTTTCAAAGTATATACCTGTGTTTTTCATAAGAGGGGATATAATCTTTATTTTATCTTTATCCACTCCACTTAAAGTAAGATAATTTATCATTTTCTCACTAACACTTGGTACTACTGAAACTATAGAAGCTCCATCAATGTTTTCTTTCTTATCAATTGCCTTTTGCCAAGATAGTTCATCATAAGTTTCAACCCTTATAATATTAATTAACTCTTCTTTCTCAAAAACACCAAACACAATATTTGAATTTCCAATATCAACTGTTAATAACATAACTCTACCTTCTCATGTTTAAATTTTCTAAACATGTTTACTTGTTGTTATAATAACAATAAACATGTTTATAGTCACGTAGTTTTTAATTTTTTTCTATAAAAATTGTCTTGCACATGGCATAAAATGCCTCTTCTATCCTATTTCTGAGAGATTTTTCTCTAAATAGAATATCTAAATCTCTTTTTATAGGAAATCCTTTTACATTAACAATTTTTACTAGATTAAGTGCCAACTCTTTTGAAATTGCCTGATTTGAAACAAATGCTACTCCAGAGCCTTCGCTAACTGCGTTTACCTGAGCTATTACACTGTTAAAAACACCCACAACATTCAGCTCCGAAACACTCTGATTAGCTTCTTTAAAAAAGCTATCTACAATTTTTCTAGTAGATGACCCTTCTTTTCTTCTCAAAATTGGAACCCTTTTGTTAATTAGATCAACTATACTTTCTAAGTTTTCGCTATGAAAGTCTTTAGGGGCAATAAGAGTGATTTCATCTTCTATTAAAGTATAGTCATCTACTCGGGAGACATCAATTTTTTCTCCTACTGCAGCTATATGAACTTCTCCTGATAAAAGCTTATCAATAGCGCTTCTTGAATTCATTATTTCTAAATTCATGTTAACCTGCGGATAAAGTTTTCTAAATTGATTCAATCTCTTTGGCAAAACAAACATCCCAGGAATATTACTTGCTGCAATATTAATAGATCCTTTCATCTCACCTTTACATTTAGCGATTGACTCTAATGTCTTATTAAATATTTCTTCAACTTCGTAAGCAAAGTTTAACACATACTTTCCAGCCTCAGTCAATTCAACTCCATAAGAGGTTCTAGTTAGAAGCTTTGAACCAAAAACTTCTTCTAAAGTTGCTATTTGCATGCTAACAGCAGGCTGACTAATTCCTAGTTGTCTTGAAGCTGCAGTGATACTTCCTCTATCAATAACCACCATATATGTCTTAAGCACATCTAAGTTCACCAAACCAGCCCCTTAATTATTAATTTACAACAAAAGTATGACACAACTTAATTTTAACATAGCTTTCATAGTTATTACAGGGTTGAAGTTTTATCGTAATTAGATAAAAATCTGTTATAATATCTTATGAGGTGAATTTAATGGATAATGATTTTAGAAAAAGGATAGAATTTTTAATAGAGATTGATAAAATAAAGCAAATTTTTAGAAGAACGAAACTTTTTGATCAATCAAGAGTAGAAAATGACGCAGAACATTCTTGGCATTTAGCTGTTATGGCAATTACTTTAGCTGATTATGCAAATGAAGAAGTAGATATTTTAAGAGTTATTAAAATGGTCTTAATCCATGACGTTGTAGAAATTGATGCAGGAGACTATATAGTTTATACAACTGAAGGTGAAGAGAAAAAAGAAAAAGAGTATAAGGCTGCAAAAAGAATATTTAATATATTGCCAAAAGATTTAGCTGAAGAATTCTTAACTCTATGGTATGAGTTTGAAAAAAATGAAACTGCTGATGCAAGTTTTGCTAACTCAATAGATAGATTAGAACCCATCATGCAAAATTACTATTCTAAAGGCGAAGCTTGGCAGAAACATAGTATCAAAGGTAATCAAATCAGAGAAGCAAACAAAAAAATTGCAAAGGGTTCTAAAAAATTATGGGCATATACCCTTAGCATGATAGATGAAACTGTAGATAAAGGATATATAAAAAATGAATAACTTATATGAAAGTATATTTTTGAGAAAATCAACGAGAAAGTATTCTCTTGAAAACCTTGACCATCAAACAATTAGAGAGATTAAAAAGTATTTACTAAATGTAGAAACTCTTTTTGATACAAATTTGCAAACTTATCTAGTATCAAAAACTGACATCTACTCAATGCTTGATGGATATATAGGTAGTATTGGAAAAATTGAAGCTCCATATTATTTAATTTTATCTAATGAAGATTCTAAAGAGGGATATCTTGATGTGGGATATGGAGGGGAACAAATTGTTTTAGAATTAACAAAAAGACAACTAGCTACTTGTTGGATAGGTGCAAATTTTAGTGGATTAGAGATAAAGAAACACTTTAACATAAATCAAAGTATTATATCCTTAATAAGTGTTGGTAAAGCTAGTGACTATTCTCCCTTTAGAGATAAGGAATCAATAAAAAGAAAAGACGTTAGTGATATATTAATAAAAGATTTAATAGATGATAATTATTTACCTATAGTAGAGGCTATTAGAGTAGCTCCTTCAGCAGTAAATAATCAGCCGTGGAGAGTTCTAGTAGAAAAAGATTCTATTTCTTTATATATGGCTAAGGCTAATCTTATTAAAAGGTTTATGCTAAAAAATCTAAATTATGTAGATATGGGAATAGCGACTAAACATTTGAAAATAGCTCTAGATAACTTTGGGTATACATACAGCTGGGGAAAAAACACACAAAAGGACATTAAAGATTTAGAGTATATAATTACAGCAAAGATAAAAGGAGTGAAAGAAAATGAGTAATATTGAAATTGTTAGAATTACAAATAGTAATTATGAGAAGTTTTTAGAAATGATTCACTTTAGAATAACAGGTGAAGAATATTCTAAAGATTGTAAGAGAGATATTGTTAAAGAAAACATTGACTACAAATTTGTTTTAGAAAATGAGTCATTTTTTGTATACAGTGCTATTATTGAAAACAAAATGGTTGGATACTTATCAGCAAGTATAATTCCAAAAGCAGATAAGCGAGTAGGTACTATGTTTATTGATGAAGTTTGGACCAAACCTTCTTCTAGGGGTTTGGGAGTAGCTAAAGCATTGGTTAATGAAATTATGAGCGTTAGTAAAAAATTAAATCTTTGGGAAGCAAGGCTAACTGTAGATATTGACAATGATGCCGCTAGGCATATTTATAGAAGTGCAGGCTTTATTGAAAAAGAATGCATTTTTGGCAGAGCTAAATTAAATGAATAGCTCACTAAGAGAAAAGGTTAATCACAAATATGTGCCAGATGAGGTTGAGCTTAAAAACCTTTTCAACCTACTTAAAAAATCATCAAAACATATTTCAAAACTAAAAAACCCATCCTTTATCAAAAATGACGTAGGAATGAATCACAATTATACTATTATGGATGAAAAGAAGCCAATCTATCAATTAAAAATTTTAGTTAGAAAAGATTATCCTAGTTTAGCAAAAATTGAAGCTACTTATGACTTACTTAGTGAGAATGAAAATGTAAATCAACTCATTGAGATAAAAAGAAGCATCTTCCCTTACGGATATTATTTATATAACTACATCGAAGGAGTACCTGGTAGAAATTTCAATAATGAGAAGTGGATAGCTGATTATTGTGAATTGATTATAGATCTTAAAAAGATAGAACTAAATTATTTTGGAAACTTAGATGAATCCTTTAAAGCTAATAGTTTGTTTGAATATTATCAAAACATCGATAAACTAGTTGATAACTCCTTTGGAGGAACTTTTAACTACGATTTTTCTATTTGGGATTTAACTGATTTAGGCCTATTAGAGAAAGATTATTTGGTTGATCTATTTGGAAAGATAACTAAATTGGCAAAACTTCTCCCAGTAAGAACTCCTCATCTTTGTCATGGGGACATGTCTCCACACAATATAATATATGGCGATAGAAAATATTTAATTGACTGGGATGAATCAAGAAGCCATTATTGGCCAAGTGAATTAGCAAGATATTTATTTTTCACCAAAGAAGATAAAGAGGAAGTTAAAGAAATATTCATTAAGAACATGGATGGCTTTATACCTAAAGAAGAAATTAATCTGATAATCAATTTAGAGCATACTTATCAATATTTAAGAAGATTTGTTATTTACTCTATAAATAGTGATTACAATAAAGCAATATTAAGAATTGAAGAAACTAAAAAAATTATTAAGAAATTATTAGAATCCAGCTAAAATCAGCTAGATTCTTTTTTCTCTATATCAAGTTTGTTTATTTCACCACCAATTAAAATAACCATGCTTGAGAAATATAGCCAAAGTAGAAAGACAATCAATCCACCAAGGCTGCCATAAACTAATTGATAATTTGCAAAATTATTAACATAAAAAGCAAACCCTCTAGAAACAAGTACCCATCCTATAATAGCAAAAACTGAACCCTTCCATACATTTTTGAATTTTACCTTTTTATTTGGTGCATATTTATATAAAAGGCCAAAGTTGATCATAAGAATAGCTATAGTTAGTCCGTATCGCAAAAACGGCCAAATAGCTGAAAATACTTGTGAATAACCAACAAAATCAAAAATTGTTTGAGTAATAACTTCTCCAAAAACTATAAGTGTAATAGATAATGTAATCATAAGCATCAAAGCAACTACAAAAACTGCTGAAACTACATAAAGTCTTAATATAGACCTTCTTTCATTAACTCCATAGACTCTATTGAGTCCTCGAATTACCGATCTTGCACCTTTTGAGGAGGTCCAAATTGTACCCAAAATAGCTAAAATAAAAATTGTACCACTGCTTGCTTGTACAGTTTCTGTTACTACAGATTCAATAATTTTTGCAATATCTAATGGCAGATAATTAGTAAAATCTAATACTAAAGCTTGTCCACCCAGATCTGTAAAAGATAAAAAGTTTATAAGAAATATTAAAAATGGAAAAATTGACAATGTTAAAAAAAATGCCAGCTGAGCACTATATGTGCCAACCTCATCTTTAAAAGTATTTTCTATTAAATCTTTTATTGTGTTTATTATTAAGCGCATTTTTTTCTCAACCAAAATTTTCACCTACTAAATACTTATTTTATCATTGATACATACTTATATACTGACCAAAAATGACTAAAGCTACCCAACAGCACAAAGATATGCCATATTTCATGGAATCCAAATACTTTTGGAATTGGATTTGGCCATTTGAGTGCGTAAAAAACTGCTCCAATCGTATAAAAAGCTCCTCCAAGGAAAAGCCAAACTATTGCCCCAGTTGGTAAAGCTCTTATTAAAGGAACTATTACAATTAAAGCTAACCAGCCCATTCCTAGATAAATTGCAGTATATAACCATCTAGGTGCATTAATCCAAAAAGCTTTAAAAACTACTCCAGAAACTGCAATAAGCCAAATACCAGTAAGCATACCCCAACGCCAAAAACCATCTAACGCTACAAGTAAAAATGGTGTGTATGATCCTGCAATTAAGATAAAAATCATCATATGATCAATTTTTCTTAAAGTTTTAATGACTTCGTCTGGCCCTGGTACGAGGTGATAAATACTGCTTGCTGAGTATAAAAATATTAAACTAATTCCAAAAA
>JBKHBO010000084.1:0-4977 GCA_046542315.1 Clostridia bacterium
TTAGACATAGCACTACCTCCTATATTTATTGTACCATATGTATAGAAGGTGTTAAGTTCATTATGTTATATTATGGTTTATTATTTTTATGTGCAGCTGTTGTTACCACCAACTAAATGGAAATATTCTTCTTCTAGATAAGTTTGCCTGACAAAAAGGTATCTATCTCTTTTCTTTATTATAGCACGAGCGCTGTTTCTTATATGTTGAGCTAAATACTCTAATGTAATAACTTCAGTTTTTCTAAAATCTACATAATAAGCTAAGAGTGCCTTAATTTGTTCCTTAGAATAATCACTCACTTCTTTAGCTACAATCAACTCGTTAATGTCTCCTTTTAATACTCCAATGACTTTGCCATAATATTCTTTTATAGGTTTATAAACTCCTAAAACATGGGTATTAATTTCTCCTACAGATCCATAATTATTAAGATATATCTTGCCTTTCTCAAATGCAGAGCCAATAGGGTTTGTAATTTCAACTTTAACATTTTTCTCTAAATATTGCTTCATAAGGATACTCCTCTATAAATATTTATTTAAGAATAGCTATAATTATATGAAAAAGCAACATAAGAATACATCTTTACTTACAGTAACTCCAACTGTTACGTAATTACTAACGGTGTTTTATAGTGGATAAGCAAATTAATATCTTCTTTTTGTAGGTTAATAGAAAATAAAACAGAGATAGAACTTATTAACTGCTTTATTTCAATTTTGTTAATGTTTAAAGTGGTATAATTAAAGAGAAGTATTGCAATAGAATTTTTAGAGAGTGATTATTTGATTTTTTTAGTAAACAATGTTGAATAGATTAGAAATTTGTCAATATATTACATGTATACTGCAAATAATTATTACTTAATAGAATTATGTAGTTGAGTTTATATAGAATAAGAAAGCATGTCAAAAGGAGGATAAAATGAAGATGACAAAAGAAACTTTAATTGAAGACTTTCACCAAGCCTTACTTGAAATAGATCGCATAAAAGCAGCAGAGGTTTTCGATAAGTGTTTTAGTAAGAGCCAAAGTTTTGAAGAAATAGAGAAGTTGACAATACAATCATTAGAAAGAATCGGATCTGGATGGGAAGAAGGACAATTATCATTGTCACAAGTTTATATGAGTGGTGTTATATGTGAAAGACTAATTGAAAAATACTTACCTGAATATTCAGTTGCTGATAAGTCAGAATTGAAAATAGCAATTGGTGTGTTGCTAGATCACCATGCACTAGGTAAGAGGATTGTATATTCTATCCTTAGAGCTAGTGGGTATCATCTTGAAGATTTTGGTCAAGGATTAAGTGTAAAAGAAATTGTTGATAAGACAATTAAAGAGGATATAGATATGCTTTTGATATCAACTTTAATGCTTAATTCAGCACTAAAAGTAAAACAGGTCGTCCAAATGCTTAGGGAAAAAGGTTCGGAAGCTAAAGTAATCGTTGGTGGTGCGCCGTTTAGATTAGATAGCAATCTTTGGCAACAAGTTAATGCAGATGCGGATGGAAAAAGTGGAGTAGAAGTGCAAAAAATCATAAATGTTTTTTCAGAAAGGGGAAGACAATCGTGAATTCTATGGAACGTGTAATGACAGCAATAACTCATAAAGAGCCAGATCGTGTACCAGTATTTCATTTGTTTTCCTTTTATGGAGCAAAAGAGTTGGGGATGTCAGTTAAAGAATATTTTTCTAATTCTAAGAATGTAGTGAAAGCACAGCTCCGCATGAGAGAAAAATTTAGTAATGATTGTCTTTATACATTTTCTTATGCACCTATAGAAGTTGAAGCTTTCGGAGGTGAAGTTATTTATATAGATGATGGTCCTCCAAACTCTGGACAGCCATTCATTAGTGACTTTACCCAAATCAAAAACATAGAACTGCCACTAATTAAAGAGTTAAAACCTTTATTAAGAGTTTTAGAGACTACACGAACTTTAAAAAATAAAGTAGGAGATGAAGTGCCTATTATAGGAGTTGTTATGTCTCCTTTTTCTTTGCCAGTAATGCAAATGGGATTTGAAAAATATCTTGAACTTTTATATTTCAGAGAAGATGAATTTAATCATTTAATAAAAATAAACCAAGAATTTTGCATAGCATGGGCTAATGCACAATTTGACTCTGGAGCGACAGCAGTAACATATTTTGATCCTTTAGCTTCCCCAACAATTATTGAAAGATCTAAATATATTGAAACAGGTCACAAAATTGCTAAAGAGACAATTAGTAAATTTAAAGGTGCCACTGCAACACATCTTGCTTCAGGTATTAGCCTGCCAGTATTAGATGATATAGTAAGTACTGGCTCTGCAGTGCTTGGGTTTAGTGAAAAAGACGATATTAAAGCGATAAAGAAGCAAGCTAAAGATAAAATATGTCTGCTAGGCAACTTAAATGGAATAGAAATGGTGAATTGGGATAGTAAAACAACTCAGAGTAAAGTGAAGAATCTTATCCAGAAAGCCGCTAAAGGTGGAGGGTTCATTTTATCTGATAATCATGGAGATATACCATGGCAAGTCTCAGAAAGCACTCTTATGGAAATTTCTGAGACAGTTAAGGAATATGGAACTTATCCAGTTTAGGTGGGGAGATAAATGAATAAACTGCAAATATATGTATGTGAGAATTTCTATCCTGAATATAAGGAAGTAATAGATAGAGAAAGATTTGATGAAGTCGAATTGCATGTCTTTCCTGATATATGTGATCATAAAGGTAGAAAAAATTCAGTTAGGGAAATGTTGAGCTATGCAAGTCATAAAAATAGTATTCTTGTGTGTAGTAATCTTTGTGATGCAAGAAATCTTTTACCAGAGGATACACAAATCGATGTAGAGACTACTAATTACTGTTTTAGTCATTTAATTTGTGATGAATTTATAGATTATTTAACAGCCAAAGGTAGCTACATTATAAGTACAGGTTGGCTGAATAAATTGAAAGAGCATATTAACGCAATGGGCTTTGATAAGTATACAGCAAGAAATTTTTTTCAAGAAACAAGCAAGCAGATAGTGTTTCTTGATGCAAAAATTGAAGAAAATGCTGAAAACTATTTAAAAGAGCTTTCTTCTTATATAGGGCTTCCATATATTATAATACCCATTGAACTTGAAGCTTTAAGGCTAATATTAAAAAGTAAAGTTTATGAATGGCGCTTAAGAAAAAAAGAGGAAAAAAGTTCTGCAATGATTAATGAGTTGAGGAGTCAGTGCGCAGAGTATTCTGCTGTCTTTGACATGTTAGGCAAAATTTCAACTTTTACAGGTAAGAGAGAAGTAATAGGTAAAATTAAAGAACTCTTCTTTATGGTGTTTGGAGCACAAGAATTTAATTTTTGGGGAGCTGGCTCAAACTTCACACCGTCAGAGCTAGAGAGTTTTAAATCAAGTGAAGATAGTTACATAATTTTTAGAGATGAAAATAGGTTTTGTATCAAAGTTACTTGGGATGATGCCCTTTATGGTATTATCGATGCTAGTGGTTTTATGTTCCCACAATACATTGATAAATATTTTAACTTGGCAATAGAAGTTGCAAAGTTTTGTGGATTAGTTCTTCATAATAATGAGCAATATCAGATCATTGTAGAATCAGAAAAGGAATTAAAGTATCTTAGTTATCATGATTCTATGACTGGATTGTATAACAGAACTTATGTTAATCAAGTTTTAGCAGATAAAGCTAAAGATAAAGAAACAATCGTCTTTATGTTTGATATTGATAAACTCAAGTATGTTAATGATAATTATGGACATTCTGAAGGGGATAAATTGATTGAAAGATTTGCATCTGTTTTAAAAAATTGTTTCCGAGAAGAAGATATAGTTGCGAGGATTGGTGGAGATGAGTTTCTTGCAATTATGCATGAATCTAGTGAAGAGATTGCAGAATCTATAAAGCAAAGAATATTTGACTCAATTAAAGTAGATAATCAAAAAGTGAGTGATAATAATTTAAAATTAAACGTTTCTATTGGATATTCAGTAAAAGAAAATAATGATGACACGATTGAAGATCTAATGAAAAAAGCTGATGAACTTATGTATGAGGATAAATTAAGCAAAAGATAAAGTAAATCCATGATATATTTTACTCTACCATTCAAAAAAGTTGAAACTTACCACTATTTGTAGTCATTTTACACAATTTGAGACACTTTTTTGTTGCAAATAATCTAATTAATTATTTCTTTCATTGATACTATAATTTTAGCAATATGGAATCAATAGATTTAGAAGATTTCTATCAAAAACTCCCTCTTAATAACAGGGAGTTTTTTAAGTGCTTAATATTATAAATAAAATTGCAGGTTATTTTATCAACCAAAAAAAGTTTCATTTAGTAAACTTCTATAAACAGCTTGTCATCTTCCTCAAATACTTCATAAGTTTGTAAATCTTTTTCAAGACCAAACAATTTAGTAAGCTTACTGACTATATTAGGCCATTCGCCAATCCATTCTAATACCTTTCCGTTAATTAATTTAAATTTAGAACCATGACAAGGGCAAGTTATAACTCCTTGATGATATTGACCTTTATATAGATTACACCCTAGATGAGTACATTTTCCTGAAACTGCATAATATTGACCATCAATTTTTCCTATAAGTATCGTTTTCTTTCCATGGTTTACTTCCTTTAGCTTATCATCATTTAGATTTTTATAACCAGTGATTTCAATTTTCATAATTCTTCTCTCATCTCCTTTATAAAAATGTATTTGCTTTTTTGACTCTTCTTGCTGTGCTTTAAATTGTATCATTAAAAATATAAATATCCAGTAAATCAAACTTTACTCAAATAAACTATTTGCATTTAAAGTGTTATGTGCTAAAGTCTTTTCTTTATTTCCTCTAAACCCTCTTTATTAATGTCAACAAGTGATAATATAGCATTTTCTTTTGCTAATTGTACTACAGTAGTATCTCCTAGCCCTGAAGTAACACCTGTTATT
>JBKHBO010000085.1:0-4966 GCA_046542315.1 Clostridia bacterium
TGCACTTCAGTATGCATTCTAGTTTCTTTTCTGTTGTTATTTGACTTTTTCTTCCTATAAAAAACACTCCCCATGGGGAGCATATCATAATTTGGGCACTCTGGTTTTTTATTGTAATAAATTGTTTAATAGAGGCATTAAGAGACCTAATAGCGCGCCTAATAACAAACCAAACCAAGTAATAGCTTTTAACTGATTATTCATCACACTTAAGATAATATCTTCAACTTGTAATAGATCCAGTTTTTCTATTTGTGTTTCTACCATCTTTTTCACATCAAAAGCTTCTAAAACATTTTCTCCATATAAGTCTACAATTCTTTCAACCGCTCTCATTAATGTGATAATTAATATATCTAAGTAGCTTAAGAAAAACTCAATCATGGGAGCAATTTTTAAATCTAGAAATGAGTCAATTATTGGAGACACTTTTTCATTAAATGAATTCTTGTCTTCTATTAGTGCCTCAAATTGAGATATTAAGAATATTTTTAGCTTCTTATTTGTATCTATATTGAAGTCGCTAAAGACATCTATAATAGACTTGTTTTTAATACTAACTAAATATTCATTAAGAAAATATACAATCAGAGAGGAAGATAAACTGCTAATCCCATGCTCATTCTCTTTTAAAAAGTTTGATATTGTAGAAACTTTTGTGCTGTAAACTTTTTTATATATCCTAGGTAATAGTTCGTAAATTTGCTCAAGAGTTTGCTCATCTCTTAGCTGCTTTTGTAAAGACTCAGCTGCTATATTTTTTAGGGATTTTTCGGGAACAAAATTTTTAACAATACTACCTAAAAAGCTATCAGATAAAAACTTATTAATAATTTTATATAAATAGTCTTTTGCTTCTTCATTTTCACATATCTTAGCAATGCGCTCAATTATAGTTGGCAACAGGTTTGTAACCATATTCTCCATATTTTCTTTGGTGCTTTGAGTTAAAAGATCATTAATTCTTAGATTTTTATCAAGATTATCATTCATATTATGGAAAATATTAGAAAATAGATCTTCAAAATCCTCCTTTAAGAAAGTAAAATATTCACCGTTTTTGGCTCTAAAAAACTCATTAAAGGTAATTAAACTCATATTTTTCACAAATAAATCACAGAATTTACTTATTGCTTTGACAAATGCTCTTCTATTATTTAAAGTAATATTGTGGAGAGATGTACTGATTGTTTTTTTATTAATGTTACTTTTTGAAAACAATTGACGCAATGTCTTTGCACTTTTTGTCTGTTTTACTAGATTTGATTCTATCATATCTTTTATTGATGACTGAAAAGTTGCAGAGTTAATTGTTTCACTTACTGAATCATGAGTTAGAAGATAGTTTTCTACTGTCTTACCTATACTGGTTCCTAAAGCATTTCTTTGCTTAGGTATAACTCCAGGGGTAAAAGGCAATTTAAAACCTAAAACTCTGATTTCATGTAAAGGACGAAACAACATTTTAATAGCTATCCAATTAGTACTGTAACC
Source organism: Clostridia bacterium (assembly GCA_046542315.1). Classification (GTDB taxonomy): domain Bacteria; phylum Bacillota; class UBA994; order PWPR01; family PWPR01; genus PWPR01. The sequence continues at coordinate 1,495 of JBKHBO010000085.1, forward strand.
AATAACTCCACCGACACTCATGCTGGCTAATATAGGGAGTAAATTATCCATTTTAATTCTCCTTTGATAAAACTTATATCTAAGTTAAAATATCAAATAAGTTCTTACTAGTCAAAAGAATTAATTGAACAGTGTTTTTTTGTGCACTAAAATGACAAAGATGGAAATTAGAACCTGCTGAAATCAGAAATTACACACTTTTTTCAAAAAAAATATAAAAATTTTTGGAATTTAGCAGGAGTTAAGATGGTTTTATCGAATAGTTACTAGCGTGAGAAAGTGAAAGGAGTGGTAGTTGTCAAAAAACGTGTCGTTAACTTAGTTGGTATTTTTTTTTAATAATATAGGAGGTGTCTTATACAAATGAAAGATGGAATGCTTTTTAATTTTATTTCATTACTGATTGTTTCTGGCTTTATCGTAGTTATGATTCAAAGAGCTAGAGGTGGAATGAACATCGAAATTCGAACTATTGCTGGAGTAGAAGCAATGGAAGAGGCTGTTGGACGTGCGACTGAGATGGGTAGAATTGTACACTTTACACCAGGGATAGCAGCTCTTGATGGAACTACAGCTGCACAAACATTTGCTGGACTAGAGACGCTAGGATATTTAGCTAAATTAGTTGCTAGATATGGTGCTAGAATAATTGTTACAATTCGTCAGCCAACCGTATTGCCATTAGCGGAAGAAGTTGTTAGACAAGCATATATGGCAGAAGGAGCTATAGAAGCTTTTGACGAGGATAGCGTACAATACCTATCAAGTGAGCAGTTTGCATACGTTGCTGGTGCTATGGGTATAATTAACAGAGAAAAAGCTGCAGCTAATATTATGCTTGGTGCTTTCTGGGCTGAGTCATTGATGTTAGTAGAGGCTGCTTTCCATGCAGGATCTATTTCAATTTGCGGAACTGCAAATATTCACCAGGTTCCTTTCTTCGTAGCAGCATCAGATTATACACTAATCGGTGAAGAACTATACGCGGCAGGAGCTGTTTGTTCAGGTAACCCTGTAAGACTAGGATCAATTGCTGGACAAGATTTAGGTAAATTGTACGGTCTAGTATTATTAGTAGTTGGAGTACTAGCTTCTACTGCTGGTTCTAGTGTAATACGCGATCTGATCGCGAATTAGGGAGGTTTGAGATAAATGACTAGACAAGATTTAATGGTACTTTTCACAGTTATTGTTGCAGTAGTACTCATTCTAGACGGTTTCTTTAACATCGGTTTCATTGATACCGCTGCTTCAGAAATTCAGTCTTGGGGTGTTATTATAGCAGCTCTAGCACTAGGACTTGCTTTTGTAAACCTATCAAGAGTTCACATAAGAAGAATTTCTTTAAGAAGAGCAAACTGGCAGTATTCAGTAGCATTGGTTATGATAATGTTTGTACAAGCTATTATTGGATTTATTGATACTTCTTCAGGAGACATTTACAACTTCGGATTCGAATTTGTACTTACTCCTGCAGGTGCTATGATGTACGCTTTACTTGCTCTATGGATCGCTTCAGCTGCATATCGTGCATTTACAGCTAGATCTATTGACTCTGCTATACTCTTAATATCTGCTACATTAGTTATGTTGGGTAATGCCCCAATTGGACAAGCTATTTATCAAGAGATGCCTAGCTTTAAAGATTGGATCATGGACGTTCCTAATATGGCCGCTCAGCGTGGTATTATGATTGGTGCTAGTATAGGTGCTATAGCTCTAGGAATCCGTATTCTTATGGGTATTGAGCGTGGTCACCTTGGTGGCGGAGAGTAGAAAGGGGGATATAAATAATGAAAAATTTAAGAAATATTGACAGGCGTATTATATATGTAATACTGCTTATTGCATTAGGGTTCCCTATTTTAAACCCAATAGGAGCACCTTTCCAAGTTGCTAAGAACACACAGATTTTCTATGATAGGGTAGATGCATTGGAGCCAGGTGATGTTGTTGTATTATCATTTGATTATGCCCCAACAAGTAAAGATGAATTAAATCCAGGTGCTTTAGCAGTAATGAGACATATCCTTGAACAAAAGAAGGGTGTAAAATTAATAATGCTTGGATTCTGGGTTTCAGGACCTATGTTTGCAGACATTAATATGGAAGCCTTACAAGAGGCAGGGATTGGAACTGACTGGGTATATGGAGAAGACTATGCAAGTCTTGGCTATGTAGCTGGTGCAGAGAACGCCATTTCTTCTTTTGCACAAGATGTAACAGGAACTTTCAGAAGAGATAGAAGAGGAAACAGAAGTGATGAGCTTCCTGTTTTAGAAGGCGTAGAAGATGCAAGCGATATTGACTTGATAGTTGACTTTGGATCTGGTACTCCAGGTACTCCAGAATTTATTCGTCAGGTAGTAGACCCTTATAAAACTGAATTTATCACAGTTATGGTATCAGTATCAGTTGCTGGTGCAATGCCATATTACAACTCTGGTCAGTTAGTTGCATATTTGAATGGTCTACGTGGTGCTGGTGAGTATGAAGCATTGTATGGTTTCGCAGGAGCTGGAACAGCTGCGATGGACTCTTACTCATTTGGACACTTGGCAATAATTCTCTTTGTTCTAATCGGGAACATAGCTTACTATGCAGATCCTGATAGGAAAAAGAAATAAAGGAGGTTAAATAATGGAAACTTTACAAACATGGATTGCCGCATTTATAACTCTCGGATTATTGTCGTTTGCTATTGGTGAGAATCCTTACTATCGTTTAGTTGAGCATCTATATGTAGGAATAGCTGCAGCTCACTCACTGATATTAGGTTGGGAGAACTTGCAGAATAATGCTTTTGTTCCTATCGCTGAAGATGGTGAATTCCTAAAGATTATACCTGTAGTATTAGGAATCTTATTATATGCAAGATTTATAAAAGGACAATTATGGTTATCTCGTATTCCTATGTCAGCACTAGTTGGTATCGGTGTAGGACTAACTGTAAGAAGTACAATCACAGCTGAATTCTTAAATCAAATTAATGCAACTATAGTGCCATTAAATAGTATTAATAATATTATAATTGTATTTGGTGTTGTTTCAGTATTGATGTTCTTCTACTTCACTAGAAAAGATACAAACCCTGTATTTAACTATACTGGTACTCTTGGACGTTATATAATGATGATTGCGTTTGGTGCGTTATTTGGTAATGCAGCTATGGGACGTATGAGTCTTATGATTGGTAGACTAAGATTTATCCTTATTGACTGGTTAAATCTAGGCGGCGGCCCAGTATAAAACTGTTAGTTATATAAATTAGAACATTTAATTGATTGAATAAAAGACTATCAAGGAGGCTAAATACTTTCTTGGTAGTCTTTTTTTGATTGCATTAGAGTTTTTATATAAGATAATATGTATTTTGTGATAAAATTGTGAAATTTTAAAGATTTGCAGTTTATGATACAGATATAATTTTTATATAAATATCTATTGTGTTATAATTTATATTGCTTTTGAA
>JBKHBO010000028.1:0-24630 GCA_046542315.1 Clostridia bacterium
AACTAACTATACTAACTATTCTAACATAACTAACTATACTAACTATTCTAACATAGTATCTTTATTAGGAGACCCTAAAGACAAGGCTGATATAAGGGATTCTTGTGATGAAATAGAAGAAGAAGTAGAACCAAAAGAAGTTCAAACAAGAGGAGACCCTATAGTAAGATTAAATGAATAATGAATTTATATTTTATGCAAGATGGTATTTTAAACAAAAACCAGAAAAAGGAAATCTAGAAGTAATATTCAAATAATGGAAACAGATGAAGAAGTAGAGGCATTAAGAAAGCAACTAAAGGAAATAAACTATAAACCAATAGAAAGTCCTTTAGAAAAATTATATAGGTGGATTAAAAAGAAATTTAAATATTAGAACCAACCTTATCGGACCTATTAGCTCTAGTCTCCCAATACACCTTTCCTGTCTTAGATATTCTTTTGCCCGGAGCCAATGCCTTCCTAGCTCTATCTATCTTTTTATCTGTATTAGATTTAGCTACTTGGTCTAAAACCCTAACAGTTCTCCTTTGATTCTTTAAACCTAATGCCTTGAAATCCTTATCCATTTCTGCTTTAATAAAATTCATAATAATACATGTAATTAATCTTTTATAAATATCGACTATCAAGGCATTCAAAGTATTGAAGGCATTCAAATCTAGAAAAATTAAAATCAAGGCATTTAATCAAGGCATTGGAATATAAAAAACATTATTCTAATAGGACTTAATAACCCAACACCTAACCCAATTAGTATAAAGCTCCCTGTTGGAACAGGTAGAGTTATCAACCCAACACCAATCAAACTTAAACCTATAACCTTTTTAATAGGTTTAATCTTATACTTAAACATACTATTAGTATGTCTTTTATTCAATTCTTTTAATGTTATAAATTGTTGTTTCATAAAATAAGTAATATTATAAAGTATTTAAACCTTTCGGTTTTAGATTTTATAACATTTGTAATTATATAATAGTAACATAAACTATATAGTGGTTACATCTTGTTATACTATTTGTTTAATTAATCGCATTAAGATTATGCGATTAATTCCCACATAAATATAATGGGTTTAATATGAACACTATAATATGATAAAAAATAACAACAAAATTTAAGTTTTTTTCTCACTTTTTAAGCATTAAAATAACACTCTTATAACACCTTATAACACCCTTTTAAAGCACTTTTTTTTAATGATGCCTAGAAAAACTTTCTAAAATTAATCAATGCCTTGATTTTAATTAAATAAATGCCTAGTAATGCTCCAAAGCCTTGATTCAAACATACAGAATCACTAAAAAGGGTGTCAAAGCCTTGATTTTCTGACTAAAAACACCAACTAGGCATAGAAATAGGCTATTTCCATAGGAAATATAGGGGTATAGCTAAAAAAAGGTAGTGAATGCCTAGAAAAACCTTAAAAAAACTCTTCTATACTGGAAAAACCTCTTTATTTATCCCTATACACTTTATTTATACTAGTTTTAAAAATTAAAAACTCAAAATATGCCAAAAAACCGGAAAAAACCGACAAAATGCCTAGAAAGACCCCAAAAATCAAAAATTAAAAGGGAAAAACCGGCAGAAAAACCTCAAAACCCTTACTTTTCTTCCTTTTTAGGTGGATTATCTTCATTTAAGTCATTTTTCTCTTGATTTTTCTGGTTTTTGTTCTTTTCTTCTGCATTATCTCCAAATTTAACACATATATTCCTTATTTGTGAGTAATTTATACTAAAATCATACTCTTCTAAGTAGTTTTGCATCTCTTGATAGGTCATTTTTAATTCTTTTCTTAATCTCCAAAGCAAAATATCCCTTTGTTCCTTATATTTTATCTGTCCAGCAGACATAGGGTCTTGAGAAGTGCTTTCCAATGCCTTCATCTTCTTTTTTCTATACTTTGTCTCAATATCCATATCTCCCAGAGCAAATTTTCCATAAAATCTCCCATAGAATTTAGTCCTAACCCTCTTATCATTATAAGAATAATCCCTTTTACCGATTAAGTATAACAATTTCTTTAATTTTTTGTTATAAACCCTAAAATATCCCCTTCTTCCTTTAACTTCATATACATGAACCAATGCTTTTGTCCTAAAAATAGCAGCATACCTCTCCAAAAGAAAGAAAGTAGGCAAAACCATAATAATAAATAGATTTTTTTGTCTCATCTGCATCATTAATCCAACTAAAACTCTATTCATAGCACTTAAACTAGCTCTAGAACTCAATCCATTAAAAGCTTCATCAAAAATAATACATTGATTCTTCTTAGCTTTGAAAATTGCTTGTCTAAAACTCTCAGCATCAAAAACAACTCTACTTATATCAAGAGTTGGGTCTACATATTTACCAATTTGTAATGCAAGGGTTGATTTTCCACTACCTTCTGCTCCATCAACAACAATAAAGCAATCTTTATCCTTTTTTTCAAGAACATCCTTAGCAGTTTTATCTAAATTAGACCTTAATCTAACATCCATTGCATATTCTACTTTTTCTTTAGTTTTTGGATTAACTATTTTAACTACTTCTGTTGTTGCCATTTATTCCCAATCAAATTCATCAGTATCTTCATAAGCAGTTCCCTTTCCTTGCCTATTTTGAAGCCTTCTTAGAAATAAATTCTTTTTAACTAGCAATAAATACTGCATAGCATTGTTAGGATTAGATTCTTTACTAAATCCTTGACCTGTTTTACTCTTTAGACTTCCTTTTTTATAAATTTGTAGATTTAATTCAGTAATATATTTATCATCTGGGTCATTATCCTTACAATCTCCTCCAAGTAAAGACCAAATAGCATCTAATTTAACATTCCATAGAAAATAGTCTCCTTTACTCATAGCATTATAAACATCTTTCCATAAATTCTCTAAAGTTGAGTTAATTAATCCAGCAGAATTAATTCTTGAAATCCTTTCATCCTCAGTTTCATTAGATTTATTTAAATCTCTAGAGTAAGCCATAGTAATCTATCTATTTGACATTTTATAAATATCGATTATAAGATATTATAATGAATTAGCTATATAAAATATACAAAAAAAGAAACAAGATAGATAATCGATATTTATAAAACATTATTTTGTTATTCTTGTATGGTTACAACTTCATACTCGATTGGGTTTCTCCCAATTACATTTAGGAGGGGAGATAGAACATGTTAGGAAATATTATAGGTGGCTTTATTGTGATTTTAGTAGGAACAGCTCTTCTACCAACAGTAGCACAACAGGTAGGAACAGCACAAGCAGATGGTAATGTAACAGGAGCAGCAGATACATTAGTTGGATTAACAACTCTTTTCTTCGCTCTTGCTATTGCAACTTCTTCTATAGGAATCGCAGCACAAGGTCTAAGAAACTCAGGATTAATCTAAATCTGAGGAGATAAAAATTGAAACAAAAGATTCTTAAAGAAAAAAGGAAGAGCAGGACAAAGGCTAAGTCCATAAAGGTAGTTATTTTGTCGGCACTCTTCCTTTTTTTATTTTTTACTATTTCTACTACATCAGCATCTTGGTATAACCCTTTAACTTGGTTTGAAAGTAGTGGGAGGGAGGAAATACAAGATGAAATATCTAATCTAGGACAAATACAAATAAAAGAAGATTTAAAACTTAAACACGATGACCCTTTGATTGATTCTTATAAAGATGGGGGATATATTTGCACTAAAGAGAAAGATGTTTATGAAAAAGAAAAGGATAAGAAAGATAAAGAACCAAAAGTAAAGGAAAAGATAAAAAATAAAGATAAAACTGAAAAGGATTATGATTGTTATTTAATTGATGATAAATATAAAGATAAAGAAATACACATAGGTTCTACTTCTGATGTTTGGGAGATTTCTACTTTTATCTCTTATCTAACTGATATTGGAAGTATTAATATTACTCTAACTGATGAAGATGTCCCAGCAGAAGTAAGCAATTTAACAATAATAGAGAATGAAAATAATTTAAAATTTGGTGCTATACAAAATGCAATGGAAGATGGAGAGTTACATAATTTTAGTTATTTAGTAGAGAGTGATGTTAAGTTATATGAAAATGGAATTAAAACTTATGTTTTAACTGGAAATAGTATTTGTAGTAATACAATACCTAACTATTGTCTTCCTGAAACTCACGAGATAGATTTTAGTGATGTTTGTTCAAGAGTGTTTGAAGTTGATGAAAAGAATATAAGTGCTAATTGTGAATTTAATTATATTGATGAAAATAATTTAGAAGTTATATTTATTTCTGATAAAGATATAGACCCGACTATTGAGTTATCTAATGCTGAGGTTTATACAGATGCAAGTTTAACTAATGTGAGTATTCAAGCTAATTATTCACATTTAGCAACTAATGATAATAACTTACTTTTATACTATTCTTTTGATGGAGAAAAAGAAAACACAAAAACAGCAAGTGTGTATGATTTAACAAGTCAGGGTTATGATGGTTCAAAAGTAGGAGATGCTGTATCTAATTCTACTTGTGGTAAATATGGGAATGGAATGTGTTTTGATGGAACTGATGATACTGTAACTTTTGATGTAGCAGATAGTAGTTCTTTAGATATGGGAAGTTCTAATTTTACTATGTCTTTTTGGGCTTTAAGTAGAGCTTCTAATGGAGAGGGGTCACAATATGTTGCACAATTTGGAACAGGAGATTATATTAGAATTCTTTATTCTGATTTCTCAAATGATATATCTGTTTTAGGTGCTTTTGGAGATAGTTTTACTATCAATAGTGGATTAGATTTGAGAGATGGAGAGTGGCATTTTATTACTGTAACAAGATTAAGTGCTACTGATGTTTGTCTATGGGTAGATGGAGAGAATTTAATTTGTGATGGGGCAAGTGCTAGTATCTTCGATTCTGATGGAACTTCTTATATTGGTAGAGCTGGTGGTTTAAATGAATTTGATGGAATGATTGATGAGTTTATGATATTTAATGAAAGCTTAAGTGAAAGTGAGATTAACTTAATATACAATGAAACAGCACCAAGATTTAAACCAACAGGAACACAAGAAATAAATGAAATTAATGTAAGTGATACAGGTAATGAAGATAAAGTAAATATTACTTTAAGAGATTGTCAAACAAATTTAGAAACTAATTTATCTGTTCAGGTTGGAACTCAGGATGGCAGTGCTTATTCTTATGGAACAGAGGTTTATTTTGAGGATTGTATTGCTAATGAATTAGAGATTTCTCAAAATCCTGATAATATTTCTGTAAGAATTAATTATTATACTAATGGAACAAACAAATTTTACACACCTTATTTAATCGGTAATATGACTTTGGAAAGTTATGAAGCAGGTGGGGAACCAGAAGAAGACACAACAAGTCCAACATATTCAAACAATCAAACAAATAATACAGTAGCAGGAGAAAGCACAAAGTTTAGTTTATATTGGAATGATGAAACAGCTTTAGAAAGTGCAGGACAATATATATTTTCAACTAATAATACAGGAAGTTGGGTTAATGATAGTGCTATTAATTTTACTTCTACTCCTCAATGGGCGAATGTAACTAAAACCTTAAATTCAACAGAAGATTTATCCATAGGTTATAGATGGTATGCAACTGATAATGCTGGAAATATGAATGCTTCTGAGATATTTGTTGTTGTTACTACAAGTGGAGCAGATAGTGAAAATCCACAATGGGATACAATACCTAACAATGCTTCAATAGAATATGGAGTTCATTGGAGTGGAGTGGACTTTGATGCTTCTGATAATGTTGAAATAGATACTTATTTTGTTAATGATACAACTAACTTTATTATAAATAATACAGGTTATCTAAATTGGACTAATCAGTTAGCTGTTGGAAATTATTATGTAAATGTTAGTGTTAATGATAGTTCAGGTAATATTAATTCTACTATTTATAATTTAAACATAACACAAAATACTTCTGCTTGTGATATATTGTTTAGTGAGACAAGTCCTTTAACTTATGGAGATAGCTTTAATGTTTATACTAATTGTGGTTCAGATTTTAATTTATATAGAAACGGAACTGAAATAAGTAATAATTCAGAACAAAGTTTAGGTGCTGATACTTATAACTTTAGTGTAATTAGAACAGACGATAGCAACTATTCTAATACTTATGATGAAGAGTATTTTGTAATTAATAAAGCAGTTTTAACAGGAAGTATAACAGGAACAACACCAATAACTTATGGAACTACTGGGGATGTAGAAGGTTCAGAGAGTAATTCTGGAGATGGAGATGTTGATTATAAATTATATAGAGATGGTGTTGAGGTTTCAAATCCTGATGCTGTTGTGTTAGGTGCTGGAACTTATAATTATGTTTATAATTCTACAGGTGGTGCTAATTATTCTGCTAATGATAGTATTGATAGTTTTGAATTGGTTGTTAATCAAGCAACAGGAGGAGTAGAATTAGAGTTAGATGGGACAAGAGCAAGTGAAACAGTAGAAGTAAACACAGAAGTAAGTATTGAGGGTAATTTAATAAATGGGACATTTGGAACTTTAAATTTAACAATAGATGGAGAGGAAGTTAATTCAAGTTCAACAACTAATTTAACATATACATTTCAAGAAACAGGAATAGGAGATTATGTAGTAAATTTAAGTTATAATGGAAATGAAAACTATACAGCAGATTGGGAAAGTTGGACTATAACTTATGAAGATACATCTGCTCCAAGTGTTACAATAATTTATCCTGAGACTGATGAGTGGTATGCAACTAATACTTTAGATTTAAACTATACAGCAAGTGATGATAATGGAGATAAGTGTTGGTATTCAAAGAATAATGGTGTTACTAATTCAAGTCCTGTAAGTTTTGGAACTAATTTTACAGAGGTAATAGGAACAGAAGGAAGTAATACTTGGATAGTTTATTGTAATGATAGTTCTGGAAATGAGGGTTCTGATAGTGTTGCATTTAATATAGATACAACTCCACCTTATTTTACAAGTTTAGTTAATCAGACAATAGCTGAAACTAACTCTTTAGATTACACTCCAACAGCAGATGATGATGGAATTGGTTTAGCTAATTGGAGTATAAATGATACAAGTTTAGTTACAATTAATGGAATTACTGGACAAATAACTAATGTAAGTGCTTTAACTGAAGGTTATTATGTTTATAATATCTCTATAAATGATAGTTTGGGTAATACTAATTCAAGTTTATGGGCTTTAAATGTGACAGCAGTTGATAATACAAACCCATCAGTAAGCACAACAATATATTCAATAGATAATGGAAATGAATATAATCCAAGTAATCAATATCAATTCAACTCAACTATAACTGATGACACAAGTTTAGATGCTATCTTGTTTGAATTTGATGGAGTTAATTATTCAGTTAATAATAATGGAGATGAATATTACTATGATGCTGGAAACTTAGCAGTAGGAGATTATGTTTATAGATGGTATGTTAATGATAGTTCAGGTAATAGAAATGATACTGAAACAGGAACTTACTCAGTAGTTCAAAACTCAAGTTATATATTAGATATTGATTTAAGTCCATTAGATAGTGAAACTTATGGAACTGAAACTACTGCAACTGGATTAGGATGTCCAAGCCAACTAACTTGTGATTTTTATATAAATGATAGCTCAGTAAGTAATCCACACATAGAATCATTAGGGGCAGGAAGTTGGAATTATACTTATAATACCTCAGGAAATGCTAATTATTCTGCTAAAAGTTATAGTGATTTATTGACTATAAATAAGGCAACACCTACTTTAAACTATTATCTAAATGATGTAACAGATAATATTTCAATAGTTTATCCTAATACAATTAATACTTCTGCTAATACTAATGCAGGAACATTAGCTATTTACAGGAATGGGACAGATATAACTTCTGATAATAATATAGATGTTCAGTTAGGTGCTGGATATTATGAGTATGAGTTTAATGTTACTGGAAATGAGAATTATACAGATGTTTCAAGTGTTTATTTATATGCAGAAGTTAATCAATCTGAAAGTGATTGTCAAGTATTATTTAATGAAACAAGTCCTATAACTTATCCCAATAGTTTTTTAGTATGGTCTGATTGTGATAGTGCTTTCACATTATACAGAAACGGAACTGAAATAAGTAATAATTCTGTTCAACAATTAGGTGCTAGTTCATATAACTTTACAGCTATAAGAGAGGATACTACTAATTACACTAACACTTATGATGAGGAGACTTTTGTAGTTGATAAAGCAACACCTAGTTTAAGTTTAAACTTTGAACCATCAAACAATGAAGATTATGGGACTGAAACAAATGTAAGTGGATTAGATTGTCCAAGTGAAGTTACTTGTAACTTATATAGAAATGATAGTGCTGTGAGTAATCCTGATGTTCAAACTTTAGAGGCAGGAAGTTATAACTATACATTTAATACTACTGGAAATGATAATTATACTTCTGATAGTGTAAGTGGAATACTGACTATTAATGCTGTAATAGATAATCCACCAACTTTTGATAATCTAAGAAACTTTACACACACAGTTAATACTTCATTTAGTAAATCAATTACAGCTTCTGATGATGGCTCTATTAGTGATTATAATTTAAATGATACTTCTGTATTTAATATTAGTAATGTTGGATTAATAACTAATGTAAGTGCCTTAGATACCCTTACAACTTATTGGTTAAATATCACTGCTACTGACGATGGTGGACAAAATGTAACTGGAATGTTTTATATTAATGTAACTGCTGGAACTACTACAACTACTGGAAATCTATGTAGATATAGAAAATTTGGATACTATAATACTGATTTAAGTTGGTATAAGGAGGTTGATTGTATATGAAAAGAATTTTGATGAGTTTGATGCTTTGTTTAGTCTTAATTAGTTTTGTTAATGCAGAAAGTTCTGGAGGAATATTAAAGGGAAAACAATTTGATTGTATTCAACTACCTCAAGAATGTGCAGATTGTAGCTATGTTAAAATTACAACAATTACTAAGCCAGACTTAACCCAAGAATCAATTCAAGCTAGTATGACTAAAGATAGTAGTTCATTTAATTATACTTATTGTAATACAGAACAGATAGGAAACTACCAGTATTGCACTATAGGAGATGTAAGTGGAACTGATACTGTTGTATGTAAGGATTTTTCAATAACACCATCAGGATATAATTGGTCAGTAGGATTTTATATAGTTATATTAATCCTATCAATAGGAATTATAGTATTAGGTTATTGGACACAAGATGCTTGGATAGTTATGCTTGGTTCTTTTGGATTGGTATTAGTAGGACTATTTGTATTGTTCTATGGAATAGCTGATGTAAAAGACAATGTATATACTTGGGGAATAGGAATTATAACTTTAATGCTTGGTGCTTATTTCGGAATAAAAGCCTCACTAGAGAAACTAGATTTATAATTATAATATCTTATAATCGATATTTATAAAACCTTAATTATAAGATATTATAATGGTATTACATTTAGGAGGCGGGATTTATGGAAATAAAGAAAGTGAAAGAAAGAAGAGATGGTATCAAGTATATTTTAATTCCCAAGAACTCAGAATTAAAAAAAGAGGATTTAGTTTTAATAACAAATAATCTAAAACTAATAAGTAAATTCCAAGAGGAGGAAAAAAATGCCTAAAGAAGAAAAAACAGAAGAAAAATTTGAATTAGTAAGAGTTCCAACAGATTTTGGTTTAGCTTTTAAAAGTCCAGAAGGAGAAAATCTAAGCACAGAACAATTATTAGTTCAAATTGCAAATGATTTAAATGAGTTAAAAAAGAAATTATGATAGGAATATTGTTTAGATATTGTGGAGATGTAATGGAGGTTAGAATAAAAGATTCAACTTGTTTTTTTAGAAGTTCTACCTCCATGCAATTCGCTACAATAGATGGATTAAAATTAGATAAGGCAGGTGTAATAAAAGAGTTTCCAGATTTAAAAGAAAATAAAGAATGGAGAAAAATAGCAATAAAAAGATTTAAAACAAAAATGAAAGGATTAAAAACAGAAAAAGAACAAGCAGAATATGTATTAAAAGATTTAACTAAATTTGGTTGGCAACCAATCTCTATGCAGAAACAAGGACATAGACCTATAAAATTAAATGGCTAATGGGATGGCAAGAAAACCTAATAAACAATTTGATTGTAGTATTGGTTTTATTATCAATAGCAGCTATAGTTTATTGTAAGGTAAAAAAAATAACAATGGTAGAATTATTTAAGGAAATAAAAGAGGTAATAAATCCTCCAGAGGTAATAAATGAATAAAGCACTAAAAACAATAATAGCAATAATGGGTGGAATTGATACCTTTGTATATATTTTTACACCCTTTTTATTAGTTCTTATATTTAATAAATTCTTTAATATTATTGGTTGGAGAGTAGTAGCTTTCTGGGCAGTAGGATTAATATCAATTTTATTCAGAGCAATTAAAGTAGGATTATTTAAGTTTAACAATGAGTGAAGAAGAAATGTCTGATGAAGAAGCTTTATTTAAGTTAGCTCAGACTATGAAAGACAATGCACCTCAAACAGATGATAAGCATAATTTACATAGTTTTTTAGTGAGTGTAGTAGAGGAGAAAAAACCAGAGACAATTATCAAGGTAGGTAATCTAAGAGATGATAAAGATTTTAATGAGTTAGGTATTCCTAGATGGAATGTCAGAGGAGCATTAGAGATGGCTAGAATAAGTGATAAGATAATGAATAATGATTTCTTTAAGAACTTCTTCTTAGCATCAGCAACTGAAACAGTATCTTCATCACTATCAAGAGAAGGATTTATAGTAAGACAAGGAACAACAACTACAAAAGCAGTAGCAGATATAACAAAGAGAAGAAAAGAAAATAAAGGAATGTTTGGAAGTAAAAAAATAGAACAACAAGGTGGAGACCCTTATGATAAGAACTAAATAAAATGGAGGTAAAACATGGGATTAACAGAAGATATAAATGAAGTAAAAGAATTTATAAAAAAACAAAAAGAAGACCAAATAGTAGAAAAGAAATTTAAATTTCCTTTTGGTAAAAAGGTAAGTGGAACTCAAAAAAAGAAAAACTTTGTAACTGTATTAACAATAAATGAGAATGGAACATATCATTTTAATAAGTATCAGATACAAGACCAAACAATATTACATGAGAAAATTCCAAGACTAGCAAGTGCAGGATATTCAATATTCGATAAAAAAGGAAATCCAATGATAATTCTTCCTAGTTGGAGTGTAGAACCATTTAGTCCTTTAGAACATTATCAGAAATCATTATTCAATGGAACTAATAAAAAAGGTTATCAAATATTGATGGATAAAATGTTATTAGAACAAACTAATCAAAAGAAACCAATAGCTAATTGGATTAAAATAATAGGAGTAGCAGCCTTAGTAGGAATTATAATTTATGCTGTCTTAACTAGTGGAGGTTCTTAATGAAGTTTAAAAAGATTAATTGGAATTCAGGAGAAGTAATAGCCAAAATAAAATTACAAGAAGCTAATGGTATTGGATTAGGGGAGTGGACTGTAGCTGCAAGCGAATTAGGTAAGTTTGCTAAGATGGTTAGAGAGAAATTTGGTAAGAAAGTAGATAGAGATTTAGATTGGCTTAGATAATCGATATTTATAAAACAATTCTACATGTAATTTATATGAAATTAAAAGATATTTTAACTAAAGTGTCTGAAAATAAGAGCAATGGACAATTAGTAACTTGTTTTAGGAAGAATAAAATGAAAAAAGCAGGTATAACTAAGGAAGACTTACTAGACATGAAGATAAATAAGCAACTAAAAGTTCTTTTAGAAGATTAATGGTAGATATAAACACAGCAAGACAACAAGCACAAGAAGCAAGACAAAACTTAACACAAAGGAGAGAAGAAGCTCAAAAAGCTAAAGCTCAATTAGAAAAAGCAAGACAAGCACTACCATCTAGAACAAGTCAGCAAGCATTAAGAGGTAGAACTATAGGAAAGGGATTAAAAGGAAGACAAATAAGAAGACAAATAGCACAATCAGAACAAAAGCTAGAAACAAAGAAAGGAGAAGTAGAACAATTTGAACAAGAACTTCAAAAGTATGAAACTGAGAAGTTAAAACCTGTAGAATCACAGATTAAAGATTATGATTTAAGAAAATCAGGATTAGAACAAGCTAAAAAGTTATATAGAGATAAAATACCTATTGGCTTTTTATCTGGTTCTGATTTTGACAATCCTTATACTTATCAATATCTAAAAGAGATGAAAGAACAAGGAAAGTTAATAGAGGAAGGTCAAGCTAAGTTAAGTTCTGCTATTGAATCTTATAATCAAGGTAAGCCTTTAGATGAGGCTTTTTCTGAATCACAGGTTAGATTTTTGAAGGCTAAGGGTTATTTAGAAGGAGATGTTCCAACAATAGAAGATAAGAAATCTGCTGCCGTGGGATTTAATTCTTCAATAGAAGTTCCAAATATAATTAGAGATTTAAATGATAGTTCTGCTAGAATGGATAGGCAAGAAAGAATTAAATTATCTCCTATAACTGGAATGTCTGTCTCTGGAATCGGTTTAGTTAGTGCTCAAGGGATTAATAAAAATCAAACTAAGATAGAATTACCAGCAGAAATGAAACCCAGAGAGATATATTCTTCACAATTAGGTGGATTTGTTCAGGCTACAGCAGCAGGAGGAACAGAATTTCAAGGAACTGCAGTAATAAGACCCCCAACACCACAAGAATTAAATAAAATTAATAGGGCTAGTGATTTAGGGAAGGAAATAGTTAAAGCTCCAATAAAGTTTCTTGGAGGAGAATATGAATGGCAAAAAAAGTTAATGGGTCAAACAGATATACAAATAGCAGAAAAATTAGCAACACAAGAAGAAAGATATAAGGATTTATCTGGTGGAAGTTCTATAAATTTATTATTAACAGGAACAAAAGGAGAAAGAAGTGCAATTTCTAAAGGATTAACATATGAACAAGCAAAGTCTCAGGGTTATATTTTATATGGACAATCGCCAACTGAGGAACAAAGGAGACAAGCTTTAATAGAAAAATCAGGTGGGAAGTATTCTCCATTAAGAGTATTTGATATAGCAGGTGGGGCTACACAAAAAGCATCTGAAAAGATTTCTGTGGGTGTTTTTAAACAAAAACCATTAAAAGCAGAGCAGAAAAAACAAATATCTAATTTAATATCAGATACCTACAAGTTTGCAGCTTTTTCTCCTCTAATGTCCACAGGAGCAGCTGCGAGGTCAGCAGAAAGCAAATATATATATGATTATAAAAAAGGAAAATATGTATTAAAAGATAAAGCAGATGATATATTAAAAACATTTGATGATGCCTTTAAAAAAGGTGGAAGAAAAGGAGTTGTTGATAAATTAAAGAAATTAGCAAAAGAGGCTGAATCAACAAAGGGTGTGGAGAATCTATTATCAGAACTTAGAAATAAAGGATATATAGATGACTTTATTGTAGATACAACAACAGGAGCTTTTAGTGTATCTACCGGAGCAGCTATTGCTAAGCCAACTCTTGTAGAAATACAATTACCTGTTATAAAAAAGATAAAAGGTATAGCACCTACAGGTTCTAGTCTTACAGGATTTGCTTCTGCTTCTGAATATACTGGAACAGGTCAATATGAAAGAACATCAGAAGTATTATCTCCACAATTAAAAATGCAAACTATGAGTAACCAAAGAAACATCTTTATTCCACAATTAAAAACAAATGTTTCTCAAAGAGCTAATTTAAAATTAGAATCAAATATAAAAGAAACTCAAAGACTAAATCAAACAAGTAAACAGAAATTTTCATTTTCACAACCACAGATACAATTATTAAAAACAGCACTTAAAACTAAACAAAAACTAAAAACAAAACAAGAAGCAAGACAGGATACAAGACAAAGAAGTGAACCAAAAGAAACAAATCTCTTTAAACCAAGAAAACCAAAATCAAAAGGAATACTACAAAGATTAGCTAAGAAAGCAGAAGATGGAACATTATTTGAAGCTATAGGATTTAGAGGGGGAAAAGAGGTTAGTCTTGGTTTCGGTTCTAAGTCAAAAGCATCTGAAAAGTTAAGTGGATTTCTAAAAGGAACATTAGGTGCATCAGGTTTCCTAAAAGAAACTAAATCAGGAAAGAAATTGAAAGCAAAAGAAACAGGATTATTAAGAGACCTAAGCTTTAGAACTGGAAAGTCAAATCCATTCTTAGTAGTAGAAAAGAAACAAAAAAGATTAAGAAAAGGAACAACCGGAAAACAAATCCAATACTTTAGGAAAACAAATAAATCTAAGAAATCTAAATCTATATTATAAATAGTCGATATTTATAAAACAATCTTTACTCGTAATTCTATGAAATTAAAAGAGTTTAAACTTAAAGCTAGGATTAATAAGGCAAACAACCAAATTAATATCTCCTTACCAAGAAAGAAACTATCTATAAAAGAATTAGATAAGATACAAAAAGATAAGTCAATTAAACTTTTAATGGTGGATGATGAATAAAAAAGGACAACTTGCCTTTTATAGTTTGATGTTAGGTTTATTAATAATTATCTTAGCTCTTGCATTAGCACCCTCAGTAAGTTACTTTACCAATTCAGCAAGGAATGCTACTAGTGGAGATACATTAGGATTAGATTGTGATAATGAAAGTATAAGTAATTTCAATAAAGCAGCATGCATAGCAACTGATGTTAATTTGTTTTATTTTGTTGGTTCATTAATATTAATAGGAGGAGGGATAATAACTGCAAGAATTATCTTTAATTAAAATGAAATATTATAAAATAGGAAAATTTAAAGTAAAAGTAGAAGATTCAAATAGAAAGAATAAGCAACTAAAAGCAACTTTCAAAGATGGAACAGAAATTCATTTTGGAGACCCAACAATGCAAGAATATCCAAATACAAAAAGAGGAGATAACTATTGTTCAAGAAGTCTTGGGATTAAAAGTAAAAATAAATCAGCAAATAAATTATCTAGAAAAATACTCTGGAAATGTAAGGGCAAGAAATCAATGTCTACATTTAAGGAAGCTGGTGTGGGTATAATTTCTATGGAGGATTTTGAATGAATAAAAAAGGATTATTAGGAGTAACAATATTAACTACAATAGCAATATTAATAGTTGGCTTAGTAACCGTAAATTTCTTATTTAGTGAGGTAGATACATTTAGAGCAGGATTAAATTGTGCTAGTCCAGATTCAATTTCAGATGGAACTAAAATATTATGCTTGGTTGGAGATATTACAATACCTTATTATATCTACATAATCTTTGCATTAGCTTTGGGAGGAATTCTAATTAGAGTTGTTTTTTAATATGAAAAAAATACTACTAACATTATTACTAGGAATGTTTATGTTAAGTTTAGTTAGTGCTACAATTAATGTAGATTTAAACTCTCCTGCTGATGATTCAACTTCTTTAACTCCAAAGATTACCTTTAATGCTTCTGCAAATGTAACAGGAGGAACAAGTTTAATAAATATGAGTTTATGGACTAATGAAACTGGAAGTTGGTCTTTAAGAAATTCAACTACATTAAAGGGAGATTCTTTTGGTTTTGATGGTAGTAATGATTACTTAAAAATGGATAGATTAGGTATAGACCAAAATCTTAGTATTTCGTTTTGGGTTTATTTTGATAGTATAGAGGCAGGAGATTCATTAATTAAACAAAGAGGACCATCAGCTGGTGGAAGTTGTGGTATTAATTGCGATAATATATTTGATTTAATGACAAATTCAGATGGAACTTTTGATGGATATATAAATGATGGAGATGAAGATGGAAATGATAGATTAGAATTTAATAGTGGTGCAGATATATATAATAGTGATGTTAATGTATCCACAGGCTGGAATCATATAAGTCTTACTTATAATAATGATTTAAAAAGAGTTAGAGTTTATGTAAATGCTAGTTTAAGTATAGAAGATACCAATCCTTCTTTTACTCCTATTGATAGTTCAGAGTTTTATAACCATTTATTTATAATGGGTCATAATGTTGCTTGGCAAGGAGATGACCCAACATATATAGATGGTAGAATGGATGAATATAGATTATATGTTGGGAAAACACTTTCAGCTTCTGAAGTTACAACATTATATAACTTACAAGCACCACCTAGTGGAATTACAACTTACTTAGATTTTGAACAAAGTTCAGGTAATGCTTTAGACCAGATTGGTTCAAATGATGGAGAATATAATGGAAATGATAGGAATTTAGAAGGGATAAGTAGTGGATATAATTCAACTCAAATATTCACAAACACCTATTCATCAGGAGATGAAATAGAATGGAATATCCAAGCTTGTGATAGTAATGGAGATTGTAATTTTTCAATAAGTAATCATACTTTTACAATAGATAGCTCAGCACCAAGTATTACAATCAATTCTCCATCACCCTTAGAAGATTATGGTGCTAATGGAATTAATGAAACACTAAATATAACTGCTTCTGATGATAATTTAGATAGTTGTTGGTATAACTACAATGGAACTAATATTACTTTCTCTTGCTCAACAGGAACACCTGCTACTACAAATATAACTCTTAGTAATTCAGATACAGATTTAATTGTTTATTCAAATGATACAGTTGGAAATCTAAATAGTGAGGTTGTTGAGTGGGATTATAAATTATTTGAAAATAGCAGAACCTTTAATTCAACAGCTTATGAAACATCTTATGAAACTTATTCAGTTAATCTAACTGCTAATTCAAGTCTAACAGGAGTGAAACTTAATTATAATGGAACTGATTATACTATGTCAAATTCAGGAAATATCTGGTCTTATTCAAGAGATTTACCTAGTTCAGTCATAGGTAGCCAAGACTTCTATTTTAAATTTACTTATGCAGGAGATACAATTAATTCAGATAATGACACACAAACAGTAAGTTCAATCTTCTTTGGTTTATGTAATGCGACTTATTCTAATGATTTTCTTAATATATCTTTTAAAGATGAGGCAGACCTATCAACAATAAATGCTACAATAACAACATCAACCTTTGAATATTATCTAGGAACAGGAACAGAAACTAAAACATATAATTTTATAAATAATACAGCTAATTATGATTATACTTTCTGTGCAAGTCCAACAGGAGAAACATTTAATGTAGACCCTTATATTCAATATACAAATTCAGGTTATCCACAAAGAATATGGAATCCAGATGTTCAACAATATAATTCAACAGTTACAGATAAAACATTATATCTTCTAGGAACAGCAGATGGGATTTATGTAACTTTTCAAACAATAAACTCAGCAGACCAAACATTAAGTGGGGTTACTATAACAGTGGAGAGGGAAATCTCTGGAAGTGATGTAAATATATCAACAGGAACCACTGGGGATTCTGGAACTTCTACTTTTTGGTTAAATCCTGACTTTGTTCATACATTTACATTTGAAAAATCAGGATTTGAAACATATACAACAACCTTTGCACCAACACAAGATAGTTATACAGTAACATTAAGTGGTGGAACAGACTCAAGCACTAATTTATATGATAAGGGTATAAAATTATATTACTATCCAACAGACCAAGAATTATTTAATGATACTGCTTATGATTTTGCATTTAATCTAACTTCTTCTTATTGGGATGTGGATAGTTTTGGTTTTAGTTTAAGATTAGCTAATGGAACTATCGTTAGTTCTGATAGTTCTACTTCAACAGGAACAGCAGCATTAGTAAATTATGATGTAAATAATCAATCAATAATCTATATGGATTACTATTGGATTATCGAAGGAAATACAACAAGTGGAACTACATATTGGATTGTTACTAATACTAATTATACTGGATGGAGTATAAAAACATTCTTCACAGACTTTAAGGCTTATCTAGATACAGAAATGTTTGGAATAGATAACTTTGGAAGGCTAGCAATAGTTTTTTTAATCCTATTTATTTCTGTAGGTGTAATGAGTTTTAAATATGGATTAACAAGTCCACTAACAATTACCTCAATGATATTTGCAATAGTCTTCTTCTTTGATGTAGTCGTAGGATTAATACCTTCAATAAGGGGAATAAACTATATACTTACCTATCTCTCTGGATTGATACTAGCACTAGTAATAGTGAGGGAGGCAAGACAATGAAAGTATGGAATTATATGGCAATAATGCTTACTATGATGGTATTTTTATACTTCTTAGGATTTAGTCCTGCTGGGGTAAGTGATACTTTAGAAGACACCGGTATAAAGGTAAATTCAACAACAGGGCAATTAATAGAGGGTAATACAGCAAATTCAGCATGGTATAATAAATTATTTAGTTCTAATGGGCTTCTTTTATTGGTTGGTGCTGGGGGAGCATTGATAGTTGGATTCTTTACTAGGCAGTTCGAATGGAAAATTCTTCTTATTCCTTTCTTTACATTATTTGTAGGTAATTTTGTATCATTTGGTTGGTCTCTTGTAAATCTAGCACAATCAACAGGAGAAACATGGCTAGTAGGGATAGTAGCCACAGTATTTTTACCTTTAACAGCTATGTTTTTATTTTCAGTAGTAGAATGGTTTGGAGGGACTGGAGGCTAAATGGTATGGATAGAACCACTTCAACTAGAGAGATGGCTTATTAATGTCTTTGCAGGAGACTCTTCTTATTTTGTAGCTCTTGCTTTATTTATTATATTGGGACTTTCTGCATATTTTAGAATGAATTCAATTACACTCGGATTTATGGTTATAACATTTTTATTGATGTTTTCAGGTTATATTCCAAAGACATTATTAATTTTCATAGCAATATTTGGAGGTTTAGTAGTAGGACATGCTGTATCGAACATAGTAAAAGATAGATAATCGATATTTAAAAAACCTAATCTACATGTAATCATATGGGAATAGCAGATATGTTAAGAAAGTTTAGTGAAAACAGGAAAGCTAAGTCTGAGAAGTTTAAAGAGTTAGAAGAAGATATGATTATGAGAAAGAAACTAGAAGAAAGACAAAAGAGTGCAAATAAAAGAGAATTAGAAAGATATATGAAAGAACAAGAAGAAGCACAAATAAAACAGGCATTAGATAAGATACATAAAAAGAAAAATCAAGAACTCTGGAAATCAAATACAATTCTAAAGAAGTCTAACTCAATGTTAAAAACAGATAGACCTATCTTAATGGAAGAAAATATATTCTTAGATAATAAAACTAAAATACCTATCTCTGGAGAAAGAATGTTTTTCAAATGGTAAATGTATCAAAAGCTCTTAAAAATTTAAAGATACCAAAAATTAAAAAGAAAAAGATAGCTTCAAAAAGAATATTTAAGAAAAAGAAAGAATTAGAAGTTAAAATTCCAGAAAGAGAAACAGAATCAATACTTAATGACCCAAATAGATTTTTTGGTTCAGAATTTGAAGAAATGAAAAGGAGTATGTTCTTCAAATGATTACATTTAGGAGGGGAGAAAAATAATGAATAGGCAAGCACAAATAGGAATAGGAGCATTAATCGTTCTAGCTATCACTCTAATTATAGGAGCAATCTTTGTCCAAGTAGTAGCACAGGAAGTAGGAGGCTCAACAAGCACAATCGCAGTAGCAAATCAATCAGAAACACTAGCAGCAAATGGAGAATCAATTTACATAGAAGAATATAAACATCTTACAGATGTAGTAATACTTGATGCCTCTGATAATTCAACAATAGCAGAAGGAAACTATACAGTAACTAACAATGTTATCAATCCAACAACAAATGCACTAAGTGTAAAAGTAACAACAGATGATGCTGAATTTGCTAGTAATGCAGTAAGAGTTTCAGGAACAGCTCAACCATTAGATTATATATCAGATAGTGGTGGAAGAGCAATGGCAAATTTAATTATAATACTATTTGCATTATCAATAGCAATAGTAGCATTAATTCCATCAGTTAGAAGCGAAGTTATGAACATGATGAATAGATAGTTTTTTTATATGGATTTTAATTTTTCAATCCATTCCCTTAATGGGAAGTAGGTTCAATAATAAATTCAAACCTATAATTAAAGGAGGTATACAATGACTTGTAAATCTAAAATGAAGAAAAGAAAATCAAGAAAGAAGAAAAAAAGATAATAAAAAACAAGGGTTATTGGGTAGCTTTTCCCTATTATAGGTAGATGTGGGACTACCATAGCCCTTGTATGCATACTTATTCTAAGTAAAACAACTTTATATATCTTTGTATTTTTGTAATTATCTAATAGTAACAGAATAAAAGTGTTATTATTCTAAAATTGTCATAAAGATATATAAATAAGTAAAAACATAACCTAGGATGAAAAAGAGGAAAAACTTTTTACTTTTCCAGATAGTAGAATTATTTTCAAAAGGAAAGAAAGCAAAAGAAGTAGCAAAAGAATTAGGAATAACAAAACAAAACCTTAACTATTATATTAGAAAACTAAAGAAAATAGGTAAGATAGAAAAAGTAGGATATGGAACATGGGAAGTGAAAAAACAAGTAAAAATCCCAACTAAGGACACTAAATCTAAATCAAATAATTTAAAGCAGATTAGAGGACATGCTTTTATCTGGAAAGTTAAACATAAAATAAAAAATTGGGAAGAATTATTAATCAAGAAAAAGATTAATTACAATTACATAGGAATTAAAAAAACACCAAGAGTATGGATTAATAATAAGAAAGTCTGGCTAGGAAAGAAACATATTATAATCTATGAACCTAATTCATTCTATTCAGAAAATTCAATCAATTCTAAAAAATTTGCAGTAATGAAACTATTAGAAACATTAAGAGAATTAGAAATTAAATTAAATATCAATCTAAAACCATATACATTTACAACAGCAAGGGAACATTATGGATATATAAAAAATGATTTAGCTATTCAATGTAATAAAAAAGGAGAAAAGATAAAGATATATGATGAGGAAGGAACTAATTGGTTATGGATAGATGATTCATTAAGCATAGGAGAATTAGAAGTAGGAAACCATAAGAAATCAGTAGTAATATCAAAGAAAGTTCAAGACTGGTATAATGAAATGAAAGAAACCAAATTTGATGTAACTCCTAAATTCATATTAAATGGATTTAATACGCTAACAAAAAACCAATTAAACCAAGCAAATCAAATAGGAGAATTCGCAACAGCATTAAATAAACATATTCCTGCTTATGAGGGCATGAAAGATTTAGTAAAAGAATTAAAAGATGAAATTAAAGGACTAAAAGATGAAATATCAAAACTAAAACAAAAGTGATGTAACTTTAGAATAGTAATAAACATTTAAATATACATTATTATAATATATTATAATGAAGAAAGAGGTTTTAATCTGTCCAAAGTGTAAAGCAAGTTTTGAATGCGATGTGGATTTAATTACTGAAAAATATATTCAATGTCCTGTTTGTTCTGAATTCTTTGAAAATAAATTAATAAAAGAGGAAAAATGAGTGAAGATAAAGATAATTATGAAAAACAGATTAATAATCTTAATAGGGACTTAATAGAAGGATTTATAGATATTATTGGGGAGTTGCAAGAATATGCTGTTGATGATTATGAATTAGGCAGATTACTTGGAAAATTGTTTTATACATTAAATCATTATGAGGTTTTAATAGATGGATAAAGATAAAGTAAAGGTAATTTTTAAAGAAGCAATTAAAAAAACATTTGATAAAAAAGAGGAGAATACCAATGCCAACTAAAAAAGATGGAACTAAAATAACATGGAAAGAATTCTTTAAACTATGGAAAGAGGGAATACAAAACCTAACACCCTTACAAAGACTAAGTAATGAATCAAGAGGAACACTAATTACTTTAATTGGTTTTGTAGTAGCATTAATAGCTATGATTATTTATAGAGATAAATTTATAGTAAGCTGGTTTGCCTATGGATTAATTCTAGTTTTTATAGGAAATATTTATACAACAGCATTAAAATGGTTAGGAATAAGACAACAACTTAAATTCTTTAAAAGCACAGAAGCACAATCATTAGATATAAATAAAATAATGGATAGTTTAGATAATGAAGAAATAAATCAAGAGGAGGAACAAATCTATGTTTGATGATGTATTAGAAAGCACAGGATTCTGGGTGTTAGGTATAGGTGGAATTTCAACAGAATTACTAGGTTGGATTTTAAGTAGAAGAGCTGGATGGGTAACACTTCCATTCTGGCAACTAGGTATTATGATGGTTGTTACTTTAATAGCAGCTGCTTATTTCGGAACACAAGATTAAAATGGTAAAAAATAAGATTAAAGAAGTTTTAATAGATGGAGAAAGAATTAATCTAAAGAAATCAAATCTAGGTTGGAAAGTAGTCCACCCAATTAAAAATCCTGATGGAAGTATCAACTGGAAAAATCTAATAACTGGTGGAAGCTGGTGGAACTTATTAATAGTGGCTTTCTTAGTTATAATAATCCTATCAGCAATTAATGAATATTATTCAAATGTTAAATTAGCAAGTGCTTGTCTAAGAGCATTACCAGATAGTATAAACTTAGGACTTTATTTAGATAATCCTAATTTAATAAATAACTTTACATTAATACCATGAAAGAAAAATTAAACATAGGATTATTATATCTTAGTTTACATAATCAATTAGTTAAGAAGTATGGAACAAATGGAATAGTAAGTAGAAAGGAATTCTTCTGCAAATTAGGAAAACATGGACAAATCCCAAAGAACCTTAGACCAATAGTAATTAAGGAAATGACCGAAAAGGAATTAATAAAAAGAATAGATAGAGATAATATTCAAATCCTCGAATGTGAAGTGGATTTAGATAAAGATGCAAATAAATTATACAAAATAGCTGGATTGTTTTAACTACGAAATGGTTAGAAACATTTAAATACTAAGCAATATTATGATTAATATGAATAACATGAAAAATATAAAAGTTATAAGAAAAAAAACTCCAGAAGAATTAGCAGTATCAATACAAGAATTAGCTAATAAAAAAGGAGTATTTGCATCCCCTATTCATCAAGACCTAAACACTAGGGAATGGATTTCTTTTGTTTATTATAATACATTAAATGAAGTAGATGAATCTAAAGAAGTAAAAGAAGTAAAAAAAGATAAATATATTCCAACTCAGGAACAACTAGAAAGATGGAAGAAATTAAAAATGACAAAAAAGACCTATGGATTATTATTAAATAAAGGAATGAGCAAAGAAGATTTAAAGAATGTAAAAAGCCAGTATGAAGCACATATTATTTTAAATAATTTAAGGAGGGAGAATATATAATATTCTAAGGGGTGATGAGAGGAAAAACTAAATGTATTAATTGTGAGAAGCTAATGAATTTTAAAGATAAGAAAAAAATAGGAAAGAACATTTATTGTAGTGAGTGTTATAAGAAATTAAAAACAAATCATAGAAAGAAACTATTAGAAAAACCAGAACTAAAAGAAGAAATAAATAATTTAAGAAGAATAGAAGCTAAAAGATATAGAGAAATAAATAGAAAGGAAATAAATAAAAGAGCAAATAAAGCATATCATAAAAAGAAACCAACAGCAACATATTATAAACCAAAAGTTAAGGGAGCTAAGATAAAAAAGGAAAAGAAGCTCTATAACAATTTAAATCTAAGAGAATCACAAGCCCTATTTAAAATCTTAATTAAGAATGGTCTAAGTTATGAAGAAGCAGATAAAAGAGTAAAAGACCTAAAGAAATATCAAAAAGAATTATTTCAAAGACTTAAATCAGAAAATAAATCAGAGAAGGAAATCTCAGAAGCTTTCAAAAAGGAGTTTGATAAGCTAGTATATTCATGAAAATAATAGTTACAATTATTGTCTTATCTTTATTATTAATTGGTAATTTAGGTCTTCTTTATTCTACTTATCAAGAGAATGAAGCCTATAAGGATTTACTAATCCTTTCATCTGAATCATACTCTTCAAATGAAGATTTAGGAAATAAATATTATGAACTTGCCACATTAAGTTATGAAAGAAGTGAGTTTAGTGAAACTGAGAAGAATTGTAAGTTAGCAAGAGAGTATTTTTCAGATGCAGTTCAAGAATTAAAAGCAACTCAGTCAAAAATAAAGAGAGAAGAGAAAGTATTTCAAATTTATAAAGATTTACTAGGAGAGAATATAAAAATAGATGAAAATATGTATGAAGCTTGTGAATGGTTTGAAACAGCATCAAGACACTATGCTCACTATGTAAAGGACACTACACCTTATGGCGACTCAAGTCTTGAAAAAGGAAATGAAGCTATAGAAGAAATGAATAAGAAGATAAATGCTCATGATGATGCTGTGAGAAGATATAACTCCTTACTAGAAGATTATAATTTAGAATTAAGAGAATTTCTAGGAGTGGAGGATTAAATGAAAACAATAACAATAAAAACAAAAGTAGAAAGCAACTCAAATGAAGATGAAATGCTAATAAAAGCATTTGAAAACTTAGAAACAGGCAATTTTACTTATGAGGTAGAAGAATGAACAAAGAAATGAAAAAACACATAAAAAAAGTAGAACAAAACATAAAGAAGTTGAAACTAAAACCAAAAGATAT
>JBKHBO010000086.1:0-4819 GCA_046542315.1 Clostridia bacterium
ATGGCAATTCTATTTTCACTAAGTGTTCCTAGAATTCAAGATACTATTAAAAATGGTCATATCAAGCATATAGAAGCAACAATGATGACTCAGTTATACGAACTAGAGAAATTAGTATCAGAATCAATTACTTACCAAAGAGGGCATGAGTTTAATAGTATCCAAACCAAAAACGCCCCTTATATAGCAGATGATGGAGAGTTTGCAAGCCTTATAGAATCTCTTGACGGATATGCAGATTACTTAATCTATGAAGTTCGAATAGAAAGTGATAAGTATATTGCGAGCATTGGATATCCAGGAAAAAATGAAACATATAAAGAAATAGAACCTAAAGAAATAGATGAATCTTATTGGCCAGACACCTCGAGTGTCTATCAATATACAGATAGCTTAGGGTTAGTCTGGACATATTACAACCAAGCAGATAAAAGTATAAATGGAACTTTAGAAGAAGTTACTTTGATAGAGCTTTTCAAAGATGTAGAAGGAGTTTCTCCATAAAATAATTAAAAAGAGGCATGAAAATGTTTAGAGGAAAGCTTAAAATAGTATTTATAATGATTTTGCTTGTTTTTATATTGCTTCTAATTATTCCTAAAGAATTAGAAACAGGAAAATATGTGAGTGAAGATGGGTTGTCTTTCGTTATTATAGAAGAGAATGATAATATTATATTTCAAAGAAGTGCAGGAACGAGCTATAGACCCTATGGTAAATATCAATTAAAAGGAAATAGGTTAACCTTAGAAGTGAACGATGATTTAAAATATGAGTTTGAAGTTAAAAACGACACTTTAATATTTGTTAGCTCTAGTTTAAGAGAAGGTTTTTTAAAGCCAGGAACAAAGTATATATTGTCAGAAAATTAAAAAAAGATAATTATTCTTATCAATACAACATTTAATTACATTATCTTGATGATTAGTTTTCTTTAAGGTATAATAATTTAGTATAAAATAACGCTATGATTGGAAAGCTTCTAAAGCCGTGTGTTTTCAGAGAGGCTCTTATTTGCTGTGAGAGAGCTAATACATTTTTAGAAGAAATCATCCAAGAGCAGGAACTTTGAAATAAGTAGAAGTTCCCGTATTTTCTGCGATAAAGAAGTTGAGCGGCAGATTAATTCTGCAAGCGGGGTGGTACCGCGGAGAGTCCATTCGTCCCTGGGTTTATTTCCCAGGGTTTAATATTTTAAAAAGAGGTGTAAAAGATGAGTTTTCCTAAATTAAGAGATGAATCAAATTTTGAAATGGAACAAAGAGTAGCAAAATATTGGAAAGATATAAATCTATTAGAAAGAAGTACAACAGAGCGCGAAGATGCTCCAAACTTTGTTTTTTATGAAGGACCGCCAACAGCTAATGGAACACCAGGAATCCATCACGTAATAGCTAGAACACTTAAAGATACTGTTTGTAGATACAAAACAATGCAAGGATATCAAGTGAAGAGAAAAGCTGGATGGGACACACACGGCTTACCGGTTGAAATAGAAGTAGAAAAGCAGTTAGGATTAAATAATAAGCAAGCAATAGAAGATTATGGAATAGACAAGTTTAATGAAAAATGTAGAGAGTCAGTTTTTAAATATGAAGAGCAATGGCGTGAGATGACTGAACAGATGGGTTATTTATTAGATCTAGACAATCCTTATATTACTTTAGAAAACGATTATATCGAGTCTATTTGGTGGATTTTAGATCAATTCCATAAAAAAGGTTTCATTTATGAAGGCCATAGAATCTTGCCCTACTGTCCAAGATGTGGAACAGGTCTTGCAACACATGAAGTTGCACAAGGCTATAAAGAAATTAAAAGTGAAACAGTAATTTCTAAATTTAAGGCTGTAGGAGAAGATGCATATTATCTAGCATGGACTACTACGCCCTGGACGCTGGCGTCAAACGTCACTTTAGCAGTTCACCCAGAACTTGATTATGTTAAAGTTTTATCTAAAGAAGATAATAATAAATACATTTTAGCCAAAGCTTTAGCTGATGAGGTTATAGAAGGTGAATACGAGGTTGTAGAAGAGTACAAAGGAAAAGATTTAGAATATAAAGAGTATGAACAGTTAATGCCGTTTGTTAACACAGATAAAAAAGCATTTTATGTTACATTAGCAGATTATGTAACTACAGAAGATGGAACGGGTATTGTTCATACCGCACCAGCTTTTGGACAAGATGACTATGAAACTGGTGAGAAATATAACTTGCCAATTTTTCAACCTGTCGATCAAGATGGAAAATACACTGCAACTCCTTGGAAAGGGATGTTTGTTGTTGAAGCTGATCCACATATAGTTCAGTGGTTAAGAGATAATGACAAGATGTATTCTAAACAAAAAATGGAACACAATTATCCTCATTGCTGGAGATGCTCAACTCCTTTATTATATTATGCAAGACAAAGCTGGTATATAGAGATGACTAAAATTAAAGATGAGTTGATAAAAGCAAATAACGAGATAGAGTGGTATCCAGATTATGTTGGAGAAAAAAGGTTTGGAAATTGGTTAGAAAATTTAAATGATTGGGCATTATCAAGAAGCAGGTATTGGGGAACACCACTAAATATCTGGAAATGTGATTGTGGCCACTTTGAAACAGTATCTTCAAGAGCAGAATTAAAAGAAAGAGCAATAGAAGATATTGATGAAAATATTGAATTACATCGACCATTTGTTGATGAAGTGCATATTAAATGTGATAAATGTGGTGGAACTATGAAAAGAGTTCCAGATGTTATTGATTGCTGGTTTGATAGTGGCTCTATGCCATTTGCACAGCATCATTATCCATTTGAGAATAAAGAGGAATTCTTTGAAGAATTATATCCAGCAGATTTTATAAGTGAGGCAATTGACCAAACTAGAGGATGGTTTTATTCACTATTAGCTATTTCTGTATTTTTAACAGGTACATCTTCATACAAGAGAGTTCTTGTTACTGACTTGATTTTGGACAAAGAAGGAAGAAAGATGTCAAAATCAAAAGGAAATACAGTAGACCCATTCGAAATGTTTAAAACATATGGAGCGGATGCTGTAAGATGGTATTTACTACACAGTTCACCACCATGGTTACCAAAAAGTTTTGATCCGGCTGGTGTAGGAGAGGTAGTCAGTAAGTACTTTAACACGCTTAAAAATGTATATACTTTCTTCGAGCTATATGCAAACACAGACAATGTAGATCCAAGAAGTTTTGAAGTAGAGTATGAAAAAAGACCAGAGATTGATCGCTGGTTATTATCTAAATATAACAATTTAATAAAAGTGGTAACAGAAAGTACAAATGATTATGATTTGACCACAGCAGTAAGAGCTTTACAGGACTTTGTTAACGAAGATCTATCAAATTGGTACATTAGAAGAAATAGAAAAAGATTTTGGGCATCTGATTTAGATTTAAGTAAGAAGGCAGTTTACGCTACAACTTACGAAGTATTAGTTGGAGTAGCTCAATTAATGGCTCCATATGCACCTTTTACTTCAGAAGAGCTGTTTAGAAAGTTAACAAATGAAGATTCAGTTCATTTAAGCAAACTGCCAGTGGTAAATGAAGCTTTGATTAATGAAAGAACAGAAGAGCGGATGGATCTTGTTAGAAATTTAGTTAAACTAGGTCGCTCTGCCAGAGAATCTGTTAATATCAAAGTAAGACAACCAATAAGTCAAGTATTAGTAGATGGTAGATATGAAGAGTTGATTGGTGATATGACAGATTTAATCATGGAAGAATTAAATGTTAAAGAAGTTGTTTTTGCTAAGGACTTATCTCAATATATGAAGTTCAACTTAAAACCAAATTATAGAGTTGCAGGTCCTAAGTTCCAAGATAAAGTTGGATTGTTTAATAAAACATTGAATCAACTAGATGCATTTGAAGTTGCTTCAGCATTAGAAGATGATAAAGAATTTGTTATTGATTTTGATGGAGGAAAACTTGCATTAGATAGTGAACTTGTTAACGTTGAGTTAGAGGCAAAAGAAGGATTTAATGTAAGACTTGAAAAAAATGTGTTCATTATTTTAGACACAACTCTAACAGAGGAATTAATTTTAGAAGGACTAGCTAGAGAGTTTATGTCAAAAGTTCAACAATTAAGAAAGAATCATGACTTTGAAGTTACTGATAATATTAATATATATTATCAGGGCAGCAGTGAAGTTGTTAAAGCTATTGAGTTGCATAAAGAGTGGATAAAAAAAGAAACTCTTGCTAAAAGCATACAAAATGAAGAACATACTCAAAGTGAAGTAATAGATCTTAATGGACACACTACTAAAGTAGCAGTAGAAAGAATATAAAAATTGGGCATGTTTAATAAACATGCCTCTTTTTTGTATAGATATTAGAAAAAGAGGAAGGTCATAATGAATAAAAGATCATATTTACAAATACCAGGGCCAACAAATATTCCACAGGCAATCTTAAATGAACTTAGTAATCAAGCGATTAATCACCGTGGAGAAGAGTTTGAAAGAATACTTAAGTTTAATATTGAAAAGCTAAAAAGAGTTTTCCAAACTAAAAATGATATTCTAATTTATCCTTCTTCAGGTAGTGGTGCTTTAGAAGCTAGTATAGTTAATACGCTTTCTAGGGGAGATAAGGTTTTGGCAATTAATATGGGTGTCTTTTCACAAAGGTATGGAGAGATAGCCAAACAACATGGTGCAGAAGTGGAATGGATTAATGTTGAGTGGGGACAAGCTCTTGACCCAAAAGTGTTAGGAGAGAACCTACAAAAAGATAAAGACCATAAAATTAAAGCTATATTATTAACACATAACGAAACTTCTACAGGA
>JBKHBO010000087.1:0-4434 GCA_046542315.1 Clostridia bacterium
TTAAGCCGCGTGTCTTATAAACACGTGATACTCGGTTCAACTCCGAGGGCGCCTAGAATAGTACGTTTTGGACCTTAGTGTAAAGATAGTTTATATTTCTACACTAATTTGATTGGATGTCTTGCTGTTTATAATTTGCTATCTTAGGACCATAGTAAATTATAAAGGAGATTTGTATGAATCAAACGCAGTATGCAAAAAAAGTTTTGCTCTATGGCCCAAATTTTATCAAGATTTATAATGATAGAGAACGAAGATATCAAAGGGCATTAGACTACTTTAATTATATTAAATCTAAAATATATACTATACATCCTAAACAATTAGTTTCAGAACTTGAAAAATGTAATAGACATTTAAGACATGAGCAAAATTGGCATACTCATGAAAAACTTATATTTGGAGATCAAGAAAAATTTATTTCTCTTTATTATGAATTATCTGAAATTCTTAAGGATGAAGCTAAGAAGAGACCTTATATAAATCCTAAAAGCAAGAAAGGTAAAGAGATAGAAAGAAAGAAAAAAGCTAAAGAAAGGAGAGGGAAATCTAAATCTAAAGATAGATAGTTTTAGTAATTACTGATTGTTTGTTATAATACATATATGAGCAGCAGAGATGTTAGATTGCTTCAGAGAGTGGCTGATTATACTCACAATACTGAGGGTGAGCACAAGGTTGCAGCATTTGTAACAGACAAGAAGGGAAATATTCTTAGTAAGGGATTGAATTCTTATTCTAAGACACATCCTATGCAGGCTGAGTTTGCTGAGAAGGTTGGGCAGGAGGATAGAATTTATCTTCATGCTGAAATTTCTGCTCTTGTAAGGACCCGTAAAAAGCCTTATGCTATCTATATTGCACGTAAGTTTAAGAATGAGGAGTTTGCCCTTGCAAAGCCTTGTCCTGTTTGTTCTGCTGCATTGAAGGAAGCTGGAGTGAAGAAGATTGTATATAGTAATTCTAATGGGACTATGACCATAGAGTTGCATGGAAGAGAGCATAGATTGAGGATATAATCCTCCGGTAGCCAAGTGGTTTAAGGCGCTGGATTGCAAACCCAGCATTCGTGAGTTCGATTCTCACCCGGAGGTCTCGAGGACCCATAGCTCAGTTGGTAGAGCGACAGACTCTTAATCTGTATGTCGTAGGTTCGATCCCTACTGGGTTCATCTGGATGAGGTAACCCCTGGGCAGGCTGGCAGGTCTGTGTCCCTAAACCCTCCCTAAGACCAAGATCGAGCTGCCACTTGTTTCTTGGGTCTTAGGATTTCACGCTCCAGTCTGACTAATGGTTAGGTGGCTGCCCTCTCAAGGCAGAGGTTCGGGTTCAAATCCCGACTGGAGTAAATGGGTCTATAGCTCAACTGGATAGAGTGGCGGACTTCGAATCCGTAGGTTGTAGGTTCGAATCCTACTAGACTCAATATGAAAGATAATTATTTATTTACTTATACTGATGATACATATATAAAATATGTAAAAAGACTTATAGAAAGTGTGGAAAATAACACAACAAATATAAGTAAAATTATTGTGTTATATTATGGGAAAAAACCCCCTAAAGAATTAATTAGAAAAAATATTATCGTGCAGCAATTTTATGTAGAGGATGAAATAAACAAGAGAAATATAAATTATTTATTTTTCAACACATTACCAGAGATTATTTCTACTTATATATTTGACAATGCTATTATATGTGACGCGGACATTTATTTTAAAAGAAATTTTGAAAATTTTAACAATGATGGGCTCTTTTATTCTTCTTATTATCCCACTTATAGTGGGCCTGCCAACGAAATAAAAATACATAATATAAAGAATAATATATTAAAAAGATTTCCTAGCTCATCTTATAATAAATTTAAGTTTAAAATGTTGGACAATTTTGAAGGTTTGTCAATCAATGGTGGATTTTTTGGCGGGGAATATATCTCACTTTTGAATAGATTAAAGAAAATATTAATTGAATTAAATAAGAATAAAAATGAATTAATTGAACTTGGCTTTTATGTAGATGAAGCAATATTAATTAAATATTTTGATTACCAAAGAGATAAACTTTTAAAATATAGTGATATTAACATTAATCCTAAAATAGAAGACATGAAAAATAGAGATATTTTTCATCTAAACAACAAGGAGCTTTATAAATATCTATGAAAGATAAAAAGATTATAGATCGCTACATACAAAAACATCCCAATGCATCTCCTGAAAAAATCAAAAAATATGCAGAAAGTAAAGGTATCTACATCGATGTAATGCCTTTAGTGGAGCATAAGAAATTGAAAGATAAGATTTCTAAAGAATTGGGCTTAGAAGATTTAGATTTAGACAAAGAAGAAGATAGAAAGAAACTGTGGGATGCAGTAAACAAACTGCCTGAGGATAAGAAGCAAGAATTTCTAGATATGAAGGAAAATAGAGATGTATAAGATAAAAGTATCATATCAAACAGGTGATAGCTTCCATACAGAAGATGATGAGACTATTCTAGAGTATGGTTGGGAAAATATAGATGTAGTGACTCAAAATTTGAAAAGAATTAGAGAGCACTATGAGATGTATCAGGAAATGGCTGATAGATATCATGCCTCTTTTAAGGAGATGAAGAGAAAGTATGGCAAAAAGGACTGGTTTGTTGATGGGGTTAAGAGCATAGCTGACCAGGAATTTATAGCATCTCATACTCTGTACCTCTATCTTGATGATGGGTCAAAATTTCAATACAGCTGTGAATGGTGTGGATATTTTGAGAGACTATATGGAGCTGAAGTATTGGGTCCATCTTTTGAGTTTTAAGCATATATAAATATATAACCAGGGTAGGAAGCAGGAGTGAGTTTCACACTGTAATGGCGGTTTTTCAAGGTGGGAGCCATCCAGTAATTTTTATTAGGAGAGATTCATGGACAACACACAAGTAGCAGGCAGTGGTGGAATTGGTATTGGTGGTCTTACATTTGTAGTTTTATTGGTTCTTAAAATAACTGGTGAAATACAAATGAGTTGGCTTGCAGTAATAACTTCAATCATTTGGGCCCCATTAATCGCATCGATTGTTATATTGATCATCATTGGTGTGGTGATTGCAATCATAGCAGTAATTATAGGTCTTGCCTCGATTGTTCAAAAAATGAAATGAATTAATGGAAATACCGTCAAAAGGTTTTATAAAAACTGACTACAAAAAACCTGAGATTGGATTAAAACAAAAGGCTGAGCTTATAAGAAAAGGCAATGAAGCTCTTAACAATGAAAATATAAAATTAGCTAAAAAAATTTTTATAACTACAAACTATTCTGATGGCCTTTCTAGACTTGGAGATTATTATTATAAAAATAACGATTTTATTGAAGCTATGAAAATGTATATTATGGCCAATGATGAACATAAAAAATCTTGGTTTTTTAAAAATGTAGCAGACCTAATAAGAGGTTGGTTAAATGAATAAATTATATATTCTCACAAAAAATTGAAAAAACTGCATAATTAATAATATGTGGAATGAAGACCAAATGAATAGTTTAAAAGCAAGACAAAAATGTGGATTTTTACATGAATATACTTGTATATGTGGAGCTGGCCCATTAAAAGTATCTAAAGATGGACTTTATTGTTCTAAGTGCGGGTATGTACAAGCATGGGTACATGAATCCGATCTAAATTGGAGATGGAAAGCTATGGACCCATTTTCTAATATAAATGAAGATAAAACTACAAAATGATTTTAGAAGAGTTATGACCAATGTGTAAATAACAGACTTGAGTTTTATTGTTTAAAATAACTGGTGAAATACAATTGTCGGCTTAATGATTGTAGATATTGTTGTAATTATTCAGAGGTTAAAGTGAAATATTTGAGACTTAAGGAGGAGTTAGAAACCAAAGGCCAAGGAAAGATGAAGGCTTTTGGACACTCTATGGAGCCAATCATTAAGAGTGGAACTCTTCTTACTTTTGTAAAACAAAATGAATATGAGGTAGGTGATATAGTATTTTGTAAGGTGAAAGGTCGTTGGATTGATGCCCATAAGATTATTAAAAAGAGTGATAAGGGTTATCTTATTGCAAATAATAAAGGGCATGAAAATGGTTGGACGCGGCAAGTTTATGGAAAAGTAGTATTGTAGAAGCATATATTAAATTTTAATGAATGGATGAGTTTAGATTTTTACTCTATTAAAAATCAAAAAATTTTAGTAATGGCATTTAATATGTTATTATTAAAACTCAATCAAACGAAAGAGGTTTTGTTGGTTTTACTCAATTAATAAACCAACAATTTTGCCCCTATAGCTTAATGGATAAAGCACCGGCCTTCTTCTATACTTTTGAAAAATAGAGTACAGGAGAAGCCGATAATCTAGGTTCGATTCCTAGTGGGGGTATAAGAGAAGCTGTAGGTTAGGATTTCGAGTCCTGCC
>JBKHBO010000088.1:0-4408 GCA_046542315.1 Clostridia bacterium
GCCTTTTTGCTTTTGTTTTTATACCAGTCAGCCTTGTGCTACAATAAGAGTAAGCATTTTGTATATAATTTGAAAGAAGGTCGATATAGTGGACGTTAGAGAAAAATTAATGATGCACGCTAAAGATAGTAATGAGAAAATTTTTGTAGGTAGAATATGTGAATTATCAGAAAGAGCGCAGCAATCGCAGTCTCTTGTATATACAGATTTTTTAAACCCAGCAGAACTAGACTTAACGGAAATTGCAATAAATTCCTACCCTGCGCTTTCCTATCAAGCTTTTGGTGGGTATGAAGGAGCAGAAAGAAAAATAGCTGCAATATATCCAACTCGGTGTAGTTGGCTAGAGCCAGAAGTTGAGCTTGAGGCAATAAAAATTGAGCCTTCAGACAAAGAAGCTAAGCTAGGGCATAGAGATTATCTGGGTGCACTAATTAACTTAGGACTTAAAAGAAAGGTTTTAGGGGACATTCAAGTGCGAAAGACTTTTGCATATGCAATTGTTAAAGAAAATATCAGTGACTTTATTAAAACAAACTTAACTCAGGTTGGCTCATCGCCAGTAAACATTGAATATGTAAATTTAGATGAAGTAGAGAAAAAAGAAGAGAAATATAAGAAGATGGTAATAACAGTAGCATCGCTTAGGCTTGATACTGTAGTAGCTAGAGCATTTCAGCTATCCCGTGGAGCTGCAGCAAACTTCATAAGGCAAGGCAGAGTAAAAGTAGACCATAGAGTACAAGACTCTGCATCGCATGAACTTGAAGCAGGGCAGTTAATATCAGTTCAGGGACGAGGTAGGTGTACAGTCCTTCAGGTTTTAGGTAAAACTAAGAGAGGTCGTATAAAACTAGAAGTAGGTTTTCCAATCCTTAAGATATAGGAGAATTTTCATGGAACAATATACAGGGATAATAACTCGCTTTACTCATCGTAATGAGGAAAATGGTTATACTGTAGCAAGATTGAGTATAGATGAAAAAAATGATATAAAAATAATTGGTTACTTTCCTGTATTAGCAGTTGGAGAAACTGTTACGGTATACGGAGAATTTGAAACTCATCCAGAACATGGAAAGCAATTCTCTGTAAGTAAATACAAAGCAGAAATACCAGTTACAGAGAAAGGTCTTAAGCATTATTTAGCTTCAGGGCCTTTTAAAGGTATAGGAAAAAAAATGGCAAATAGATTAGTAGACCATTTTGGCGTTGATATTTTGGAGGTCATTGAAAATCACCCAGAAAGACTAAGTGAGGTCCCTGGTATAGGTAAATCAAAAGTTGAAGGTATTATAAAGGGTTTAGAAGCAGCTGAAGATCATGAAGCTATGATTTTTTTGCAAGGACTTGGTTTAACCCCAGGTTATGCAGGGAGAGTCATTGATCATTATGGTGATGAAACTGTAAATAAAATTAAGAGCAATCCATATTTATTAGCTGATGAAGTACATGGGATTGGATTTAAAACTGCTGATAGACTAGCAATAGCTAATGGTTTAGAAAAAGATCATCCAGAAAGAATAACAGCAGGTATTAAATATGTTTTAGAGAAAAGTTTAGAAGAGGGACATTGCTATCTTCCCCTAAACGAATTGTTAGATAGAACTAGTGAGGCTTTAAATGTAGATGAACAGCTAGTCATAAATCAATTATCAACACTTATAAAGAGTAAAGAATTAATAAAAGAAAAAAGTAACGAAGAAATAAGAATATATCTAGCAGTTTATTATTATGCAGAAAGAGCAGTAGCAAATTCACTGCATAAATTAAAGAATTGGCAGGCATTAATTTTAGTTGATTTTGATTATGAAATTGCTCAGTTTGAAAAAAGAAATGGCTTTAAATTAGCAAATAAGCAAAAGCAAGCTATAAAAATGGGACTAAAAAATGGAGTAAGTGTTATTACTGGTGGGCCAGGAACTGGAAAGACAACTATTATCAAATGTATTATTGAGTTATTTGAAAAAGCAAATAAGAGAGTATCCTTAGCTGCACCAACAGGTAGAGCTGCTCAAAAGTTAAGTGAATCAGCTCAAAGGAGTGCTAAAACTATTCATAGACTGTTAGAGTATTCATATACTCAAGGATCTATGCAGTTTGCAAAAAATACTGAAAATCCTTTAAGCTGTGATGTTTTAATTGTAGATGAGGTATCAATGGTTGACATTATGCTCATGCATCAGCTGCTTCAAGCAGTACCTCCAGGATGTCAGGTAATTCTAGTTGGGGATATAGATCAACTACCTTCAGTTGGTTCAGGCAATGTTTTGTGGGATATAATAGATTCAAAGATGATCTCTGTAGTAAAGCTAGATGAGATTTTTAGACAAGGAAAGGGTAGTTTAATTACATATAACGCTCATAGAATAAATAAGGGAGAATTTCCATATTTAGATAATAGCTCTGAAGATTTTTTCTTTGTTGATAAAGAAGATCCAGAAGAAGTAGTCAAAACGATTTTAAGTTTATGTAAAAGAAGACTCCCAAGATATAAAAATATTCACCCGATCGAAGACATACAAGTTTTATCTCCTATGAGAAGAACAACTACAGGTGTAGATAATCTAAATATAATGTTGCAAAAAACCTTAAACCCAAAGAGAGATAAAGAGCCTAAAATCAATAAAGGCAAACAAGTATGGTACGAGGGTGATAAGGTGATGCAAATTAGAAATAATTATAATAAGAATATCTATAATGGTGATTTGGGACGAATAGTAAGTATAGATAAAAATAATAAAGAGCTAGTAGTTGCTTATCCATATTTGGATAAAAAAAGATATGTAGAGTACACTTTCAATGAATTGAATGAACTGACATTAGCTTATGCAATCTCGGTTCATAAAAGCCAAGGGAGTGAATACAGTGTGGTAGTTATGCCAATTACTACACAACATTATTTAATGCTTCAACAAAACCTTATTTACACAGGAATAACAAGAGCAAAAAAAATGGTGGTTTTAGTAGGTACCAAGAAGGCTTTAGCTATAGCTATAAAGAATAATAAGGTAGAGGAAAGACATACAGCACTTAGTGAACGATTAAAAGAACTGGAGGGCTAAAATGAGTAAGTATAAGGTAGACTTAAATGCAGATTTAGGAGAAGGCGCTGGTTATGATGTGGAGTTGATACCGTTACTAACTTCAGCAAATATTGCTTGTGGATTTCACGCTGGAAAACCTGAAATGATGAAAGAAGCTGTTAAGTTTTGCAAAAAATATGATGTTCATGTAGGAGCTCATCCATCATTCCCTGATACTTGGGGGTTTGGCCGTAGAGAGATGAAATGTTCAAAGGAAGAAATAGTCAGTTACATTTTATATCAGTTAGGAGCCCTTGATGCTTTTTGTAAAGCAGAAGAGGTTAAGATGCATCATGTTAAGCCTCATGGAGCTATATATAACATGGCTTGGAGGGACATGGATGTTGCAAGTGCTATTGTAGAAGGCATAAAGCAATACAATAAAAATTTAATTCTTTTTGCACAGCCAAATTCATTTTTAGCAAAAGCTGGCGAAGAAGCTGGACTTAAAGTTGAGTATGAGGTTTTTGCAGATAGAGCATATGATAATGATGGAAGCTTAACATCAAGAAAAAAGGACAGCTCTGTTTTGCATGATGAAGAACAGGTCTTAGAGAGAACTTTAAGAATGGTTATAGAAGGAAAAGTAACAACATATGAAAACGAAGAATTAGAGTTAGAAGCTAATACAATTTGTTTGCATGGTGATAATCCCGCAGCAATTATGTTAGCTCAATCAATTAGGCAAGGTTTAATAGAAAAAGATGTTGAAATAACTGCACCTTAGAAAATGTTACTTTATTGTTAAAAAAAGAGTTAGATACTTCTAAATAATAGGATAATTTCTTTTAATATGTTAAAATGTATATAGGCTAAGCTAGTAATCAAACTAAATTAGTAATTAAATATAGGGAGTTGATTTTTGTGTTACTTAAATACTTGAAAGACAAAGTTAGTGACGTGGATTTTTTAGAGAAAACTCAACTTTATGCAGACATCGAGAAAGAATTTGAGAGAAAGAAACGTAATGAAGCTATTAAAAACTTTGCATTTGGATTTACTGTAGGAAGTTTGGTAACTGGAGTTACTGCTTTATTCTTAATGCCTCAATCAGGCAAAGAATTTAGAAAAGATGCTAAAGAAACAGTTTACAGAGTAGTAAACGTGGCAGAAGAAAAAGGCGAAAAGATCAAGAAAAAAGGTCATGATATTATTGAGAAGGGACAAGATATGGTAGAAAAAAAGCATAAAAAAGGTCATAAAATGATGAAAAAGGCAGAGAAGTTTATAAATAGAAAAAAAGAAGATCTTGAGGATTATGTTGATAATTTAGAAGATGTTTCCGAAGAATATGTTGAAGAATTACAAGAAAAGTTAAAAGA
>JBKHBO010000089.1:0-4365 GCA_046542315.1 Clostridia bacterium
TATCTAATTTGCCTTTACTTTTTGTGTTAAAATCTTTTTCTTCAATTTGTTCTATTCGCCAATTACCATACGAAACAGCACTATATCTATCTTTTCTTCCACCAGCACTATTAAATATTCTTAAATTTTTATTATTAGCAGTATATTCAACAGACAACTGTAATAGTTCCGCCTTAAGTTCGTCTGTTTGTTCAAATGGAGCCATTAACAAGGCTCTTTGTTCAGAATTTAGTATTGGAAATTCTTTAATATGGTTGCTTAACAAATCCGCACTATCTAATTTATTATTTAATAATACAATTTTTCTTTCACTAAGTGCTTTTTTAAGTGCAAAATAGTATCTTTGGTTATCTCCTACACCTGGTTCAATAGGTGTTAAAGCCTCTATCGCATTACTTGCAGCTTTATTTTCTAGGTCATCATCTGTACCCTTAAATGGTTTTATCGGTGCATATAATGACTCTCTTTCTTCGTCATACATCTCTTTTCCTAAAGCTTCTGCAACAGCACGACCAGCTATATTGACATCTATAACTATTTCTTCTGCTTTAAAATCTTCAAAAAACCTTCTTATCAACAAAGCTTGTTCATTAGAAGCCATACCAGACATAGAATGTAAGTATAATAATTCTCTTTTATAGTATTTACCTCTAGGCTTTCCCTCTCTGACAATATTTTTAGGATAGAACCTTAAAAACGAAATGATACTAAGGTTCTTACCAGCTTTTTGTGCAACGTCAATCGCCAGCAATCTTCTCTCACCTTTAATCTCATCTATCTCTAAGATTCTTGGGTCTATGTTTGTTTTTTGTGAAACTATACCATCTTTTATGTATGTTGGATCATTAACAACCTTAGCAATTGTTTCTCTTGGGTAGTAAGGCATTTTGCGTTTTAACCTGCATGCTTCAATCTCTGGAATTGTAAAAGCACCATTTTCAACAATAGAAGGTATAATATTCTCAAACTCACGCATAAACGACAATTCGCCAGATGTAACCTTATCATCAGCAATATCTGCAATTGGTTTAATGTGTTTTGCAGCTAAAACCCAATCTAGAGCAAGAAATATATTTGATTTTTTGCCGTTTTTCATATCTTCAAGTGCTTTTTTAGCTTGCTTAGCCACCCAATTACTATCAGACCAAGGAGCTGAAGTGATAAATATCCTTCTACTAAATTCTCTATCTGCTTGATATCTTTCAAATTCTTTATTCCCCTTAAAGGGAATATTTCTGTAAGAGGTCATAGGTTTGAAAACTTCGTCAACTATCTTCTTGTTAAGATGTGCTGATTCCTCAAAAATAATTATCTGACCACGAGCACCACGAGCAGCCTCATTAGCGGCCCTAACGAATATGCAAGAACCATTATAATAATCAACCTGCTGTTTATTTGTGCCAGTTTGGATGTTTTCAATTTCTTTATTGATATTGGGATAATTTTTAGCCAATTCATCCTCAATTTTTTTACTTATCAATAATCCAGCCTGATGTTTGCTTGGTGCAACTAAAACTATTTGAAGACCAGGGTATAAAATGGCCATCGCATTAGCATAAGCTGCCGCTAAAAATGATTTAGCCGTAGCACGTGCTGCTACAATGGTACTTGTCCTCGATGTATGCATTGTCCTTATCATTAATCTTTGATAATCATACAGATGCATACCAAGATATTCTTCCATAAAAATATCAATGTGAGCTCTAAATAGTTCAATCCATGATTTAAGGTTTTGTTCTCTGATTTCAGGAGTTAATACAGTATGTCTACTCTTCTTCGCTTCTAGTAGAACTGACATCAGTATCACCTTCCGTTTGAGCAGATATATCATGGTAGTTATTTACTAAGATGTCCACATACTCTTTTTCTTCATCTGTAACAGCGTTAAAATCCTCATAGTTCAAACCAGTATAATCAGCTGCTCCATTCTCATAGTTTTTCATTGATCTAATTATGTACTTCATAATATAATCATCACTACGATATAGTTCTATTAAATTAATAATTCTCTCAGCCTTATCGGGTTGTGCATACCAATCAGCTGGACCAGTTCTTTCTAGGTTTTTAATCTTCATACCAATTATCTTATTAGCATCTTCTTCTAATTTAATCGATTTTGGGTTTAATTCTAACTCAGATAACGCATTTTCAAACGAAGCCCTTGCTTTATCCCTTATATTGCTAATTTGTGTAGCATTGGCCTCAATTTGAGTATTATAAATTGACTCAAGCCAATTTGCATATTCTAAAACAGCCATTTGTGTATAAGTTTTATTAATAACATTTTGATCTGTTATTACTTTTTTCAAATAATAATATAATGCGGTTGCTTCTTTTTTTACATTCTCCATATATTTACCGTTTCTCAAAAATGTAGGAACATCCTCTTCAAATTCAACACCCGCAACTTCTTCAGCTTCAGTGTTTCTAATATATGCTTTAATTTTAAAGTATTCTATATATAAATCCATTCTATCTTTTGTTTCAGACTCATAATTTTTTCTTGACAAACCCTTCCTATGAGCACCATTCAATAACTGCATATATTTTGCAGTATATGGAACCAATAACAAGGAATCGAGTGGAACATTTTTTTCAGCAGCTTCTCTTTTAACTAATGAAATTGCAGGGTCAGCAATTCTAAAAGAAAACGGTATATCTAATATCTGACACATTCTGTCAAGAGCCATACAAACTCTAATCTCTCTATTTTCATGATTAGAATATTTCT
Source organism: Clostridia bacterium (assembly GCA_046542315.1). Taxonomy (GTDB): domain Bacteria; phylum Bacillota; class UBA994; order PWPR01; family PWPR01; genus PWPR01. Next base: position 2,732 of record JBKHBO010000089.1, read on the forward strand.
CATAATAATGCCAGAATAAGTCTTTAACACATTCTTTGCAATAGGGTCTAAATCCACTTTTATATATAGCAGAATCATTGTTGAAAGTATAAAAATCATCTTCAGCTAGATTACTATTTTCACACTTAGAGCAATAAAAAAACTGCTCTTCTTCTTCAACAACAATTGTTCTTTTAGGCATACTTAACCTCCATTCTATATTTTTATAGTCTTAAATTTGGCGGGCAACACAGGATTTGAACCTATAGCCTCTCGATTAACAGTCGAACGCTCTACCAATTGAGCTAGTCGCCCATATAAGTATTGGTGGCGGAGAAGGGACTCGAACCCTTGACCTTCAGCTTATGAGGCTGACGAGCTACCAACTGCTCTACTCCGCAATATATAAACAGCATTAGGCTGTTTTTAACGTTCGCACGCCTAGTTATTAATACTAAGCGTGCTTACTACTCCACTACCACTTAAAATGGGTATTGAGTTACACAAATAAATCTCTCACAAAAAAATACGGACTAATGCAGGCATCAGATCCGCTAAAAACAGAATTTTCTGAGAGTTTGTCTGTTTTTGTTCTGCTAGCAATAATAGGGTCGCCTACAAATGCAAGCCAACTATCTCCTATTATTCAATTTAAATTTTAACAAGTCTTAAACCCGATACAGTGCAAGCACCATTTCGTTTAACTTTCCCCTTGTCAAGTTTGTATTATAAATTATTATTATCTCTATCTTTTATATTAAAATTATCGAAAGCATCCTTTACACTGTTGTTTAATGATTTGAAAAAATTATCAAAATCATTGTCACCAGTTTTGGGTTCTTCTTTCTCATAGTAATAATATTCTTCAATATCTTCCACTTCTTTTATAAATGCATCCTCATCAAACAAACTTTTAACTTTTATAATATCAAAAGATTTTGGTACAATAAAAGCTACTAGTCCCATGAATGAAAGCTGCTCTTGTAGATGGCTCATTGAATCTTCGTTACCAAAAAAATCATCTGGAACCCTAACAATCAATACTTCCATAATCTTCCCCCATAACTTGTTCTGTTACTATGTTATAAATATTTTCTAAGCCATAATTTCTATCCCAGACAAATGCTTGCATCTGTCTTACAACCCCGACATAACCTTTTTCACTATGCCATCTGTCTATTGTAGTAACAGAACTAATTCTTCTCTGTTTGAAACCCTGAAATTCTTCTACATGCTCACTGTGTAAATGCCCCATGTGAAGTTCTCTATACTTTGTTCTGCCCCACATTTCAGAAGCTTCAGCTTGCATTATAGTTAATAATCTTTTCTTTGTTTCTTTGTCGCCATGTGTATACCCAATTAAACATTTTCCAAATTCATAATATTTTCTTGGTTTTATATCCATATTAACGTGTACATTTTCTGTGTTGCGATAAAAAGCATTTACCAGTTCAATAGAAAAATAACTCATTTTATAGTCATGATTTCCTTGAACATAACAAACCTCAACTGGTGCCAACTTTCTTAAATGCTCGATAGCCCAAATCAACAATTCATTACCACGCTTAAACATTTTCTGCCAACGAGTATCTGTGTCTTGGGGTGTTCCAGCAGTTGTCTTATGGTTTTCATCATCGAAATTATAAAAATCTTGC
>JBKHBO010000090.1:0-4241 GCA_046542315.1 Clostridia bacterium
TTTATTACGTAATATTATGGTTTATTACTTTTTATGTGCAGCTGTTGTTGCCACCATAAGAAACCATCCTTTCTTTACTTTTAGAAAAAGTATAAATAGCTAGTGGCCACATAAAAATATTCCAAAACACTTGTAAAAATATTAATTGATCAATATTCCCTTTGTTTAATAATATTAATAATGGGGCACTTGCGAGTGATCCAAAAGGCAATAGTTGTAAAATATTTCCTAGATTAAATGGAAATAAGTTGTATGGTATTACAGCACCTGATAAGAATGTAATTAACGCCATTCTAATTGAATATGCTGTGTAGTTAGCGTTCTTTAGTCTTATGACTAATGCTGCAAAAATATAGTCAATTGCAAACCCTAAAGATATTGATAGTATTAAACTAGCTAAAAAAGCTAGTGGTGATTGCATAATTGATGCGGATAGATTTATACTAAATAAGTTAGTTGCCAATATAATTGGTACAGAAAACAAGCTAAGTTTAGGCAGCCATGATCCAATTGTTTCTAGACTTAGGTGTAGTAAAACTGACATTGGTCTTAAGTATCTAGATATAATAGAACCTTCCCAAAAAGAGGTAGTAGCTGGTGTGACAATGTTTAACTGCTCGCTTAAAACAGCTGCCCCTATGGAATATATAATCAATTCATTTAATGTGAATATTCCTAAATCAGCTCCTTGATTAGCTAAAGATTCCCAAATAAGAATTAGAAATATTAGACTTACAAGCTGGAGTAGATATCTACCCAATATATATAAGATTCCTCCGTCAAATGCTTTAGTAGCAGATAGTTTTATTATTTGTGTATATTTTTTCATAATTTAATTCCTTTCAAATAAAAAAGCCATGGACTATTAATCCATGGCATAGATATAGTATCAATTTACTAATACTAAATAAAAAAGCCATGGGATAAACGCATCCATGGCATAAGCAAATATATGTGTATAAAACACAAATAATTATGCTAATAAAGGCCTATAGATGCTAAAAAAGGGTACACTTCCCCCTTGTGTGTATTTAGCATACTACCTTTACGTTTCATAATGATAAATGTGTTATTAAAATAAATCATTGTTTACTTCCCTTTCTTTTCCACAGATAATATTATTTCCTTTTTACTATACTGTCAAGATGATATAATACTTTTAACTATTTTGTAATAAATAAAAGGAGGGCTTAACTATGATTAATATTGGAATTGACATAGATGGCACTTTAACTGTCCCAGATTTTTGGATAAATACGATGAATCATTATTTTAATAAGACAATAAAATACAGTGAAATAAAAGCTTATGATTGGCTTGATATATATGATATAGATACTGAAGAGTTTGAGAAATTCTATAGGGAATATGGACCAAAAATGCATTTTGAAGCAGACTTAAGACTAGGAGCTAAAGAAGTTGTTACTACTTGGAGTGAAAAGTTTTCCATTAACTATATAACTGCAAGGCAGAAGTGGTTAGAAGAAACTACTAAAAGATGGCTACAAAAACACAAATTGCCTGGAGAGCCTTATGTAATTGGCTCGCATAATAAGCTGCCTTTAGCTAAAAAGTTAGGATGCGAGATTTTTATTGAGGATAACTTATCAGTAGCTTCTCAATTAGCAGAGGAAGGAATTAAGGTGTTTTTGATTGACTGTCCATATAATAAAGGAATATTGCCTAAAAATATAAAGAGAGTATTTAATTGGTCTGAAATAAAAAAAGAAGTTAGTAATTTAGCAGGTGATTAAGAAAATATGTAGAATTCATTAATTGAGTAAAGAAAGGGGTCGTTAGTCATGGATGTAAAAACTTATATTGATGATAACAAAGAACTTTTTATTGAGATTAATGACAAAGTGTGGGAGTTTGCAGAAACAAGATTTGAAGAGTATCAGTCTGCCGAATTTTTATGTGAGAAACTATCAGAAGCTGGATTTAAAGTAGAAAAGAACCTCGCCGATATGGAGACTGCGTTTGTTGCTGAGTATGGTAAAGGGAAACCAATTATAGGAATTTTAGGTGAATATGATGCATTATCTGGATTAAGTCAAGTTGGTGGAATAGCTGAACAGAAAGCTATAAAAAAAGGTGAACCAGGTCATGGATGTGGACATAATTGTTTTGCAGCAGCAACAGTTGCATCTGTAATGGCTATAAAAGAGTATCTTATAGAAAATAATACAGAAGGAACTATTAGATATTATGGATGTCCTGCAGAAGAAGGTGGATCTGGAAAGGCATATATGGCAAGAGCTGGATTATTTGATGACTTAGATGTTGCTTTAACTTGGCATCCTGGAGGGATTAATGCTGTAATGTCTATGAGTAGTTTAGCAAATTATCAAGTTTATTACAGATTTTTCGGTAAAGCTGCTCACGCTGCAGGGTCTCCTCATTTAGGAAGATCTGCATTAGATGCACTAGAGTTAATGAATGTAGGAGTAAACTTTTTGCGCGAGCATGTTATCCCTGAAGCAAGAATGCATTATGCTATATTAAATACTGGGGGGACTGCTCCAAATGTAGTACAAGCAGAGGCAGAGGCTCTATATCTATTAAGAGCCCCAGACTTAGATTATGTCAGGGAGATGTACGAAAGGGTTAATAACATTGCAAAAGGAGCAGCATTAATGACAGGAACAGAACTTGAGATAGTTTTTGATAAAGCTTGTTCAAATATGATTCCAAATCATTCCTTAGGTAAATTGTTGCTTAAAAACTTAGAAGATGTAGTATTAGATGTAAAATACACTAAAGAAGAAATAGAATTTTCTGATAAGATAAAGGAAACGTTCCCATCAGGATCGGATCCTTTAAAAAAGTTGAAAGAGCATTTAGAAGGTGAAGATAAAGAGATAATAAGAAAACTAGAAGGTAAAAGCTTATGTGACATAGTGGTTCCATATATAAAGTATGATGCACCAATGTCAGGTTCAACAGATGTAGGAGATGTGAGCTGGGTAGCACCAACTGCTCAATTTAACGCAGCATGTTATGCTATAGGTACTCCTGGTCATAGTTGGCAAAGTGTTTCTCAAAACAAAACGTCTGTTGCTCATAAAGGTGTATTAATTGCAGGAAAAACGCTTGCTTTGACAGCGATAGAGTTATTTGAAAATGATGAATTAATAAAAAAAGCAAAAGAAGAATTTGATTTAACAATGGATGGCAAAGAATATGAATGTCCTATTCCAGAGGATGTAAAACCAGCTATACATCGATAAACTTTAACTTAATTTAAACTTACTCTATCTTTTTATAAAAGATAGAGTTTTTTATATAACTTGCCACATTTTATATATTAAAGGATTAAATTATTTGATATAATTTATTCATAAAGTATATTTGATTGGGGGCGCTTAAAAATGTCTCAGCAACCGAAAAAACCCGAATCTCTACTCCAATTTATATTGATGATGATTAAGGGTTTTATTACTGGATTACCAAAAATGCTAGTAAGGAATATTTTCAAAATAGTCATAGTAACTGTTTTGATTTTATTAGTTCATACATATTTACTAGTAGACTTAAATGAGGGATTTTGGTACGACCAGTACAACAAATTGTCAGGAATGATTAACGTAAGAGACGCAGATACTGGTGCAATAACTTTTTGGTCATTTGCAATGATGTTATTAACTCAACTTTGGCGTAAAAGCAGAACTAAGGGTTTATTTAAAACTCTGGGTGAGCTGTTCTCAATGCCAGTATGGTTAGGAAGATGTATAAAAGACTCAGGTAAAGCTAGATTTATTGCTTTATCAGTTGGAGCTGCTATTGGAATACTTATTTCAATATTTATTACAAGTAATTGGACAATATTAGTATTAGCAATTATGACAGCATTTTCCTTTTCCGCAAGAGCACAAAGTTTGCTTATGGTAGCTGTTAACTTGGCAATATCAGATTTTTTAAAAGTATTTAGAAAAAGGAAAATCCAAACCCCTCACTAGCTACATCATCACTTGTGGTGGGTGGAATTGCGCTTGGTTTTGCTGTTTCACTTGTTATTCCAGATATATTTATAGTTCAGGTGGGTTTAATAATACTATTATTAGCTTTATCAGTTTTACAAGCAAAGAACTATATATCACCTTCAACAGCAGCAGGTGTTTTGATTTTTTCTGGGATACAGTTACTATTAATGAAATATAACATTGCTTTTGCCGATGATGGTGGTAACAACAGCTGCACATAAATAGTAATAAACCATAATATTAAGTAATAAATTTAAC
>JBKHBO010000091.1:0-4218 GCA_046542315.1 Clostridia bacterium
AATATGAGCAGGTGGTATTGGGATTTTACCGCTCTCAAGGAAAGAATTGAAATAGGCCAAATGCCATATACTCCAGTTATAAGCCACTTTTTCGCTTTAAAGAAATCACTTGAAATTATTGAAGAAGAAACGTTAGAGAATATTATTTCTAGGCATGACCTAAATGCTAGAGCTTTCAGAAATAGCATGCAAGCAATTGGTTTAAAGCTATTTGTTAAAGATTGCAGCTATCGCTCGAATGCAGTTACTGCTATAGTGCTCCCAAAAGATATTGAGTACAAGCAATTAGCAAAAGTTTTGAAAAACGAACATAATGTAATAATTGGTGGAGGATTAAGACATCTATCGGGTAAGATATTTAGAGTTGGACATTTAGGTATGTTACACAGCCCTGAAGTAATCACAATTGCCAATGCAATAGAAATGAGTCTATACAAATTGGGCTATGAGATAGAATTAGGCACCGCAGCCAGTTCTGCTAGTAAAGCATATTTAGATAAATAGGGGATATTTATGAAGACAATAGATTTTAGAAGTGATACTGTAACACAGCCTACACTTAAAATGAGAGAAGCTATGATGAATGCAGAGGTCGGAGATGATATCCTAGGAGAAGATAAAACAGTAAAGCAATTAGAAGAATATGCAGCAAAGCTTTTTAAAAGAGACTCTGCAATGTTTGTAGTTTCAGGCACTATGGCTAATCAAATAGCAATTATGACAATGACTAATCGTGGAGAAGAAGTGATTTTAAGTAAGAATAGTCATATGTATAACTTAGAAGTAGCTGGATTAGCTACCTTGTCCCAAGTACAAGTAAGACCTTTGGGCACAAATCAAGGTAGATATGATTTGCATGAACTAAAGAAGTCAATTAGAGCTAGAGGCATTCAAAATCCTAAAACAGCTGTCATAGCTTTGGAAAACACATATAATTTGAATGAAGGATTGGCTTTACCAGTGGATTATTTCCGGGAAATAAAAGCTCTCTCAAAGGAGAATAACTTGTATACATATTTAGATGGAGCAAGATTGTTTAATGCAGCCGTTGCTACAAATAGCAAGTTATCTGATTACTCTGTAAATGTCGATGCGTTGCAAGTATGTTTAACAAAAGGATTAGCGGCTCCTATAGGCTCTCTGTTGATAGGAGATGGAGAGTTTATAAATAAAGCAAGATGGATGAGACAAAGAATCGGTGGGGGTATGAGGCAAGCTGGGCATATGGCTGCTGCTGGTTACATTGCCTTAAGCGAGATGAGAGACAGAATAAAAAAAGATCATATAAATGCAAAACATCTTGCACACAATCTTAAAAATATAAATGATTGTTTGATAAACTTAAATCAAGTTCAAACTAATATTCTCAATATTAATCTTAAAAACTTTAAATTAAGTGCTATAGATTTCTCAAAAGAACTGTTAAAAGAGAATATTAAGGTAAAAGTAGTGGGTGAGAACAACTGTAGGTTGGTAACACACAAAGATATTACTAAATCGGACATTGATTATACAACTCAAACAATTAAGAATATAATTAATAAATCAAAGCTATAGTTAAATAAAAATCTAATAATATTATCTAATTTAGGGTAGACTAGTCTATCCTTATATTTTTAGATATAGATGTAGCCAGAGCATCTTTTTAGTGTTAACATGTATTACAATATTTTTGAGGGCATAAATTATATCAGGAGGCTTGATTATGGATGTAATCTTTACCGACTTAGGCGTATGGTCATATTTTTTCATATTCTTTGCAAAGATATTAGAGGTAACTATATCAACTATTAGAATAATGTTTGTAGCTAAAGGAGAAAAATTAAAAGCAGCAATTATTGCCTTTTTTGAAATTTCAATTTGGCTTTTAGTTGTTAATTCTGTTTTGAGTGGCTTAAGGGAAGATCCCCTAAGAGCAGTGATTTATTGTGCAGCTTTTGCTATTGGTAATTATATAGGTGTTACAATAGAATCGAAACTTGCCCTAGGCTTGTCATCCATACAAGCAATCATAAAAGAAGGTACAGGAGCTAGTTTAAGAGAAAAATTAAGAGATAATGGATTTGGACTTACTTTAATAAAGGGTGAGGGAAGAGAAACTCAGAAAGAAATTATTCTAATACATTTAAGAAGAAGAAGAATAAAACAAGCTTTAAAAATAATCAATGAAGAAGCGGAAAATGCTGTTGTAATTATCAATGAAGTTAAAACAGTATATGGTGGATATATAAAAAAATAAATTTATGGTTGACAAATATAATATTTATTTATAATATCAATTTAATAAATGAAAAGGATGTGGTTTTACCGGACGACCTCGTATAGGTTGTTGCCGGACGGAGAAAATTCTGAATTTTGTAAAATTAAAAATGGTTTAAAAAGCATCGTTTAAGATGTCTATTTTGTTATTCCATTTTTAAACAATTCAGGGTTATCTCTAATTAAATCGCAAAATATTTTTTACCGCGAGACTTATGGAATAATCCTGAGTTTAGCGGTATTTCTATTTTAAAATGATTTTTAGGAGGAAGAAAAATGGAAAAGTATTTGTATGATGTAATTAGAGAAAGAAGAGCAGTTAGGAAGTATAAAGACAAGTTAGTAGAAAATGATAAACTTTTGAGAATACTTGAAGCAGCTAGGTGGGCTCCTTCAGGAGGAAATGGTCAAGGATGGTATTTTGGCATTGTGAAAGACGAAGAAAAAAGAAATCACTTAGCAAAAGCAGCAGGAGAGCAAATGTGGATAAGTACTGCACCTGTAGTTATTGCTTGTTGTGCAAAAGTCCAATCTTCAAAAGAAGAAAGTGAATTTGCACGGAAAGTAAATGAATTGCGTTGGGGTAAAGAAAATGTTAGTTGGCTTTATGATGCTCCAAATGATTATGCTAGAGGGCTATTATACTCTAACTCTACAACTCTCATTCCAGGGGCTCACATTCAACTTGCTGCTAAAGCTGAGGGTCTAGATACTTGTTGGATAGGATATTTAGATATTCATAAAGCTAGTGAAATACTAGGTTTGCCAGAAGATATTCGCTGTTTTTTTCTAATTACACTAGGTTATAAAGCTGAAGAGGGAAAAACAGAAAGAAAGAAAATATCTGATATTACATTTAGTGAAACATGGGGAGAAAAAATAGAAAAAATTGATGACAGTATCGAGTTTGGAGAAGTCTACATTGACACTTTACAAAAGGGTGAGTCTGATCAGTGGCTTAAAACTTGGGCTGAGATAGCAACTAATTCAATGGCTTGGGTTGCACTTCATCATAAAAGGCCAGAATATAGTGGTGAGTATTTAGAATTAGTAGCTAGACTTAATGGTAGAATTGTGGGCTTTATGTTTACAGAAATTGAAGTTGAGCCAGGACAATTGGGTCTAAAAGAGGACTCTTGCTGTGGGTTTGTCTGGGAATTTGGTGTTTTAGAAGAGCATAGAGGAAAGGGTATAGCAAAAAAAATGATTGAGCATACTAAGGGGTGGCTACAAGAAAGAAAGATTAACAGAATGGAATTTTGGTCACAAGATAAGAATGCTCAAAAGTATTATGAAAAATATAATATGGAAGAAATAGAAAGACACTGGCAATTTTACACAAAGCTTAATAAAGAAGTAAGAAAAGAATTAAGCGAAGATTCTATTGGATTATATTATGCATATGCAAGTTGTAAAGCAGATAAGTTGGATATGGTGAAAGAGAAGTGCGAAGTAGTTGACCTTTACGGTACAGCTCCACTTCTTTGTAAAGGATACAACTATGAATTTGGAGGAAAGAAAAATGATTAATGAATTACTAAAGCGAGTAGGAAAACCAAAAGAGATAAAGAGAAGCCAAGAGGCTTTTTGGAATGATCCATATATTTCAAAACAAATGTTAAAAGCACATTTAAATCTTGACATTGATGCAGCAAGTAGAAATCATAAAACTATAGAAAAGTCTGTAAAATGGATTGATGAGAATATGAAGAAAAATTCAAAAATTCTAGATTTGGGATGTGGGCCTGGTCTATATGCTACAAAATTAGCTGAGAAAGGACATACAATTGTTGGAATTGATTTATCTGCTAACTCAATCGAATATGCAAAAAAAATTAATAAAGTAAATGGATATAATATCAGTTATATAAATAAGAACTACTTAGAGATTGACTACCTACAAGAGTTTGATGCCGTTTTGCTTATTTATCGTGATTTCAGTGCATTACTAGAGTCAGA
>JBKHBO010000029.1:0-21584 GCA_046542315.1 Clostridia bacterium
TCATTTTCGCTTAACTCTAATTTGCCTTTATCTCCGACACGTGATAAATAATATTCAGAAATCATCTTAAACAATAACTGCGAATCATATTTATCTTGTCTTTTCTCAATTACTCTTCCTAAATACTTGATTATTGAGCAAGCTTTATATCCAGACTCTTCTCTAACCTCTCTTGTTAGAGCATCCTTAGCAATTTCATTTTTTTCTATTGCCCCTCCTAGAAATTTGTAGTCTCCTCGAGATGTTCTAATTAATAAAATTTTATCCTTTTCAATGACCACTGCCCTTACAGCTGTGCGAACGGATTCTTTAATATTTGTATTCATAAAACTTTTATCTATTTGCATAATAAACTACACATATACTATGAGAATTTCCTTGAAATACTCATTTTGAGAATTCCATTTTCATACTTAACTTCTCCATCATCTACTAATGAACCTAATAAGTATAATTCTTGTTTAGAATTATTAGTTCCTAATAAGCCCCAATAGTACTCTTCCAATTCTGTCTGCCTAGAAGACTTCAAAATTTCATTTAATTTATCTAACTCTTTTGGCTCACTATCACTTTTTCCACTAAGCTTTATTTTCAACCCCAAAGAACTATAATTCACATTAATATCAATATCAGTTACATTATTACTAAAATAATAACTTACAAGCTCTGATAAAATCTTAGAAACCTTATTTCTTTCATTTGTCAAAATCTTAACCCCCTACTTTTATATTCCTTCTAATTGAGTCAAAAATAGGTACTAATATCGCTGCTACGAACCCTCCTGCTAGACCATTATTATATAAATTCATTCCACCATGTAAATATCCTACATTCATAACAACTGCCATATGAACAAACCCTGCAATTACGCCATACTTAAATCCATAATATCCTGCTATAGGAGCTAAAGTAGTTCCAAATAATGCAGCGAGCAAAGCTCCTGTAGACTCTGGAGTCCATATCTGCAATAAAGTTGCTAGATATACTCCTAAAATTACTGGGAAAATATTCTTAACATGTTTTCCAAAAGCACCAAACCCTACAACTGTGAAAACCCCACCCAAAATAGGTCCACTTAGCTCTCCACCTACTAATAAAACATAACCAGTTGTAATAAACCCTAACAAAGCCATGTTAATTAAAGAAGCGCTAAATCCGTCCGAGCTAACGAAATCCGATACTAGTCTTCCTGGTTGGTTAAATACGTGTAATAGTTCTTTTTTTGTATCATAACTAAAATATAATCCTACAAAAAATAGAATCGAAAAGAGAGTAAATAAATAAATTGTAAGTATCTCGTTATATCCACTAGCTACTATTAAGGTTGATGGGTTATTTAAATTAAAAGCTCTTAATACCGACATAAAAAGCATACCAACTATACCACAAGTAAACCCAATATTATATAAATTGAAACCTTGGTGAAAGCTAACAAAGTGATTAGCTAAAGACGGCAATATAAATCCTGCTGATATACCTAGAATTATTCCTAAAGTTATAGATAAATAAATTGGTAAATCTAGTCCAAAAGCAACCTGACTTACTAATGGACCAAGAGCAGTCCCAAAAAAAGCTATCAATAAATACTTACTAAAACTCTCTTTATGAAACACTGAATAAGCATAAACTCCAAAAATTACTGGCCAAATGTTGAACATATTTTTACCAAAGAATGAAAAACCTGCTATTGTAAAGATAGCTGCCATTATTGGTCCGTTCATGTTAATTTTATTTACATAACTTATGGTAGTAGCTATAAGCATTAAAAGTCCTGCATTAAATATAGCTGCACCGACATTTCCAACAACGAAATAATCTGTAACTAATATACTTGGTTCAACAATTATTTTTCTTAAACCAAGATATATTTCATAAGGAGTATTAAATAGAAAAGATGAAGCTAATATTAATATACCTATGATAAAAATTGTTATGTATTTAATATCTTCATTGACGACTATAAATCCTTTTCTTTCATCGTATTCTAATGATGCTAAAGAATTCTCTCTTATTGTTTTAACAAAATCTAATGTCTTTTCCATTCATACAACCCCCATAAGTATAATTCTACAATATTGTACCACATCATCTCCTTTATCCAATTATTTTTTTGCTATTTACTTCAATTTCTGAACATTGGTTGAAACTAGCAAATCTTTCTAGCCTTTCATAGATCAACTTAACCAGCTTTTTTTTTATTTTCAACTCCATACTCCACCAATAATTCTTAACTTTCATTCTATCTTTTTTCTTGTTGGAAACAATTTCAATTCTTCCAATAAAACTATCCTCATATAAAACTGGCAAAACATAATATCCATACTCCCTTTTTTTAGAAGGGGTATATACATCCCATCTATAATGAAAATTGAAAAGATCAAAAACTAAATTTCTATCCCATAAGAGATTATCTAATGGTGCTAAAAACTCTACTCTGTTATTTAACTTTATATCATCTATATTTGATAAAAGTCTCGCATCTTCAGTTGTTATATAAACCTTTCTACCTAGTTTTTTTATGAAATATTCTTTAAGCTTTCCTTCATCTAATAATCCTTTTATAGCTTCTCTTCTTTGTTTTGCTTTCAATCCCCTTATTCCAAGCCAAGCATCACTTGATAAATTATAAACCATTCCTATTCCTTCTATGCGCCTATAGACATACCATTTATAATAATCTTTTAATGTCTGATTAGGATCTTTTTCTTGTAGATATTTCTTATCTATGTGTTTTTTAGCTAAATCATAATACTTCTTAGTATTATTCTTATGATGAACTATTAATTTTCCTTGATAATAAAGAGTTTCAAGGACTGCCCTTGATAGCCTAGTTGATGATCATGACCAATCAACTTTTTGATCAAAATCCAAGTCACTAGATGATACAGGTCCTAGTTGATTAACAGTTTCATAAATCTCTTCAATTACTTTTTAAACTTCTTCTTTACTTCTAAAAGACGGCTTTATTTGCTCTCGATTTCTTTTAAAATACGGCCAATCTTTAGTAGGTAGAATTGACATGTTTTTATCGTAATAATCAATTAATTCTCTGTCTTTGTATAGTAACTCATACAACATGGATTTAGAAAAGTTATTGACTCTAGCTTGAAGTACTAACTCATGGTTTTTGCCACACATATCAATAGGATCAAATTGAATGCAATTGACATCCTCAATGTATTGATATACTCCTTCTTTATTGATGTATCTATGCTCTCCTAATAATCCTTGTTTAAGTAAAATAAATCTCTTTGTTTGTTTTATTGTTAATTCCATCATTATTCACTCAGTTTAACCCCTTCTTCTCATTAACTAGCCATCCATCCACCGTCAACCATTAAATTAACTCCTGTCATATATCTTGCGTCATCACTTGCTAAAAATACTGCTGCAGTTGCAACATCTTCTGGCTTACCAAGCCTTGGCATTGGAGTGCGTGATTGTGAGTAAGCAATTGATTCTTCTGTAGTTGGCCTACCTGTTAAAATTCTACCAGGTGCAACTGCGTTACATATGATGTAGTCTTTTGCATAGTCAGCTGCAATTTGTCTTGTTAAATATACTAATCCACTCTTACTTACTCCATAAGACATATTCTCCAGTGCAGCTACCATTCCATGTTGTGAAGTTACATTAACAATTCTTCCTCTGGCTTCATTAATCACTTCTTGTTTCATCATTTGTTGTATAGCTCTCTTACATCCAAAAAATGAACCCTTTAAATTAACATCCATTGCCTTATCCCATTCTTGCTCACTGGTCTCTAATAACTTATATCCACCACCCATATATGCTGCATTGTTTACATATATATCAAGTTTATTATATTTTTCAACAGTTTTTGACACTAAAAAGTCAACTTCGCCCCACTTTGATACATCTGTCTTTATAAAAAATGCTTCTCCGTCAAACTCATTTATCGATTCAACAACTGACGGTCCGCCTTCTATTGGTTTTTCTCTTATATCAGCAACCACAACAATTGCACCTTCTTTGGCATATTCAACTGCAATAGCTCTGCCTATACCGGATGCTCCACCTGTTACAATTGCTACTTTTCCTTTTAACTTCATTAAAACCATCCTTTCTATGCACTATAATTACTATACTTTATTTAGTTAAATTAAGCAATTTTACTATTAATTCTATTATATATTTTTGAAGATAAATTTTTGATTAAAGGAGTTTAAACACTTTTGTGGAATAAATAATTAAAGGAGATGATAGTTTTGAAAGATAAACATAGCTGGGAATTAGATGCAAAGAAACCTAATGAATATCACAGTTGCGAAACCACAAGGGGAAGAGAATTTATTATAAGGTTAACAACAGGCGCTGACCCGTTACTTGCAATACGAGAATTCGCTATAGACCATGACATAAAATTCGGTAAAGTTCATGCAAGTTTTATGGGAGCATTTCAACCTACTAATTATGATATATGGGTTCCAAATGTAAATGACCCAGAAGATTGGAGTAATGAAATAACAGCAAAGAATACTAGTTTGAGCATGCTTTGCTCAATTAGTGGGATGATTAGTCAAAGACCAAAAAAAGACGGTCAAGAAGAAACTTTTGTTGCAATGCACTTTGTTTCCGGTGGAGCTTGGGATAGTGCTACTTTTGGGGGCCACTTAGAGGAAGGCACAAGAGTCAAAGGAGTTATGTGTGTTTTTGTAACAGAGCTATTAGATATTGAGGTAGAGTATCAAGCCAATGTCAAGCCAGGAGATAGGTATCCTGAAAATTTCTATGTTAGCACAAAGACCAAAAAGTAATTAATTGCTTATCTTCTTTCTAATAAATTGATAATAATGAGTTATATAAAAATATTAACTAAGCCTATTTTAAAAAATTCAAGAATAAATTTAGTAGTCATTTTAATAATTTTCATTGCTCTAACCGCTTATGGCTACATTCAAAGTAATTCTTTTAGTTTGTTAAGCAATATTATATTTACTGTAGTTCTAGCTTTTATATTATATTTTTTTGAACAGTTAATACTAGTGATTGTAATAAAAATTAATAAAATGAAAAGGTAGCTTGAAGTTAAGATCAAGCTACCTTTTTATCTACTTAATAAGCCAAATTTCTTTTTGTGGCTTGGCTAAAAATTTACATCCATCTTTTGTTATTAAGATATTTTCTTCTTGGGAAACATAGCCTTTAGAAGTTTTTATGCCAAACTCTAAAGTATATACTTGATTCTCTTCAATTTTTTGAAGTGGTCGACTCCCATATCTTTCCCATCTTGGTCCTAAAATGCTACCTCCATCATGTGCCCAAATTCCAACTTGGTGACCAAGTGCATGTTCATACTCTGGATAGCCATACTCTTTTAGAGTATCTCTTGCAATTTGATCAATTTTGTAGCAAATCACTCCTGGCTTTATAGCCTTAGCAGCTCTTTGAATACCTAGTTGAACAACTTTAAAAGCTTTCTGGATCTCTTCTGGTACACTTGTCTCATCTTCATCTAAGACATACCATATTCTCTGCAAATCAGAACTATAGCCTTCATATTTTACTCCAAAATCAAGATGCAATACATCGCCTTTTTTAAGTTCTATATCTCCAGGGGGCATGTGTCCTCCTAAAGATTCAACACCACAGTTTACTCCTGGGTCATATTCATAATCCCATGAGGCTTCCAAATCTAACTCACCCATCTTTTGATGCATATAATTAGATATTTCTTTTTCAGTCCATCCTACTTTAACATCCTTAGTTAGCTGGTCAAATAGATCTATTGTATAATCTACTGCCTTTTGTATTCTCCTTATTTCTTCTTTAGTTTTTCTCCCTCTAACTTTAGAGTAAAGCTCATCTGCTGAAATCAGTCTCTCTTTATAGGGTGTCTCTGCTAAATAATTGTTTAATCTTAAATACATTCCATGAGATAATCCATCTGCAGACACGTTATCTTGTGAGAAATTGATAGCGATTTGCTTTGGCTTATATCTATCTAAAATCTTTAGAAGGTCCCCCTTGACACTTTCTGTATATGGAATTACCTCTTTATAGACTCCTAGTCTTTCAATGTTTCCATGGTCTCCTTTTCCAGTAATAGCAACCGTTTCACCACTTTTTGTAATAATAAAGGCTGCTTGCCAAACAATATTTGTTCCTGCCACAAAGTGCATCGCAGGATCATTGTTTTCGATTGTTTCTCTGACAAAAGTGAGCCACATGTCAATATCCAATTCCTGCATTATTCCTATAGCTTGGTTAACTTTTTCTTGAATTAATTTATCCATTTATATACCTAACCGCAAATAAGATCTTTGAGCTCTCGAGGATAGTGAGTAACAATCTCAAATCCACTTTCAGTTATTACACCTGTATCAGAATGTCTAAAGCCACCAAGACCAGGGATATATATTCCTGGTTCGACTGAAACTACCATGCCTGGCTTCATAATTGAATCATCTCCTATGTCAAAAAAGGGCGCTTCATGTCCTTCTAATCCAATATTATGTCCTTGATGATGACGCCAATAGTCCCATAAATTATTTATTTCAAAAAATTCTCTAACAGCTTCATCAACTACACTATATGGTTCACCAGGCTTAATAGCTTCAAAAGCAATTTGTTGAGCCTCATACATTAAATCAAAATACTTTTTCTGATCTGCACTAGGCTCTCCAACAAACATAGTTCTTTCTAATTCGCTGTGATATCCACCAAGATCTCCACCGGCTCCTGTCACTAATGTGTCACCTGGCTTAAAAATAGCATTAATCGTTTGAGAATGAGGTAAGGCTGAATGTGCTCCTATTTGTCCTCTGTAACCAGCACTTACCCCTCTACCTCCCATGGCTACATACTTATCACCTAACGTTTCAATCATCTCTCTAGTAGCTTCCATTGAAGCTCTCATTGAAACTTGTATTTCACTTACACCTGGAACAGTATATTTTTGCAATAATTCATGAACTCTATCGCCCCATTTTGAGCTAGCTTTAATTAGCTTAATCTCATTTTCTGATTTTATCATTCTCATTTCTACTATATAATATGCAATATTCTCAGTTTCAATTTTAGGCAACATGTCTGTTAGTGAGGGACCTTCATAACCAAAAATATGTGGATAACCATTAGAATCTACACCGATTTTTTTATCATTTAAATTCATTTCTATTAACAGATCTTTTAATGTATAAATTGAATGTCTTGCACCAGGATATTCTGGGTATGAAACTGAACGATCTAGAGCTGTACCTATCAGGCAGTGTTCTTCCTCTAACTTTGGTACATACATCACAGCTTCATCTTTTGTTAAAACGAAAGCCATTGGTCTTTCAGTTGGAATAAAGTTAAATCCAGTCAAATACTTAATTGCTGTGTTCCCAAAAAGACATGCTCCAGATAGACTTCTTCTATCTAATTCTTCTAATAATTTCTCTTGTCTTTGTCTATGTTCTTCTACACTAATTCTTAATTTTTCCATTTAAAGCCCTCCTTTATTCACAAATAAGATCTTTTAATTCTCTTGGATAGTATGTAATTAGCTCAAAACCATCCTCTGTTATAACTCCAGTGTCAGAGTGTCTAAAGCCGCCTAATCCTGGAACATAAATTCCTGGTTCTACACATACAACCATTCCTGGTTTCATAATTGAATCATCACCAATATCAAAAAAAGGTGCTTCATGATAATTCAATCCAATGTTGTGGCCTTGATGATGTTGCCAGTAATCCCACAAATCATGTTTGTCAAAGAAAGCTCTTACAACTTCATCAACAACTTTGTATGGTTCACCCGGTTTTATATGGTCAAAGGCTATTTGTTGAGCTTCATACATTAAATTAAAGAAATATTTTTGCTTTTGAGTAGGCTGGCTGACAAACATAGTCCTCTCTAACTCACTATGATATCCGCCTATGTCACACCCTGCCCCAGTTACTAATACATCTCCAGTTTTCATTGTCGCATTTATAGTAACCGAGTGAGGTAAAGCAGAATGAGGTCCGATTTGTCCTCTAAAGCCAGCACTTGCTCCACGCCCAGCATAATCACTACCGTAGTGATTCATCAACTCTTCTGTTGCTTCCATTGACGCTCTCATAGACACATAAATCTCGTTAGCACCATTTTTTGAATATTTTTGCAGTAATTCATGTGCTAAATTACCCCATTTAGAGCTAATCTTAATCAATTCTATTTCTTTTGCTGATTTGATTTTTTGCATATCAACGATAAACTTACTTATATTTTCTACTTCTAGTTTTGGCATAAGCTCCACTAATGAAGGGCCTTTATATCCATTAACTGAAGGATATCCCGAACTATCCACTGCAATTTTTGATTGATTTAAGTTCATCTCTACAATTAAGTCTTTAAGTAGGTTCATCGGATGAATTTCTCCAGGATATTCAGGATATGAAACAGCTCTATCCACAGCTGTTCCAATTACACAATGCTCTCTTTCCAGTTCTGGCACAAACATAACTGCTTCATCTTTAGTTAAAACCAATGCCATAGGTCTCTCAGTACTTGAAAATTTAAATCCAGTTAAATAAAAAATTGTTCTATTTCCAAAAAAACATGCACCTTCTAATCCTTTACGATCTAACTCTTCTAGAATTTTCTTTTGTCTGTTTTGATGTTCTTCTAAACTAATCTTTAACATTCAGTTACCTCCTTATTTTTAATTAGTTGCCTAATTACTATATTCTAATTAAACTCTTAAATTCCTGCTTAATTAATATCGAAATCACTATATAGATATATTGTAGATAAAAAGGCCCAAAAAGGGCCTTGGTTAATCTTATTCTTTTTCAAATGCTAATTCGCCTGCTATATATACCTTTTTAACATTAGTAAAGTTGCTTAAAGGATAATTATCATGAATTACTAAATCTGCATCTTTTCCTACTTCAATACTACCAACTTTATCATCCATACCAATAAGTTTAGCTGGATTGATTGTTATTGCCTCAAAAGCACTTTGTTCTTTTAAACCATATCTCATAGCTAATCCTGCATTCATAGCTAAGTATTTTGTATGAGAAGTTGGACTAACTGCATCCATAGTAATAATCACTTTAGCTCCTGCTTCATCTAACACAGCTGGAGTGGTCATTCTAACGTCCCAAATTTCTTGTTTATATGGCCCGATTATTAATGGACCTATAACACAAAAACAGCCTTTATCTGCTAAAATATCTGCTACATGATATCCCTCTGTACAGTGTTCTATTGAATAATTCATGTCAAATTCTTCAGCAATTCTTATTGCTGTAATAATATCATCTGCCCTATGAGCATGAATTCTTGCCATATACTCATGTGTTAATACCTTTGCAAGTTCTTCAAGTCCTAAATCCCTGTCAAAAGGTTCTCCTTTTTCTTTTGCTTCTTTTTCTTTTCTTAAATAATCTTGAGCATTTATTAACGCTTGTCTCATTACAGCGGCATTACCCATTCTAGTCGATGGCATTTTTTTTCTTGATCCATATGCATTTTTAGGATTTTCTCCTAAAGCAAACTTCATTGCCTCTTTACCAGGAACGACTAAATCATATACAGTATTTCCTTTAGTTTTAATAACTAAACCTGTTCCACCTACAATGTTACCACTTCCTGGCATTGTATAAGCTGTTGTAACGCCTGCTTCTAGAGAGGCCTTTATTGCAGCATCTTGAGGATTTAGTGAATCTACTCCTCTAACATATGGACTTACTGGATTTGTCATTTCATTCCCATCAGCTGTAGCTGGGACTTTAACTTCGCCAAAAAGTCCTAAATGAGTGTGTGCATCAATAAATCCAGGAGTTAACTCTTTACCAGAAGCATCTATAATGTTATAGCTTGCAGGTATTTCTAAAGAAGAATCACCTACAGCTTCTATCAATCCATCTTTTACTAGTACAGTCCCATTTTCAATAATTCCATTTGTAATTGTATATACTTTTGCTCCCTTAATTGCTAACAACATATCATCCCTTCCATATAAATTTCATAACTCTTTTATATTCAACTAAAAACTTAAATTACCTTTATTTTTTTACAAAAAATATCATCAGATGTATTTCAAGATAGTAATCATGTGAGCAATTAATAGAATTGAATTTCTTACATACTTTAATGAAAATTATATTCTAAATCTTTAACTTTAACCTTTTATAGTTTTAACTACTAGAGAATTTTTCTAGCTATTCTCTTTTTAAAAATATGATTAAATATTATATGTTTTCAATGTATTATCAAGTACAATTTTACAATTTTTCAACATTTTTTTAATATCAACATTATATCTTAGCCTTAGTAATGTTGTATAATATAAATACTTATATAATAGTCCTTTTTTATCTTCCATAGATAAAAAATTAAGGAGATAGGAAAATGAATAACAAAATCACAATAATTTTTATAATAATTTTTATAATTATAGCGGCTCTTCTATCTAGAAATACTCAACCAGATCCTTCAAATAATTCTTCTGCTTTCATAGAAGCTGACTATTCTAACAGTGAATATGAAATAATATACTTTGCAGGGGGTTGTTTTTGGGGAGTTCAAACATATTTTGATAGAATTCTTGGTGTGATTTATACAGATGTAGGATATATAAATGGCAAGAATAATGATACATCCTACTTCTTCTTAAAAGACACTGAACACGCTGAAGCAGTCCAAGTTGTATATGATCCAAAAAAAGTAGAGTTAGAGGATTTAGTTAAGTACTTTTATGATGTTATCGATCCGACTGAACTAAATAAGCAAGGTGCTGATGAAGGAATTCAATATAGGTCTGGAATTTATTATACAAATACTGATGATCTTGAAATTATTGAAAGTGTTACTGAACAAGAACAAACAAAGTATAGTGAAAAAATAGTGACTGAAATTGAAGCTTTAAAAAACTATGTGGTTGCAGAAGTCGAACACCAGCATTATCTTATCAAGAACCCTTCTGGCTATTGCCATATAAATTTGAATATCATACCAAATGAAAAACCAGAGATTAGACCCGCTGATTATATAGGTTTTAGATCAGAAAACCTAAGAAATACTTTATCAGCTATTGAGTATCTAGTTACTCAGCAAAATGGGACTGAATATGCTTTTGATAATGACTATTGGGATAATGAAAATAAAGGAATTTATGTAGATGTAGTCTCAGGAGAACCACTTTTTTTATCTATTGATAAATATGCTTCTGGTTCTGGTTGGCCAAGTTTTACTAAACCTATTAGTAGCGAAGTGCTAACTTATCATTATGATAATGAACTAGAATATCAAAGAATTGAAGTTAGAAGCAGAGTAGCAGACTCTCATCTAGGGCATGTTTTTAGTGATGGTAAGTCTTCTGAAAGTAGTCTTAGATATTGTATTAATAGTGCAGCGTTAAACTTCATTCCATTTGAGCAAATGGATAAGGACAGTTATGAAAAATTTAAGGTATATTTTGAGTAGCAACTTCAATAAAGATAAAATGGCGTTTAATTGGAAACATAGTCTAATTAAACGCCATGTATTATCACAAAATAAGTTTTTAAGGTTGCATAGCTCCAAAAAGAACTAACCAAGCTAAGATAGACTTTGCAACGAGACTTAAGACAATATATACCCTTTCTCCATAGAGATAATCTTTCCACTTTCCAATTCTCTTATATTGTAAGATCATGTTCATTGGAAAAGTATTAAATGCAACAAAGTATGTTCCTACTATAGCCCAAACAAACCAAGGAACCATATCAAAATTTCCTGTGCCAAACATATACATAAAAATGACTATCCAAGGTGCTATTCCTGCTATACTACCCCAAATAAACGGTCCCCACTTTACTTCACTTTTCTTAGCCCCAGCATTCAACATCTCCATATCTAAGCCAAACAAGTTCATTGCTGCATTGACTAAAAATATTAGAGTTAAAGTTGCTAAATCATGCACACCAAACAAAGTTGAAATTAAAACTATCATAATAGATGAACTAATAGCATACTCAAACCATCTAAACTTATTAATTCCTTTTTTAAGCCCTTTGAAATATGAGTCGCTTTTTGTATATATTATAAAATGAGCAATTGCTGAAACAAGCAAAAATGCTGCTACTAAAATGCCAAAGGGTAATTGAAATAACTCTCTACTTGCATTCTCCAAAGATCTTGTTACGGGATTAAACTCTAAAAAGAATAATTGAATTGTTGGTTGAAATTCGGAAATTGTCTGAATTACACTTGTTGCCAAAAATAGCATTATTATTCCCTGTATTAAATGTAGAAATCCCATTACTAAATTAAATTTCTTCAGTTTTATTAGTTTACTTTCCACTTTTATCATTCCTTTTTAAATTATCTATATTGATACTTATACTAAGCTTAATTTTGTGATGTTATTATACCATAATTATTCTTGTTTTACTTATATTCACATAAAATTTAATATAAATTTTATGTTAGCTTAATGTGAAATTAACACATTTTTGCAGCTCTGCTTTTTTTAGTTAATATAATTATTTAATGCTTACTCTTTATATATTAGATCCTCATTCTACTTTTCAAAAGATGTTGAAGTATTTAAAATGATAGTAGCAGGTATAAATTTGATTAATTTATACCTGCTACTAATAAAAATATATTCAAGCTAATATTAGCCTTTAATATTATTAGCTTTTATTTAAAACATGCTTTCTTAGAAATTACTACTTAGCTATTGGCAATTTATAGTTCATCTTAAGCAATATTTTCTCAAGAACAATAGCTCCAATAATTACTAACGGTAAAGATACACCAATTCTAATGGCTGTAAACTTTATTCCTAAGATAGTAGCTTCCATAATACTCATTGGTATCATTACTAAAGAAGCTGAAGTAACATAAGTCATAATCATTGAATATCTTGCACCTTTGTGATAAAGACTATTTGCTAATGGGAAAGCAACAAATGTTCCACCTACTGTAGTTGCTGCTAAAAGTATAGACATTACATATCTAAATGGACCCGACTCTACTCCAAAATGTTTCTCTACAGTTTTTCTTTTAACCCATGCATCAAATAAGCCTATTAATATAAACGCTGGTGGAAGTATTAATACCATGTCTTTAGCGAATATATAAAAGTTGTAACCTACATCAATTCCCGGTTGAAATTTTATAAAATAACTAACTCCAATAAAAGCTAGAAAAACTCCGAAAATAATAAAGTTTTGCATTCTCTTTGACAATTTCATTTAGAACAACTCCCCATAAAAGACTCCTGTTGAAATAGCAATAATTATAGAGATAACTACGCTCACTATATTTCTATAGATAGTTCCTTTAACTCCAAAATACTCTTTTTCAACTGGATAAGTAAGCACACCAACCATCATCAAACTAGTAACAAACCCTGCAACAACCATATATGGAACACCTTTACTAACCAATATCCCAGCTAAAGGATAAGCTATAAACCCAGGCATCATTGTTATTGAACCAAGGAATACACTTAAACCAAGTCCAATGAAGGGTTGATTACCTGCCAAATACTTAACAATTAAATCCTCAGTGAAAAAAAGCACAACAGCAATTAGTATCAATAATTTTAAATAATTAGGAAGAATCTTATTAAATTTTTTCCATCCTATTTTATACCCCTTAATTGTCTTTTCTTTGCTTATAACAAGCGAAACAACAGACATTACAATAGTTACTATATATAATCCAATCATAAATATTCTCCTTAGATAAATCTTAACAACATTAATTTTTTATTAAATTCTTTGTTGTATTGCTATCCTATCATCCTTGAATTTATTTTACAACCCAAACCAATAAAATATATGAGTATGTACTCATATTTTATTATTCTCTGATATACTCTACAAATCTTCGTAAATGCTGTTAAACTATTCATCTAGTATGTTAAAATTAGATGCAAGTTATTTTATCACTATTATAAATCTAGAAAGGATTTTCTTATGAGTAGAGTTAAGCGTATTTCTCGAATGATTAAAGAGAGTGTTTGGCTTTTTCCAATCGTTTATAGCCTTGTTGCTCTGTTACTTGCTGTTTTATCAATATCATATGATTTAGGCTATTTCAAATTTGTTTTTAAGGGAACACCTTCATTTTTCCTTATGAATCTTGATATAGCCAAAACTGTATTAAGTATAATAGCAGGAGCATTTGTTACTATAACTACTTTTACTTTTTCGACAACCATGATTGTATTAATTATGTACACTTCACAGTACTCTCCAAGGGTTGTTAAAAACTTCTTAACTGAGCGTGACACGTTACAAGCATTTGGTGTTTTTGTTAGTGGTTTTTTTTATGTAATGATTATTCTTTTGTTTTTGAGCAACTACGATCCTAATATCAAAGTCATATCAGCAACTATAAGTATTGTTTATATACTTGTAGGTTTAATATTCTTTTTTAGGTTTGTAAATAGTGTCGCTTCTTATATTCAAGCTAGTAATCTAATTAGAAGACTAAAAGAAAATGCTACTGAAGAAATTTTAGAATATAGAGATAGTATTATTAAAAGAGACTTTGTTGAAGAAATAGATTCTTTAATGAGCAATGATCTCTCTAATATTAAGTCAACTAAAGATGGCTATATACAAGATTACGACTATAGTAAATTTATTAACATAGCACAAAAATATCAAACAAATTTATATATTAAAAAAGTAATTGGACATTTCATTACAAAAGAAAATATTTTCTGTGAGTATTGTGATGAGAATTTCGATGATGAAGACAAAAAAAATATTATTGATGAAGTAATGCGTGGAATCATAGTTGGAGAACAAAGAAGTGAGGCAAATGACTTTGAATACTCTATACAGAAAATAGTAGAATTAGCTCTAAAAGCTTTATCTCCAGGAATCAATGACCCTAATACTGCTATTCATTGTGTTAGAATTACTTCGTTACTTTTAAGAGAAATAGCTGACCTTCCTAAAGGATTCATTAAAATTACAGGAGAAGATAAAGAAGACGAAGACTCTTTTGAGGTTTATTTAGAAGCTATGGAATTTGAAGTGCTTTTAGCTAACACATATTTACCTATAATCAATTATGGTAAATCTGATTTGTTTGTTATGAGAGAGATAATAAATGCTTTACAGATAATTATTAGCACTTCATCTGATTACAATAAAGAAAAAATTAAAAACTTCAGTGACTACTTATGGAAAAAAGTTATTGAAGAGAATTTTGATGAATACGAGATTAAATTGTTAAGAAGTGAGATTTATGAAATAGGAGCATCTTAATTTTTTGTTCAATGTATATTCAAAAAAAAAAAGACCACTCTATTATCATAAACTAAATTATGCTTAGAGTGGTCTTTTCTTCATGATGTTAAAGTTTCTTATCACTTAAAACAGAATCAGGTTTTTCTTTTAATATATCTATATCATAGTCAGCATAATCATCTTTTTTCTTGATTAATAACCATCTATCATCATCCCCTGTTTTAACTAAAACAAATGTTCCTACTAACTTTTCCCCTTCTAAATCTATCATTATATATCCATTTTCAAGGGCTTGTTCCATACTATATTCGGTTCCGTCTTTTTCTGTAACGTTTTTGTAAACACCAAGGTCCCAGACTATGACTTCTCCGCCACCATATTCTTCTTCTGGTATAGTACCTTCAAAATCTGCATATTCTAAAGGATGATCTTCTGTCATAATTGCAAGCCTACGATTGCTCGGATTCAATGATGGTCCTTTAGGAACTGCCCAAGATAGTAAAACCCCATCATGTTCTAGTCTGAAATCATAATGCAAATTACTAGCATCATGTTTTTGTATAACAAAAATTGGCTTTTCATTTACTACTTTAAAACTTCCTTTTGGCTCAGGAGTCTTATCAAAATTCCTCTTCTTAAAATACTCTTGTAGTTTTTTATTACTCAACTTAATAACCTACCTTTCATATTTAATATCTTCCTAATCAGTAAATATAATAAATTCAAAAGCATCACTAACCTTAAAAATAGTTGAGACTACTTTTGCCTTATATATATTAAATGCAACTTCTATCAACTCAATAGATATATATTGGAATGTGTTGTCCTTAGTAAGTGATAGCTCATAGAGAGTCCCATCATCTAAAATTATAAATAATTAAAAGTACAGCTATCTATTATCTATATGAATCTAGCTTATACAATATTATTTACACTGTCAATAATACTGAAACCAGTTGTATATAATAATAATTCTCTTTTTTTTATAATTTAATTGCATGACTAAGCTTATTGTAGTAAAATACTATTTCGAGATACGAAATTCTACTTGTTAGAGAGGTAACTTCAATGATTAAGAAAAATGAACACAAGAAAAGAACCGCGTCTTTAATTGAAATGTCTAAAGATAATTTACCAAAAGCTGTCCTATTACTAGCATGGCCAATTATTGTAGAAATGCTCTTGCAATCTACTGTTGGCATAGCTGATACAGCAATGGTTGGAAGACTAGGTCCAGCTGCTATTGCAGCTGTTGGATTAGGTAATCAATTTGTTATGTTTTTATTAACAATTTTTGCAGCTGTTAGAACAGGCGTTACCGTTTTAGTAGCTAGAACAATTGGGGCTGAAGATTTTAAAGGAGCAAACGATGCTGCTAGACAAGCTCTAATCGTAACTCTATTTTTTGGATTATCAGTTGCTTTTATAGGTATATTCTTTCCTGAATTAGGTTTTAGAATGCTTGGAGCTGGTGATGATGTTATAGCAGTGGGTGCTGGATATATGAGATGGCGAGCTTTAGCCGCTTTATTTGCTTGTATAATAATGGTTATCACTGGAATATTAAGAGGCTGTGGTGATACGCTAACGGCTATGAAGGTGAACGTAGCAACAAATTTAATTAATATATTTTTCAATTGGATCTTAATTTTTGGAAATTTAGGCTTCCCAGCTATGGGTACTGCTGGAGCGGGTGCTGCAACAATGTTTGCTCGACTCATTGGAGCAGCTTTAATGGTATCAGTTCTATTCAAAGGAAAAGCTAATGTCCAACTAAAGAGGTCTGACAGCTTTAAACTACACACCCCTACATTAAAAAGACTATTCTCAATAGGTATACCTGCTGGTATAGAACAAATTTTTATGCGTGGTGCACAACTCTTCTTTACAATGATTGTAACTAATCTTGGTACAGCTATGTATGCAACACATCAAATTGTTTTACGTGCAGATTCATTAGCATTTATGCCTGGGTTTGGTTTTTCAGTTGCAGCAACAGCCTTAGTTGGGCAAAATTTAGGTGCAAAGCAACCAGACGAAGCTAAAAGAGCTGGAAATATTACAATGTATATGGCAATAGCTTTAATGACAGGTGTAGGAATTTTACTCTTTATTTTTGCAAAACAAGCAATGATTTTTTTCACTAACGATATGGAAGTGATCGAAGCAGGAATCCCCATATTAAGAATGATGGCTTTTTCAATGCCATTTATGGCTGTTGCTAGAGTATCAGCTGGTGCGTTAAGAGGAGCTGGAGACACAAAATATGTTATGTGGGGTACAGGTGCTAGCATTTGGGTAGCAAGATTAGTAACTGCTTTTATTCTAGTAAACTTCTTTGATTTAGGGCTTGTTGGTGCATGGATTGGAATGTTTGCAGATCATGTAGTCAGAGCATTAATCTTTTTAACTAGATACTTAAAAGGAAAATGGATATTCATAAAAGTATAATAAAAGTACAGCCTATAGCAAGTTCTTGATATAAGATCTTGCTTTTTTATTTTAAATTACATCAAAAATGATATAGTAAAAACAAATTTACCCTAGAAAACTTGATATAAGTTCATGTTTTCTAGGGCTTTATTATTTTTATTAAGTTTATATTTAATTACTATGGTTATAAATCAAACAACTCTTTCTTAACCAGCTTTGGAGGCAAAGCGCCAATACCTAGTAATCGGTCATGGAAGGTTTGCATAGTATAGCTACCAGAGTGCTTTTTTCTATACTCTTTTTCAATACTTAACAACTCTAGTTTTCCCATTAAATAACTCATGGGCCTTAGTGGGTTCTGTATATATCTGCTGACTTCTGCAAGCGCATTAGATCTTTCTAAATGAGCATTATCTATTAAAAAATTAACTGCTTGATTAAATGTCATCTTTTCAGAATGTAAAGAAGCATCAATAATAATTCTTGATGCTCTCCATAATTGATCTTTCAATCTTGAAAGCTTAGTTTTTGGCTCGGAAATATATCCAAGTCTGTCCAAGAGCTCTTCACAATAAAAAGCCCATCCTTCAACAAATAGGTTATTATGAAAAATTTTTCTTAGTTTGTTATTTAGATTTTGCTGTGTAGTAATTTGCAAATGATGACCGGGGTATCCTTCATGTAATACAAATACAGGAATTTTATAAAACATATGTTCTTTCAGTTTTTCATATCTTTCTTCTTCACTCATTTCATCTTCTACAGGAGTTACCCAAAATCTTCCGCTTTGGAAATTATCGAAAGCTGCAGGCCTGCTATATCCTGCATATGGAAACAGACTTCTCATGTGTTCTGGAGTCTCTATAATGATAAGCTCTTCATTTTTTGGCACGCTTGCAACTTTATTTTCTATTACAAATTCTTTTACTCTCTCTAACTCTTTCCTATAGGTTTGTAGTAAATCTTGTGCTTTTGGGTGATTCTTTTTCATCTCACTAATTATTTCTTTCCATGTTTTACTTTCATCAATCTCTTTAGCTAACGAAATCATATCCATCCTCGTCTGATTAAGTAGCTGATTCCCAATATCTATTAATTCTTTATTTGTGTAATCTAAAAGATAGCTGTTTTTTAAATATTCATTATATACATCTTCACCTATTGCAAACTTGCCATCTGCAATCGGTAAAATTGCTTCCAAACTTTCTACGTGCTCATTAAAAGCTTCTACAACTTGCTCTAAAGTCTTTAAAAAACTCTTATTAATACTACCATTTTGGTACTCTATCATTTGAGGAACCTTTTTTAAAAAATAAGTACTACCTCCTCTTTTAGCTTGTAAAATAGCCTGTCTTGTTAGTTCATAGTTTGGCTTAGTCAATAGGCTTTTTGACTCTTTCAAATAATAAATACTTTTTTTCAATCGCATTTCTAAGTTATTCATTCTTTCATTAATTCCTTGATACTCTCTTGTCAACATTACATGAGTCATGCTCATTATCTGTGATGCATAATAACCAGGATTAGTTTCAAAAGGTTTTATTACTTCTAACTCTCTTAATGAATCTTCAATTAGAATAAGTAATAACCTTTTATCATTTTGATCGCTAACATTCTTATATTCTGGCAAATCATTAACTTTATTTTTAAAGTCATTTAAGAAACTAATATTCTTATTAATTTGTTCACTATTTAACTCTAATACATCCGTTTCATATCCATAGTCTCCTCTTCTTGTCGCCAAAAAAGGATTGCTTTTATGCTGGAAATTAATAAACTCATCCACTAAACTTTTTAACTCATCCATAAATTATCACCTCACAAATACAATTCTACAATAATCATTGTTTTCCTTTTTTACATATGTTTTTATTTACTAATGCTTATTTTTAGATTGATGTAGTTTAAAATTACTTAAAATATTAATTTTATAATATATTTTTTTGTATCCTTTAAAGTCGCTAGTATGATATTATCTAATTACAGTAACACTTTAAACTGTAAAATTGAAAGAAAGAGGTCTATGTTAATGGTGAAAAAAGGTGCTATTATCTTTTTTGTTTTACTTATGCTTTTTGCTGTCGTGGGCTGTGAAGAAGACGCTGTGATAAAAGATCAAGATACTGAAGCATCAACTAATGCTACAGATGATAGTTCTAGTTCAAGTGGAGGAAGTGGCCTTGCAGGAGTTTATGTTTATGAAAAATATGAAGGAGATTTGCCATTTATCATCACTTCTCATGTAATTACTTTAAGTTCTGATAAAACATATAATATCAAACACGTATGGGATTCTAATAATCAAACAGTGACTGGAGACAATGATGGTGTTTGGGATGTTGTTGATGGTGATCTCGTACTGACAAATGCTAGCGATGTAGAAACTATTTATAAAATAGATAAAGATAGAATAATTGAAACCATGTATTTTGGATTTGGTGAAAATGCATATCCTGTAGAGATTTATTTTAAAAAAGAATAAAGATAATTTGATAAGTAAAGATAATACTAAACTTGAAAGGGAGTAGACATGATTAGTCAATGGTACATTTCAAGAAATGGAAGTCAATATGGTCCTTATAGTTGGCAAGAATTAAAAGATTTTGCCAACAACGGAAACCTAACTGGTTCTGACTATGTTTATGAAGATTCTTTAAATGACTGGACTTTGGCAAATAATGTGCCAAACTTATTTACATCGAGAAATAATGCACCTAAACCAATTAAAAAACAGCAGCGATTTAAAAACACTTCTGGTAGAAAACTAATTTCTATTCGTCCAAGAATTAGATTTTTTCCATATGGAGGGAAGCTAACTTTTATAGTTGTAATGGCAATAGTATTAATTAGCATTATTGCTGGTATTATGAGAGGTGACATAGGCTCACTGCAGATGCTTTTATAATTTTTAAAAATATTTATTTAATAGATGCTAAACTCCCCTACATGTATTTGATGTTCAATCATATGATGCTAGGGGAGCTTTTTACTTTAGTAATGAATAATGCTTCAATATTAGTTTTTGCAATTCATTTCTGGTTTCGTTTATTTGCTTCTCTCACTTTAATAATTTGTCATCTAAAAAACACTCTTTTACAATAAAATTGCTTATACTGCTAGTTTTTTGTATAAAAATTGCTGAGGAAATTATATTAAAATATATCTGCGGCTTAAATGACATTTTAATTATGAAGTTATTAGTATTGATTATCTCTAAAGCCTAATCCAAAATGCTTCTTTAATATGTAGTTTTATTTAGACATTTTCAATCTTATAAACTTGACTTGACAGTACAGTGCTTCTTGTATAGAATATAAATGAACGTTCGTTCACCAGGAGGTTTTTATGACAAAACAGAAAATTTTAAGAAGTGCTATTAATATAATGAAAAGTAATAGTTTTTCTAACACAACTGCTAGAATGATTGCTTCAGATGCTAAAATTTCGGTGGGTACAATATATAACCACTATAGTAGTAAGGAAGACATATTAAATTACTTATTTGAACAAGAGTATCACAAGAGACAACAATATCTTCTGTCTCTTAAAAAGTCTGAGAAATCTAATATTGATAAGTTATTATCTTTTGTTGAATTTCACTTCTTAGAACTAAAGGCAAATAAAGGTCTTGCCAAAGTTTTGATTAGAGAAAGTTCTAATCCTGACTTAACTAATTTAGATGGCATAAAAAAATTTAATAAAGAACTACCTGTAGAATTTGCTGATATTATAAAACAAGCTGTATTAAAAAATGAAATTAGAGCATGTAGCCCCAGTTTAGTTTCAAATATAATTTTCAATTTAATTAGAGGTGCAGTTTTTAGCGCTGCGCTGGAAGAATCTATTGATATGGAAAGTATGAAAAGTGAAGTAAAAATATTTATAAAAAATGGACTAAGAAAGCAATCTGGTAATATGTAAAGACAGAAATCAAATAGAAGTTAAAAGAATTAGAT
>JBKHBO010000092.1:0-4114 GCA_046542315.1 Clostridia bacterium
TCTCCATAATAATACTCATGTAAAATTACATAATCCTTGGGGTTTTGCTTCCAGTATTTAAGTTTTTCTTTAGAGTCAATTACTGCTTTATTTAATAGATGTCTAATTCTATTAGTAGCCTCATTGACATCAATCGATTTTGATTTAATAGCAGTAGCAATCTCTTCGTGCAGAAGCTGTCCGCTCAATGTATAGATATTAGATAGTTTCTTCAATCTATAAACTTGCTTCGCTCTAGCTGGTGCTTTGTATTCCCATCCATTCCAGTGTCCATAAGTGTTAAAATAAAAGCTTCTTTTGCACTCTAAAAAGCTTTTATGTCTAGAAAAAGACCAGGATTTTTCAGGGTACTCTCTTCTTTCATACATTTAATTCACCCTATACTTGTTTTATATATCCATTTTTTACAGAGGAATCTAATATGCTCATTTTCTCAGTAGATATTATATTAAATTCATGCAAAGCTCGAGTAATTATAGTATATAGATACGCTTTATCTTTATTAGCTACCGTCTTTTGATTTAAATATATTATAGAATCAAACTCAAGCCCCTTTATCATATGTGCAGGCAATACATTAATGTTTTTTGAAAGTTGTCTACTATTGCCTGTGATTAATTTAGTCTCATAATCCTTAAGATTATCAACTAACCACTTAGCTTCCTTTAATGTATTAGTTATAATAGCGTAGGATTCATTATCTTCTCTTAACATGCTTTTGAGTCTATGGTTTAATTCCATTAGTAGATTCTCTTTATTAACCATTCTTAATTCAGGAATGCTCCCTTTTCGATCAATATATTCTATACCACTTTCTGGATATACATCTTTAGCTAGCTGTGCTATTTCCATAGTAGATCTATAGCATCTATTTAATTGATAATAGTTAATATTACCATTCAATATATCTTCAATATCATCAATTTTCCAGTTTATGAAGGGATTCATATTTTGATAAATATCACCTAAAAAAGTGAACTTAGCTTCACTAAAAATTTCCTTAAATAGCTTCAACTGCAAAACAGAATATGTTTGCACCTCATCCACTACAATTTGTTTAAAATTAGAATTAGTTAAAGGCTCTTCTACTTTATGCTTTAGATATATCACTGGTGAAATATCTTCATAATATAGTTTGTGATTAGATATTGATTTAACAGTGTTTTGACAGATTGAAGTAAAGTTTTCAGGCAAATGCTTCACACCAATTTCCACCCATAAATTTAAATTAAGGAACAAGTCTCTATACAATTGAATAGCATCAAGTTGTGGCCCATTCTCATAAATAACAGCCTTCAATTTACTCTCATTAACCTTCTTGTATTTTAAAGAAACCAGATACACTATCCTATTTACAACTTGGTCAAGTCGTTTATTTAGTGGGATATGTGAATACTTCTCATTAAATAATTCTTCTGCTTCTTTTGCTGAAAAAACTAACTGTCCTGCAAAAATAATATCCCTAAACTTCCAGGCCTTCTTTTCTAGATATAAAACATACTTTTCAATTACATCTAAAAATGAGCGACCTGATTTATACATAATTGAATTCATTCTTTGCTTGTTCTTATTTTCTAATGCTAAGTATTGTTCACTTATATCTAATACTTCTATTTCTTGATTTATTCTATTTTGTGTAAAATCAAAAAAAGTTAGTTGATGAGCGTTGTTTTCACCAAGCTCTGGTAAAACATTAGAAATATAGTCTCGAAAAACTGGGTGGGGTGAAAAAATAGCTATACTATTTGCATCAAGTCTTTTTCTGTTATGGTATAAAAGATAAGCTACTCTGTGTAGTGCTACTGACGTTTTACCACTTCCTGCAACCCCTTGAATCCAAAGTGTTTCACTTTCGTCATCTCTTATTATTTTATTTTGCTCTTTTTGTATAGTGTAGACAATTTGTTGCATTTTTATATTAGAAGATTCACTTAGTGCCTCAAGTAGTAATACATCATCAATTTTTATACCTGTATCTACAGCTAGTTGCAAATTACCGTTTTTTATTTTGTATTGCCTCTTAAGTGTTATTACACCTTTTATAATACCATCAGGAGCATTATACTGCGCTTTTCCAAGTTCATAGTCATAATACATACTAGAAACTGGAGCTCTCCAGTCCATAACATAAATATTAAAATTATCTCTTTCAATAATGGAGGTTATCCCAATATAAATTTTGTCACTTGTCTTATCATTTTTTTCAACAAAATCAATCCGTGCAAAGTAGGGGTTATTCAATGCGCTTTTAATTACAGTTCTCCTGCCACTAATTGCCTCATACCCCCTAATATCTTCTCTAAGTCTATCCTCATACTCAGCAATATCAAATAGATTATTAAAATCTCTTCTATTTTCCCATAGATATCTACGATAATCTTTTAAGCTATCCGATCTTTTAATGTATTGCTTTTCTATTCTCATGTATTCATCATGTAAAATTTTTAATGTCGTTTCTAAATATTTTTCTTCTAGCTTATACTCAACCTCAGATATCTGACTCATCTTTTTAACTCCTCATCTGTTGACCCAACACCACTAACTCTTATTTGACTTGTAGTATCATTTTCACTAATTAAGTATTTTTGAAATATCCCCTGTGCAAATGCCTCATCCTTTTTTATGAGTTTTTCTTTAGCACCTTGATTTTGAATAGCAACCATAATATGACCATCATTATCTGGATTGTTGTAATAATCAGCATCGATAATACCAACTTGGTTCATTAATCTAATATTATATTTAAACCCAAAGCTACTTCTTATATAGATTGCTAAAAATTCATCTGGTTTCATATATGCTTTTATGCCAGTTTGGATAACTTTCGTTTCATTAGGTTTTAATAAAACATCCTTATATGTAAATATGTCATGGCCAGCAGAGCTTTTAGTTTTTCTATGAGGGAGCTTTATTCCTTCGTAGAGTTTTAGACATATTTCATTATCAAATTCACACTGACTGAGAAATATTTCTTTTTTTATTTTTTTAAATCCTCTTGAATTCATTATGTTAAGCTCCCCCTAATTTCCTAAAATGATTCTATTATCTCTGGTGTCAACTTCTCAACGATCTTCTTAGCCCATAAAATTGCTTGTTGGTAATCATTATATGAAGAATAGCAATAGTGAGTATGTGCATATCTTGTAGGGATTCCTATAACAATTGTTGGAACAGCTAAATTGCCTAAGTGAATTTTCCCTGCATTAGTTCCGCCAGCCCATCTAACAGCATCTTGAACATCAATCCCGTTTTCTTTTGCTATTTCTTTAGCCCACTTTGTAAATCGAGGATTACTAATCATTGATCTATCTCTATGTCTTATTTGAGGCCCTTTTTTCAATGCACATTGAGCATGCCTTGGACTTCTATCCATATCATCTGCAGGGCTTCCTTCAAAAACTATTGCAACATCTGGTTTAACTGTCCTAACAGTTACTTCAGCTCCTCTTGTTCCAATTTCCTCTTGAGCAGCTATTGCTGAAACTACATCAACTTTCAGTTCCTTATCACCTAGTTCAATTAACGTCTCCACTGCACATGCAGATCCTAATCTGTTATCAAAAGCTTTTCCAAACATAATATCATGTGTTTCGTTATAGTTAAACTTTACATCTGGAACAACTGGTGCTGCTACTGAAATTTTATAATCATTAATTACTTCTTCATAAGAAGAAGCTCCAATATCAATCGTCATATCTTTAATTTGCATTAATTTGCTTTTCTCTTCATCTGACATGAAATGAGGTGGCTTTGAGGCAATAACTCCTATTATATACCTTCCTTCGTCATTTTTAATTCTTACAGTGTGTGCTGGTACGTTTTGAGCATGCCATCCACCTAATGGCATAAAATTAAGTGATCCATTATCATTTATTGATGTAATCATAAATGCTACTTCATCACTATGTCCATCTAACATTATTATTGGCTTGTCTCCAGAATGATTTTTTCTCTTAATGAATAAATTTCTCATTTTGTCTTCTGTAACATCATCGGTATATGGGTTCACATATTTTTTTATAATATCGACAACTTCATCTTCAAATCCTGGTGCACCATTAGCATCGGTTATTTCTTCAATAAATTTTAGTGAATTAAACATATCATTACCTCC
>JBKHBO010000030.1:0-21453 GCA_046542315.1 Clostridia bacterium
CCCTACAAGAGACTTTTGAATAATTATTTCAATAATTTATGTTAATTTAGTAGAATATGATGATAAAAATAAACTTAAAAATATTGTAAAATTAAACTTGATTTAAAGAGGAGAGAATGATTTGGACAAAGAATTACTAAATAAAGCTACAAAGGCTATAGAAAAAGCATATAGTCCTTACTCTAATTATAGTGTAGGGGCAGCAGTAAGAACAGAAGAGGGCACAGTTTTTGATGGATGTAATATAGAGAATGCTTCCTATGGCTTAAGCATTTGTGCTGAGAGAGTTGCTCTTTTCAAAGCTGTTAGCGAAGGACAAGAGAATATTACGGAAATAAGCATAGTGATTGATGATGATATTTTACCATCTCCTTGTGGGGCATGCAGACAAGTTATTTCAGAACTAGCTCCAGATGCGAAAATTACTTTAGCTACTAAAAATGGCTTATACAAAGAGACAAAAATTGACAAACTGCTTCCAAATGCATTCAAGTTGGACAATAGGAAGGTAAAAGATGAAGAATAAATCAGGATTTGTAAGTGTTATAGGTAGACCTAATGTTGGAAAATCAACTTTGCTTAATAGGATAATGGGTTATAAGATTTTAATAGAGTCCAACAAGCCACAAGCAACTAGAAATAGTATTCATTGTATATACAATGAAGAAAGAGGACAGGTAGTGTTTTTAGATACACCTGGAATACATAAACCACATCATAAACTTGGAGAATCATTAGTCTCGAGTGCAAAAAGGGCTTTGAAGGATGTAGATTTAATCCTATTTATGGTTGAACCAGACAATCAGCTTGGACCTGGAGATAAGTATATTGCAGAAATATTGAAAGATATAAGTATTCCATGTGCTTTGGTACTAAATAAAATTGATTCTGTTTCCAAAGAGGATATAATTTTGATTCTCAGCAGATGGGCTGAATTATATGATTTTGATGAATACATTCCTATTTCAGCTACTAGCGGAGAGAATGTAGATAGGTTAAAAGACTTGATTTTTTCATATTTAGAAGAAGGCCCAATGTATTATCCAGAAGATATGATTACTGACAGGCCTGAAGAATTTGTTGTTATAGAAATGATCAGAGAAAAAATATTCAATAATACTATGGAAGAAATTCCTTATTCTGTAGCAGTAGATCTAAGAGATTATGAGCAAAGAGAAGATATAATGTACATAGCTGCGGATATAATTGTTGAAAGAGATAGCCAAAAAGGAATAATTATTGGTAAAAGAGGTTCTATGCTAAAAAAGATAGGGTCTGAAGCTAGGAAGGATATAGAGAATCTTTTAGCTACAAAGGTTTATTTAGACTTACACGTAAGGTACAAAAAGGATTGGCGAAATAAAGATAGTATTTTGAAAGAACTTGGATACAAGGAGGATTAGTTTAATGAATTTAGCAAAATATATAGATCACACTTATTTGAAGCCTATTGGAACTAGTAAAGAAATAGAAAAGTTGTGTGAAGAAGCTAAGGAATATGAATTTGTCGCAGTATGCGTCAATCCTGTTTGGATTGATACTTGTAAAAAGTTACTTAAAGGAACATCAGTAAAGGTAGCAACTGTTATTGGATTTCCTTTGGGTGCTATGACGACTGATTCAAAAGTTTTTGAAACAAAAAACGCTATCGAACTAGGTGCAGATGAGATAGACATGGTTATGAATATTGGTAAAATGCTGGAAGAAGACTACGATTATGTTAATGAAGACATATCTAAAATTGCTAGTACATGTGGTAACAAAGTATTAAAAGTTATTATAGAAACTGCTTATTTATCAAAAGATGAGATAGTTAAGGCTTGTAAACTTGCTGTTGAAGCTGGTGCTGATTATGTCAAAACTTCTACAGGATTTGCTTCTGAAGGAGCCACGCTTGAAAATGTAATGCTTATGAGAGAAACTGTTGGAGAAAATATAGGAGTGAAAGCAGCAGGTGGAATAAGAAATTACAGTGATGCAATTAAGATGATTGAAGCTGGAGCAACTAGACTTGGAGCAAGTTCTGGCGTTAAAATTGCAAGCGGAGCTAATGAGTAATTATCAAGGAATAGTTCTTTCTTCAAAGGAATACAAAGAAAACGATAAGTTAATAACATGTTTAGTAAGAGATTTAGGTAAGATAAATATTATTATTGAAAACTCTAATGATTCTAGCACAAATTTTGCATTATCTGAGCCTTTATGTCTTATAGATTTTTCAGCTAGAAAAATGTCTAATTCAGACTGTTTATACTATATATACCAAAGCAGATTGAAAGATGCGTATAAAGAAGTTAGAAATTCACAAGTTAAATTAGCTTATGCAATTTATTTTTTGAACCTTGTAGCTAGCTTAATAGATTATTGTGAAGTAGAGCAGAAAGTGTTTGATTATACTAAACAATATCTCAACCTTAACAAGGTTGTTGATGAATCTGAAATAGGTCTATATACTACAATTATGAGCATAAGATTATTAGCAATTTTAGGATTAGGCGCAATGCCTAAATGGTGTTTTATGTGTGATGAAGAGCATCAAGAGTTTATTTATATAACTGAAAGTGGATTATCGTTGTGTAAAAGTTGTGTAGATGATAAATATCATGTTAAAATAGCTAAAGATAGATGGAGAAGTTTTGCTGAAAGCGAAATGACAGAATTAATAGATATGGATTTTAGTAAAGAAGAACTTACTGCGATTGAACTTTATATTAAAGGAATTGTCGGAAAAGATATAAAAGGTTATAAATATTTAAATTTAATAAGGTAATAGGAGGATATAGAAATGACGGATAATTTATTAGAAAAAATTGATCTTGTAAGAGAGAGAACAGGTTGCACATATGAGGAAGCAAAACAGTTGCTT
This sequence comes from Clostridia bacterium, assembly GCA_046542315.1. Classification (GTDB taxonomy): domain Bacteria; phylum Bacillota; class UBA994; order PWPR01; family PWPR01; genus PWPR01. Next base: position 2,867 of record JBKHBO010000030.1, read on the forward strand.
AATGATTATGACCAAGATGTTGTAGAAGCAATTATTGGATTTGAAAAAGAGAAATCTAATAAAGAAGAGGATAAAGTGAATAGTGAAAATTTAATTGATAAAGTTAAAGAAATTATAAGAGAAGGCAATGTTAAAAGAATTATTATAAAGCAAGATGATAAAGTCTTTTTAGATATACCAGTAAATTTTGGTGTTGTAGCAGTGGTTTTAGCACCTTATTTAACTATCTTGGGAAGTATTGTTGCTTTGGCCAATGATTATAAAATTGAAGTAATAAAATAACTATAAAAGTTTAATACATTTATGAGGTGAGCACAATAGAGTTAAGTGAAAGACAAAAAGAGATTGTAAAAATTGTAAAGAATAATGGACCAATCAGAGGTCAAGACATAGCAAGTAAACTTGATTTGACTCGTGCTGCACTTCGTGCTGATTTAGCTATATTAACAATGTTAGGTTACCTTGGAGCTAGACCTAGAGTTGGATACTATTATTCGGGAAAAACTATTACATCTTTATTGGTAGAAAACATAAAGAAAATTAAAGTAGGAGATGTACAATCTGTCCCTGTAGTTTTAAACCAGACACAAACTATTTATGATGCAATCGCTACACTGTTTCTTGAAGATGTAGGCACGTTGTTTGTAATCAACAATGAAGGATATCTAGAAGGTGTAGTTTCAAGAAAAGACTTATTAAAAGGTTTATTAGGAAATAATAGTGCGCAAAGCATGCCTGTTAGTATAATTATGACAAGAATGCCAAACATTCATTATATAACAGAAAGAGATGATGTTATGGAGGCTGCAAGAAGGATTAATGAATATCAAATTGATAGCCTGCCAGTAGTAGAAGTTATAAATGAATCTGGTTTAGAGAAATTGAAAGTTGTCGGAAGAATATCTAAAACGAATATTACAAGAATTTTCGTTGAATTAGCTGAAGAATAAGGAGAGTAAATAAATGTCTGATTCATTGGTTGTCTATGTTTTATCTGATTCAATAGGAGAAACGGCAGAAAGAGTTCTTAGAGCAGCATCAAGTCAGTTTGAAGAACACAATATAATCTTTAAAAAGTTTTCTTATGTTACTAGCACCAGTATATTGCAACAAGTTTTGGAAGAGGCTTCCGATGAGGCTGATATAGTAGCATACACTTTTGTTATAAGGGAACTTAATCAATATATAGATGGTAATAAAAATTCATACACTTTTTCAACTATAGATTTGATGTCTAATATTATAGAGACAATTGTGTCAGTTAAAAACTGGGAACCAAAAGGAGAAGCCGGTTTAATACACACTTTAGATGAAGAATATTTCAAACAAGTAGAAGCTATTGAATTTGCTGTTAAGTATGATGATGGGAAAGATCCAAGAGGCTTATTAAAAGCAGATATTGTATTAATAGGTGTTTCTAGAACGTCAAAAACACCTTTAAGCATGTATTTAGCTCATAGAGGTTACAAAGTAGCTAATGTACCTCTTATGCCGGAAGTATCACCCCCAAAAGAATTATTCTCTGCTGATAGCGGAACAGTAATTGGTTTAATCATTAGCCCAGATCTTTTGGTGGAAATTAGGAATGAACGACTCAAATCTTTAGGGCTGAGTAAAGGCGCAACATATGCCGCAAGAGGACGTATAGAACAGGAACTAAAATATGCCTTAGAAGTAATGGAAGACTTGGATTGTAGTATTATTGATGTTACACATAAGGCTGTGGAAGAAACAGCAAATCTAATAATAGAAATGGTAAAGAATGGCCATTAAACAAGGGTGCTTGAGCATTCTTGTTTTTTTTTGAGATAGAACTTTTATTAATACAAATGTGAAAAATCTATCAAAATACAAATAGTCATGCAGGAATATATCTATTAATCTTGAAGGAGTATAGAGAGTAATTTAGATATTGAACCAAAGATGAATTTAGGAGAATGTTTAATTAATGAAAAATGATTTCAAAAATAATAACGTTGAAGAAATAAAAGCAAGAATTAACCCCTTAGAGATTATTTCAAAGTATGTGACACTTGAAAAATCAGGAGATAAATATAAGGGGCTTTGTCCATTTCACCAGGAAAATACACCATCTTTCTTTGTAGACCCAAACAATGGATTATATTATTGCTTTGGATGCCAAGCTGGTGGAGATGTTATTAAATTTTTAATGGAATTAGAAGGTTGGACTTTTATTGAAACTATGAGGTATTTAGCTCAAGAAGTAGGTGTATCTTTCAATGAAAACACAGAAAAAAAATATTCAGAAAAAGAAAAACTATATAAAGCTAATGAAAATATAAAGAAGTATTATAAATATAATTTGTATGATAAAAGTGGTGAAAATGGTCTTGCTTATTTATATAATAGGGGTTTTACCGATAAAGTAATAAAGCTAGCTGAGATTGGCTATGCGCTTCCTGGGTGGAGCAATTTATTGAAATACATAAAAGATAATGATTTTAATATTGAGCAGTATTTAAATCTTGGTTTAATTAAACATAGTAGTAATTCTAATTATAAGCAGAAATACTATGATCAGTTTAGAAATAGAATTGTGTTCCCTATAAAAGATGTCTTAGGAAGGACTATTGGATTTGGTGGTCGAACTATAAGTGATGAACAGCCAAAGTATTTAAATTCTTCAGAAAGTATGATTTATCATAAGAGTTATTCGTTGTATGGTATTTATCAAGCTAGAAAAGCTATTAAAGAAAATGATTATGTGATTTTAGCTGAAGGCTATTTAGATGTATTAGCTTTATGGCAAGCTGGGTTTTATAATACTGTAGCATCTTTAGGAACAGCATTTACAAAAGAACAATCAAGTATTATTAAAAGATACACTTCTAATATAGTAATTTGCTATGATGGAGACTCTGCAGGAAAAAGTGCAAGCAAAAAGGCTATAGAAGTAATGAAAAACTATGATTTTAATATAAAAGTTGCAGTAATTCCTAATAATTTAGATCCTGATGATTATATTAAAGAATATGGTCATAAGAAGTTTAGAGAAGAAATTTTAACAAAGGCAATTCCAGCAATGGATTTTATAGCCAAAGATATAAGTGATAAGTACAATTTAGAAAACAGGCAAGAGAAACTTAAATTTGCTGCTGAATTAGTAAAATTTCTGTCTAATTTAGAAAATCGTTTACAACAAGCAGGATATTTGGATACTTATGCCGAACAATATAAACTAGATAAGAGTGCTTTAGAGTATGAGTTGAGAAGAGCTATAAGCTCAAAAAGAGTAAGTCAAAATAGAAATAATCAAGAGAATAACAAAAAAAATAACGAAAAATTAAAAGAAAAAATTTTGACTCAAGAGAAAAAACTGTTAAAATTAATAATTGACTCTAAAAAGTCAATAAAAAGTGATATTTTTGTTTCACCTGAACATAAAAAGTTATGCGACTTGATTAATTCTAAAGATTGGACAACTATAGATGATTTAGTTGATTTGTCTAGAGAACACAATATTGAAGGGGTAATAGCTAATATTATTTTCTATGATTCAATTGAAGAAAGTGAAGTTGATTTGGTTAGACAACTTACTATATTAAGTATGGAAAGAAAAATTAATTTGTTAAGGAAGAGGATATCTAATTCCGTAAGAATAGGTGAAGATCCAACTGAGTTACTTCTTGAATTTAAGAAGTTAGAGCACGAGCGAGCTCAACTTTATACCAATAAATAGTTTAGTAGTTAGAAGGGAGAGGCTTTCATGGCAGAAGCGATAGAGAAGAAAAATAATGAAAAAGATATTTCTTGGAAAGAAGTAGTAGAAGAACTACTTCAAAAAGGCCAAGAAAAAGGCAGTTTAACTTATGAAGAAATTACAGAGGCATTACAAGAGATTGCATTAAGTGTTGATCAAATTGAAATGCTTTATGATACATTTGCTGAGATGAACATTGATCTTCTTGATGATGAAGAAAGTGATATAGACGAAAAAGATTCAGACGATAAAGACAATAAAAAAGAAGATTATTTGTCAAAAATCAAAACCAGTGATCCAGTAAGGATGTATCTAAAAGAAATAGGTAGAGTTTCTTTGTTAACTGCAGAAGAAGAGGTAATACTTGCTAAGAGAATGGAAGCAGGAGACCCAGCAGCAAGAAGAAAATTAGTTGAGGCAAATCTTAGGCTAGTTGTAAGCATAGCCAAGCGTTATGTAGGTAGAGGTATGTTGTTTCTTGACTTAATCCAAGAAGGAAATCTAGGATTAATGAAAGCAGTTGAGAAGTTTGATTATACTAAGGGATATAAGTTTAGTACTTATGCAACTTGGTGGATTAGACAAGCTATAACAAGAGCGATAGCTGACCAAGCAAGAACAATTCGTGTACCTGTACATATGGTAGAAACAATAAATAAACTTATAAGGATATCAAGGCAATTGCTTCAAGAATTAGGTAGAGATCCTACACCTGAAGAAATTGGAGAGAAGATGGGAATATCTGAGGAAAAAGTGAATCAAATTCTCAAAATAGCTCAAGAACCTGTTTCCTTAGAAATACCTATAGGCGAGGAAGAAGATTCTCATTTAGGTGACTTCATCCCAGATGATGATGCTATTGCTCCTGATGATGCTGCTGCATATGAGTTGTTAAAGGATCAACTTGAAGATGTATTACACACCTTAACAGACAGAGAGCAAAGAGTATTAAAGCTTCGATTTGGTTTAGAGGATGGAAGAAATAGAACTTTAGAAGAAGTTGGAAAACAATTTGGAGTAACAAGAGAAAGAATTAGACAAATTGAGGCTAAAGCTCTTAGAAAATTAAGACATCCAAGCAGAAGTAAGCAGCTTAAAGACTTTTTAGAGTAATCCTATTGACAAAATGAATGCTATAAGATAGTATTCATTAGAAAAGTAAATTATTGTATCCTTTTAATTCAATCCAGAGAGGTTGGTAAGGGATAATAGCGTGATGTATATCGATCACACTACCCCTGTCATATTATCTGGCAGGGGTTTTTTATTAGGGGGAAAATTAATGAAAAAAGCACGATTAGTTTTGGAAGATGGATCTATATTTTATGGTGAAAGTTTTGGATATCGTGGAGAGACTTTTGGAGAGGTAGTTTTTGCTACAGGAATGACAGGGTACCAAGAAATGATAACAGACCCATCTTTTAGAGGTCAGATTGTTACGCTTACTTACCCACTCATAGGTAACTATGGCAGTATACTTAATGATGTTGAGTCTTCTTCACCTCATATTAAGGGGTTAGTTGTTAAAGAAATTTGTCATAATTACAGTAATTTTAGGGCTGACTTTAGTTTGGCAGAATATCTTCAAAAAAATGAAATAGTAGCAATATCAGGAATAGATACTAGAGAGTTGACTATTAAAATTAGAGATAAAGGCTCGATGAGGGGATTAATTGCAGTAAATGATCTTTCAGATGAGAAACTAATAGAGAAGATTTCACAATACAATTACTCAACAGAAAACCTTGTTAATGAAGTCACAACTGAAACAATCTACAAACAAGGAATTGGAGATATAAAAGTTGGATTAATTGATTGTGGCTCCAAGAGGAATATAATTAGAAGTCTAGTTAAAAGAAATTGCGAAGTTGTAGTTATGCCTGCAAGTTCTACATATGAAAGTGTAATAGACCAAAACCTAGATGCAGTAGTTTTTTCAAATGGTCCTGGCGATCCTGTTGATATACCTCAAGTTGTAGATTTAGCAAAAAAACTGATAGGTGCAACTCCTGTTTTTGGGATATGTCTTGGTCATCAAGTCATAGCTTTAGCTTGTGGTGCTAAAACATACAAAATGAAATTTGGACACAGAGGTGGTAATCACCCTGTAAAAGATTTAAGAAATAATGAAATTTGTGTTACTGCCCAAAATCATGGATATGCAGTAGATAAAGAATCTTTAGAGAATACTGATTTAGAAATAACTCACATAAATCTAACAGATGATAGTGTTGAGGGAATTAGGCATAAAAAACACAATGTATTTTCTGTTCAGTATCACCCTGAAGCATCGCCTGGGCCCTTAGACTCACAATATATTTTCGACGACTTTATAAAACTTATTAAAGAGAGAGGTTAAACTATGCCAAAAAGAAGTGATGTTAAAAAGATTATGGTAATAGGATCAGGCCCAATTATTATTGGCCAAGCTGCAGAGTTTGATTACGCAGGAAGTCAAGCTTGTAGAGCTTTGAAAGAAGAAGGTTTAGAAGTTGTGCTAGTTAACAGTAATCCCGCGACAATAATGACAGATAAAAACATGGCTGATCGGACGTACATCGAGCCTATAACAGTAGATACCATAGAAAAAATCATAATAAAAGAGAAGCCTGATGGACTACTAGCAACTTTAGGGGGACAAACCGGACTTAATATGGCCATTGAGCTAGATTCTAGTGGAATACTTGACAAGTATAATGTTAAGTTAATTGGAACATCTTTGGAAGCAATAGACATGGCTGAAGACAGAGATCTTTTTAAAAAGTTAATGCAAGAAATTGGAGAACCAGTTTTACAAAGCGACACTGTATCTACTTTAGAAGAGGCGAGAAACATTGCAAAGGAGATTGGATTTCCTGTTATTGTTAGGCCAGCATTTACCATGGGTGGCACTGGCGGAGGTGTAGCTAATAATGATGAAGAGTTAGACCAGATTACCTTAAAGGGTTTTAAGCATAGTAGAATTAATCAAGTTTTGATTGAAAAAAGTGTTAAAGGCTGGAAAGAACTAGAGTACGAGGTAATGCGTGATAGTTATGATAATTGTATAGCAGTTTGTAACATGGAAAATATAGATCCAGTTGGTATTCATACAGGAGATTCTATTGTCGTAGCTCCTAGCCAAACACTTTCTGATAAAGAGTACCAAATGTTAAGATCTTCTGCTCTAAAAATAATAAGGGCTTTAGGAGTTGAAGGTGGTTGCAATGTGCAGTTTGCTTTGGATCCAAATAGTATGCAATATTATCTAATTGAAGTAAATCCTAGAGTTAGTAGATCAAGTGCCTTAGCTTCTAAAGCTACAGGATATCCAATTGCGAAAGTGGCAACTAAAATAGCTTTAGGATACGCACTTGATGAAATAGAAAATAATATTACCTCTAAGACTAAAGCTTGTTTTGAGCCGACTTTAGATTACGTAGTAGTAAAGATGCCTAGATGGCCTTTTGACAAATTTGAGTACGCAGAGAGGACTTTAGGAACACAAATGAAAGCTACTGGAGAAGTTATGTCAATAGGTAGGAGCTTAGAATCAGCCCTATTAAAAGCCGTAAGATCATTAGGAATAAATATGTATGGTTTGAGACAAAAAGAATTTGAAAATATGAATGATACTGATTTACAGATAGAGCTAGTAGAAGCTGATGATAGGAGATTCTTTGTTCTAGCAGAAGCTTTGAGACGTAAATATTCATTAGATAGATTACATCGATTAACAGGAGTAGATATATTTTTCCTAAATTCCATTAACAATATTGTTACATTAGAACAGCAGCTAATTAAGTATGGTTTAACTGATGAACTGTTGAAAGAGCTAAAATATGTAGGCTTTTCTGACAGTGAAATAGCATCTATCCTAAATGTTAAAGAAAGAGAAGTAAAAGAATTTAGAGATAGACTAAAATTAAAACCTAGCTATAAAATGGTAGATACCTGTGCAGGTGAGTTTGAAGCAATGACACCCTACTTTTATTCAAGTTATGAAAGACACAATGAATTAACTGTCAGTAATAGAAAGAAGGTTATGGTTTTAGGCGCAGGTCCTATAAGAATAGGACAAGGTATTGAATTTGATTATTGTTCAGTTCAATGTGTAAATGCAATTAGAGAAGCTGGATATGAAGCACTTATAGTAAACAATAATCCAGAAACTGTTAGTACTGACTTTGACATTTCTGATAGATTATTTTTTGAGCCATTAACGCTTGAGGATACACTGAGTATAATTGAACAAGAAAAGCCTGATGGAACTATAGTTCAGTTTGGTGGGCAGACGTCAATTAACTTGGCTAATCCCTTATATGATTCAGGGGTTAACATTATAGGAACTTCTGTAAAAATGATAGACGCAGCTGAAGACAGAGATAAATTTATTCAAATATTAGAAGAATTAAATATTCCTTACCCCCAAGGGGCAATAGTAAAATCAGTTGAACAGGCAATAGAGAAAGCTGAGCAACTGAAATATCCAATTTTAGTAAGACCTTCATATGTCCTTGGAGGTAGAGCTATGGAGGTTGTCTTTAATGATGAAGAGTTAAGGGAGTATATGGCAAAGGCTTTAATTGCTTCAAATGATCAGGCGATCTTAATTGATAAATATATCTTTGGTAAAGAAGCAGAAGTAGATGCTATTTGTGATGGTAAAACTGTTGTAATTCCAGGGATTATGGAACATATTGAAAGGTCAGGAGTGCACTCAGGAGATAGCATAGCTGTTTATCCAACTAGAAGTATTAGCAAAAAAGCTTTAACACGAATTGAAGAGTATACAATAAAGATTGCTAAAAGATTAGAAATTGTTGGATTGGTAAATATTCAATTTATAGTGAGTGGAGATGAAGTCTATATAATTGAGGTCAATCCTAGGTCATCAAGAACAATTCCTTATTTAAGTAAAATTACAGATATTCCAATGGTTAAGTTAGCTACAATGGCGATGTTGGGAAGCAGTTTAAGTGATTTTGGTTATTCTGATGGTCTTGTAGAGCCAAAGAACTTTTACGCAGTCAAAGTTCCTGTTTTTTCTTTTTCAAAATTAGTAAAAGTAGATGCTCATCTAGGGCCTGAAATGAAGTCTACAGGAGAGGTGCTAGGAATAGATGAGGATTACTATAAAGCACTTTATAAAGGCTTCTTAGGGGCGGGAATCGAACTACCAAATAAAGGTACAATGCTGGTTACTATAGCTGATAAAGATAAGGAAGAAATCCTTCCATACATAAAAGAATTCTCAAAGCTTGGCTTTAAAATATACGCTACTAGTGGAACTGCTAAATTTTTAAATAGACATAACATAGAAGTAGAAAGAGTGAACAAAATTTCAGAAGGATGGCCACATGTAGTTGACTATATAAAAAATAATAGGATACAATTGGTTGTAAACACAATTACACATGGAAGAAGATCTACTACAGACGGTTTTAAGATAAGAAGAGCTGCATCTGAAATGGGTATTCCATGCTTAACTTCTCTTGACACTGCTGTAGCAATACTCCAAGTTTTAAAAGAAGTTTCTAATAAAGATAGTGTTGATGTGAAAGCTTTACAAGATTATATTTAAATTAAAGCTGCCAGAATTCTGGCAGCTTTTAATTAAGGGGGAGTATAAAAAAGGATGGACTCAATTAATTTATCACAGAGATTGAAAAAAATAGCTAGTTTAATACCAAAGTGCAACATATTTGCCGATGTCGGAACTGATCATGGATATTTGGCAATATATGCGATTCAAAGAGATATAGCACAAAAAGTAATTGCTAGTGACATTGCAGAAAAGCCTCTGAAACAGGCGGAAAATAAAATTAAGGAACATGGGCTTTCTAGAGAAATAAACACACGATTAGGGCCTGGTTTAGAGCCTATAGAAGCTAGTGAGATTGATGGTGTTGTTATTGCTGGAATGGGTGGTAATAATATTTTTGATATTCTTGAAGATAAGAAAGATGTGTCAAAAGATTTAGACTTTTTAATTTTACAACCGCAAAATAACTCTAAAAAAGTTAGACTTTGGTTATTAAATCATGGTTACAAGATAGTTAACGAAGAACTAGTAATAGAAAACAATATAATATATCAGATAATAAAAGCTATCCAAGGTATTTCTGAGAAATATAGTGATATTGAATTAGAGTTTGGCTTAAATAGACTAATTAAAGAAAAAGGTTTATTAAAAGAGTATTTACGACAAGAAATAAATAAATGTAAAAAAATTATAATTGAAATGAATAAATCTAAAAATAGTGATATCATTGATAAAAAGAATGCTGTTAAAAGAGAGGTTGATTTATTAGAGCAGTATTTGTATAAATTATAGCAAATATGATTGGAGTGTAAATATGTACAAAGATCTTTCTTTACTATTGGAAGTGCAAGATATTGATAAATCATTAATAAAAAAACAAGAAAAGTTGGATAAGCTAAAAGAACCTTTAGAACTAAGAACCTGTGTGTCACATTTAGAAGAAATAGAACGTAATTTAAATGGGTTAGTCTCTAAAGTTGAAGAGAGAAAAAGAAAAGTAAGTGTTTTAGAAAGAGATATTAGGCATTATCAAAATTTGACTAAAGAATTAGATGACGAAATATATTCAGGTAAAAGCAATAGCAAAGAGCTACACTATTTAATCTATGAGAAAGATAAAAATAAAGAAACAATTGAAAGTTCTGAACTTGAACTTATGGATTTATTAGAAAAAAATGAAAGAGATAGTGAGTATATTACTCGATTAAAGTTACAAAAAGATCAAATGGTAAAAAAGTACGATGATATAAAACAAACAATTGAGAAAAAAGAAAATGATTTGTTATCTGCTAAAGAAGGTTTAAGAAAAAAAAGAGAGTTACTTGAAAGTCAAATTTCTGATAGTATTTTAAAAAAATATGAAGAGAAAAAAGAGAGATTAAATTATAAATTTGTATGTAGGATTGATGATGTAGCTATGTGTACTGGATGTCATGTTAAGCTTCCCTCTAGGGTATTCAAAAACTTAACTAATAACGAGGTTGAAAGATGTGACGAATGCGGACGTTATTTGCTTCACATAAAGAATTGACTTTATAGCCATTAATGTGATACAATTCTCTATTGGTGAATGTAAGCTGAGTAATCGCGGAAAAGAAATTTTCTGAGGAAAGTCCGGGCTCCACAGGGCAGGATGCTTGGTAACGCCAAGTGAGGGAAACCCTAAGGATAGTGCCACAGAAATTAAACCGCCAGAAATGGTAAGGATGAAACGGTGAGGTAAGAGCTCACCAGCAGCTAGGTGACTAGCTGGCTTGGTAAACCCCATCTGGAGCAAGGCCAAATAGGGAGATGCTAAGAGCTGCCCGCTCATTTCTCCGGGTTGGCTGCATGAGGTAATAGGCAACTATTATCCTAGATAGATGATTGCTCACGACAGAACCCGGCTTATAGGCTTGCATTTAAGAACTTTGATAGGCTACATTTTGTAGCCTATTTTTTATATATGAAACTCAACAATATCTTTGTCGCATAAAACATAGTCTTTAGAGACTTTTTGTCCATCATAAGTTTTAACGCCCCAAACTCTTGCATACTTTAAATTATTTGCAAAGTCTTTATGTATAACCATTGCCAAATCTAGAAGAGTATCTCCTTTTCTAAGAGCAACTGGCTCAGTGTAGTTTGGCTCTTGTCCAGGTGCTTTAGTATACGCTCTTATTATTTGCAAATCTTCAAAAATCTTATCAAATAATTTTTTAATATTAATACTTTCTGTTGAGGATATTTTTACAATAGGCAAATTATTAATATCAAACATTGACACGAATTCTGTGAAAAGTTCATAAATTTCATCAAAACTAGCTCGATCACATTTATTTGCTACAATGATAGCTTCTCTTGAGTTAGCATCCATAAATATGTCTTCATCATCGATGAAATCTTGATTTGAATAATCATCATTAGTCCTTCTTAATGGAGGAGTAAGTGTTAGGTTATTTGAAGATAATGTTTCATTGAGTTCTTCTATTTGTATTAATATGTTATCATTACTGATATCAAGGAATAACAAAATAAGGTCAGAAGTTCTAATAACTTCATTTATCCAACCAGGACTACTTAGCGTATATGGAGGCAGGTCAATCACTTGAAACTGAATATGTTTGTGAATAGCCATGCCTGGAATAGGTTTTTGGGTAGTATATGGATAATTAGCAACTTCAGTATTAGCATTAGAAATCATTTTCAAGAATTGTGATTTACCTGAGTTTGGAGGCCCAACTAAAACTATTCTTGCTGCTCCTTGTTTCTCAATTATCCAAAAAGGCTTTTGTTTGCCTTGGGACTTTTGTTTCTGGCTTTCTATTTTCAACTTTGAAAGTTGCTTTTTTATGTTGGCTTGCATTTTGTCAGTGCCCTTATGTTTTGGAATAGTTCTCAACATTTGTTGTAAAGCACTTATTTTCTCTTCAGGCGTCGAGGCGCGATGAAATTTTTCTCTGGACTGATAAAATTCAGGTGTTAAATTCGCTGGCATTTTTACACCTCCGTTCTTATTAATTTGACAAAGATTAAAAAAATCCTTCTACTATTGCTGTATTTATTAATAAACAGCTTGACTAAAGGCAAATAGAGTATGTATCATAAAAAAAAATGATTTTATAGGAGTGAGTTTCTTTTGGAAGACCCGGGGAGTAGTATATTAATACTACTTATGTTTATTTTATTATCCTTTTCCGCATTGTTTTCTGGTTCTGAAACATCTTACTTTGGATTAACCAATTATAGGTTAAGAGAATTGAAAGAAGAAGGATCCGAAAAGGCAAAGAAAATATCTAATTTACTTGATAAACCAGATGAGTTATTAACAACTTTATTGGTTGGCAACACTGCAGTTAATATTGCTTTCACAAGTTCTATAACTGTACTAATAATAGCTTTGACTAGTGGCTTTCTTACGAATAATACTAGTTCTTTTCTAGCTACAATAGTATCAGCAGGAATGTTGTTGATCTTTGGAGAAGTGACACCAAAGGCTTTTGCAGCAGATAATTCAGAACTGTTTGCATTTAAAACTGTGAATATCATAAGACTTATTAAGCTAATTTTGTCACCAATTACTTTTGTAGTGAATCTTGCAACAAAAGTATTTCTTGGGAGCAAGAATAATCAAAGGCAGTTTAGAGATGATATAATTACAGAAGATATAATAAAAACTGCAGTTATGATTGGCGAAGAATATGGTTCTGTAGAAGAAGATGAAAAAAATATTATCTATAATATTTTTAAGAGTACAGACACTTCTGTTTTAAATGTTATGATCCCAAAATCTGAGATAGTTATGGTAAAAGAAGAAAGCTCTTTAAAAGAAGCTGCAATTGTACTAGCAGAAGAGGGGTATACAAGATTGCCTGTTCTTAGTGAAAAAGGAAATAAAGAGTTTATATGTGGGATAGTTTATGCAAAAGATTTATTATTGCACTTAAAAAATAAAGAGTATGATATTCCAGTTGCACAAGTAATGAGAGCTCCAAGTTATTGCCGACCTAATAAAAAAGCAGTGGATTTACTAGTCCAAATGAGAGAGAATGGTAGGCATATGTCTATTGTTAGAGATACAAAAGGTGAAATATTAGGACTTGTAACTCTGGAAGATCTCTTGGAAGTTATTGTGGGAGACATTATTGACGAGTATGATTATGACGAGATGAATGGAACTAATGATAAGGGAGGCGAACAATAATGACTCTTTTATCATTTATAAAAATTATTATATTTTTAGTCGCATTCACATTGAGAGCAGGATTTGCTGGGAGTGAAATTGCTTACTTATCAGTTAGCAAACTTTCAGTTAAAACATTGGCTCAAGAGGGAAATGAAGAAGCAATAAATCTTGATATTTTATTATCAGATATGCAGAGGATTATTACAATTGTTTTGATAGGAACTAATCTTACTGGAGTTATTGCAACCGTAATGGCTACAAACATAACTTTAGAGTTAGGTTTATTTAACTCAAATGTTACAGTTACAACGATGCTTATGATTTTTTTAGTTCTTTTTCTAACTGAAATCATACCTAAAAATATCTTTGCAAAAAATGCTTTAGCCATTACTCTTAAAACTGGAAAGATAATGAATGTGTTAGATAAACTGTTTAGGCCCTTAATTGCCTTATTTAATTTCATAAATAGAATTGTTTTAGGAGAGAAACTAGCAACAGATGAAAGTGTTTTTAACCTGACAGAAGATTCTATTAAGACAATGGTTACAATAGGAGAAGAAGAGGGAGATGTCGAAGAGCAAGAAAAATACATGATTTACAATGTATTTGAAAGTGGCGACACTTATTTAAAAGACATAATGGTACCTAGAGTGAATATGATAGCTGCTGATATTGAAGATGGAGTAGAAGAAGTTTTAGAGCTTATTATTGACTCTGGTTATACCAGAATACCTATATATGAAGATACGATTGACAATATTATTGGTATTATTCATGCAAAAGATTTGATGGAGAGTTTTATTAACAATGATAAGATTGAGGATATTCAACTGGAAACTCTTTTAAGAGAACCTTATTTCGTTCCAGAGAGCAGATATGTTGGAGAATTATTGCATGATATGAGAGATCAAGGTCTCCAAGCTGCGATTGTACTTGATGAATTTGGAGGAACAGAAGGATTCGTTACCTTAGAAGATATTCTTGAAGAAATTGTTGGAGAAATTCAAGATGAGTACGATGATGATGAAATACCTGAAATTAAGCTTAATGAAGATGGGTCATTATCTTTAGATCCCAGACTAAGCTTGTCTAAAGTTTCAGAGCTTTTAGATATAAACTTTGATGATGAAGAAGCAGATACTTTATCAGGTTTAATATATGAGAAATTAGGAAGAGTGCCATTTACTGGAGAAGAAGTAGAATTCAGCAACGAATACATTTTGAGAGTTTTAAAAATAGAAGGTAATAAAATCATTAGAGTAAAAATATTGAGCATTTAGTGTATAATAAATTGATACTCTAACGCTTATTGGAACTAATTATTATAAATTAGTCCCAATAAGCTTTTTTTATTTTATAAATATTGTATTGACTATTGAATTTTCAATAATTATAATATATAATAATTTCGTAATGTTCGTATTATCATATACTTAAGTATATTATATGAGTCTATAATTCGTGAATGGAGGCATAATCAATGAAAAAACACGTCAATGCTCATGAAATATTCGGGGAGAATGTTTTTAGTGAAAATGTAATGAAAGAAAAATTGCCAAGAAATATTTATCAACAACTGAAAGAAACTATAAAAAGTGATAAACAACTAGAACCACATATAGCTGATGTTATAGCTACGGTTATGAAAGATTGGGCTATGGAAAAGGGTGCCACACACTACTGTCACTGGTTCCAACCAATGACAGGATTAACTGCGCAAAAAAATGACGCTTTTTTGAATCCGACTGATGAAGGTGTAATGGCACAATTCTCAGGCAAAGAGTTAATAAAAGGTGAATCAGATGCATCTTCTTTCCCTAGTGGTGGGATTAGATCTACTTTTGAAGCAAGAGGGTACACAGCATGGGATTGTACATCACCAGCTTTTATTAAAGATGGAGTTTTATGTATACCTACTGCATTTTGTTCATATTATGGAGATGCCTTAGATAAAAAAACACCTCTATTACGATCTATGGAAGTTTTGGAAAAAGAGACAATAAGATTAATGAAGCTCATAGGGTTTGAAAATGTCAAGAGCGTTACACCAAATGTTGGAGCTGAACAAGAGTATTTCTTGATGGATAAAGACTTATTCAGAAAAAGAGCTGACTTAATTTATACTGGTCGTACTCTTTTTGGGGCGCTGCCACCAAAAGGGCAAGAAATGGATGATCACTACTTTGCTACAATAAAAGAAAGAGTAAAAAAGTTCATGAGAGAAGTTAATATAGAGCTTTGGAAATTAGGGGTCGCAGTTAAAACAGAGCATAATGAAGTAGGCTTAGGTCAATTTGAATTAGCACCCATTTTTAATACCACTAATGTTGCCACAGATCAAAATCAGCTCATTATGGACACTTTAAGAAAAATTGCTAACAGACATGATTTAGAATGTTTATTGCATGAGAAGCCTTTTGCAGGAATTAATGGGTCAGGTAAACATGTTAATTGGTCTCTTTGTATTGACGGAGAGAATATTTTAGAGCCAGGGGATAATCCAGAAGAAAATCTTCGATTTTTGCTTGTAATGACAGCTATAGTAAAAGCAGTAGACGAATTTCCTGAGCTCTTAAGAGTTGCAGCATCAACTCCAGGGAATGATCAAAGACTTGGAGCAGCTGAAGCACCTCCAGGAATTATTTCAATTTTCTTAGGAGAGTATTTGACCAGCATCTTAGAAAGTATAGGAAATGATTCTAAGAGAGAACCATATACTAATGGTCATTTAAAATTAGGAGTAACTACATTACCATTATTTATGAATGATGCAACAGATAGAAATAGAACTTCACCATTTGCTTTTACAGCAAACAAATTTGAATTTAGAATGGTAGCATCATCTATGTCAATAGCAGACCCCTGTACAGTAATTAATACGATTGTAGCAGATGCTTTTTATCAAATAAGTAATGAATTAGAAGGAAATTCAGACGTTATAGAAACAACTACTAAATTAATAAAAAAAATCTATAATAATCATAAAAGAGTAGTATATAATGGCGACGGTTATTCTGAAGAATGGAAAAAAGAAGCTGAAAATAGAGGCTTACCCAACATAGGTTCTTTCATAGAATCCGTACCTTATTTAATATCTGATAAATCAATTGATTTGTTTACAAGAAATAATGTTTTAAGTGAGACCGAGTTGCATGCTAGATATGAAATCCTAGTAGAGAATTATTATAAATTAATGAAAATTGAAGCACTAACTATGGTAGAAATGGTAGATAGATACCTTGTCCCTAACATAAACATATTCTTGAAGGAATATATAGAAATATCTAATATAACTAAAAAGTACAATAATCAAAATTTAGCTGATATAGATAGTAAAAACATACAACTAATAATTGACCAGTTATATGAAGCAAGGTTCTATAGTGATAAGTTAGAAGATATGGTAAAAGTAATAATAAAAAATAAAACTACTTATGAAACTGCTTTATCAATGCGAAAAGAAGTGGTTCCAATTATGGATAAATTACGCAATGCTGTTGACATTTTAGAAAAAAAAGTGAGTAAAGATGCATGGCCATGGCCTGGTTATGACGACATATTTTTTAGCTTAATATAGAAATGTCAATTCCTTGTAGTTTAATATTTTCTTTAGTAATATAATACTTGTATAAGAAATTGGAGATGATTATATGAGTATAAATAAGCTTAATGTTGAATCTTTGAGAAACAAAGATATTGCAGTGCTTGGCTTAGGTATTAGCAATTTGCCTTTAATTGATTTTCTGAGCAAATTAGATGGTAATATAACAGCATGTGATTATAAAACAGAAGATGAGTTAAATAGAGACACATACAATAGTTTAAAAGAAATGAATATTAGATTTTCTTTAGGTAAAAGTTATCTAAAAGTATTAACACAAAAGAAGTTTGACTACATTTTTAGAACTCCAGGAATTAGACCAGACAAGAAGGAAATACTATTAGCTAAAGAAAAGGGTGCTATCATAAGTAGTGAGATAGAGTTGGTTTTTAGTTTAGCTAGATGTCCGATAGTTGGTATTACAGGAAGTGATGGTAAAACAACTACTACGACTCTAATCTCCGAAATGTTAAAAACTGATGGATTCAATGTGCATTTAGGTGGCAATATAGGTAAACCTTTAGTAAACGAAGTAATATCTTACAAAGAAAATGACATAATTGTACTAGAACTTAGTAGTTTTCAACTAATGGGAATGGAAGTTAGTCCTCAATATAGCTTGATAACTAACTTAAGCCCAAATCACCTAAACTATCATAAGTCTTATGAAGAGTATTGTGAAGCAAAATACAATATTTTTAAATATCAAGATTCTACAGGAGTTTTAGTCTTAAATGAAGACAATAGAGATAGTAGAAAGATCAAAGATATGGCGAAGGGATCTTTATTAATGTTTAGTATGAGAAAGCAAGTTGAGGGGGCTTTCTTACAAGATGATCAGTTGATTTTAAGCATTAATGATAACCAAAAAGTTATATGTAATAAGCAAGAAGTCAAACTATTAGGTAATCATAATATTGAGAATATTTTAGCTGCTGCAACAATTTCTCATCAAGTTGGAGCTAGTTTAGAATCTATAGTAAAGGTAGCTACATCATTTGCTGGGGTAAAACATAGACTAGAATTTGTTAATGAAGTAAACGAAGTTAAATACTATAATGACTCCATTGCAAGTTCACCAACAAGGGCTATCGCAGGATTAAAATCATTTGAAAGAAAAGTTATTTTAATAGCGGGTGGTTCTGATAAATATATTTCTTTTGATGAATTTGGAAAAGAAATTGTTAATAATGTAAAGCACTTAGTTTTATTAGGACAAACGGCAGATAAAATACAAAAGTCAGTTGAAAAATATATAAAAAAAGATTCAACACTATCAATACAAAGAGTTGAAAATTTAACTCAAGCAATATATAATGCTAAAGAGGTTGCTAAAAAAGGTGACGTTGTTTTACTATCACCTGCATGTGCTTCTTTTGATATGTTTAAGAATTTTGAACAAAGAGGAGATATATTCAAAGAAATAGTTAATAATATTTCTTCAGATTAGATTTTAATTTATTTAAAATTCATTGTTGACATTATTCGGAAAGTTAAGTATAATGATTTACGCCGCTGTGAAAGGGCGAATAGCTCAGTTGGGAGAGCACCTGCCTTACAAGCAGGGGGTCACAGG
>JBKHBO010000031.1:0-21248 GCA_046542315.1 Clostridia bacterium
TATCAACTGTAAAGGGTTCAAAAACACATTCTAAAACATTAGTATTATAAAAATCATTCAATGTTGCTACCTTAATTAAAATGTCTTCAATCTTATCATTTTTCGGTAATAATGTATTGAATAACTTTCTTAAAGCTTTGTCTACTCTTTCATACTTATCTGATTTTTCACGCCTCAATAAGTTCCTGAAAACTTCTTTTACTGACGGCCTGTTTATTTTATTTTCAATCTCTTCTATTTCAGCACTTAAATTGCCCTTCTCTTTTAAATATTTTTTTATTAAAAGTAAAGAACAAACAATATCTTCTGTAAAGTGTTCTGGGGTTTCATAGTCCTTAAAATCCCTTAAATATCTCTCTACTAAGTTTTTAAAATAATTTGACAATATATTCTCTCTAGAATAATTTTTTAAATCTAAAATTAGTCCTTCTTCAAATAAAAAAAATGATTGAAAAAATATTTTGTCAATATTCTCACTATTAATCCCTTCTTTTTTTAAGTAATTGAAAAATTCTTCTTTAATACTAGCTTTAAACTTATCATCCACAAAGCACCACCTCATAGACAAGTTCTAGATTAAATGTACTTTCCCTTTATTTGATTAGATAAATATTGCAGACCCGAACATATGTTTGTATAATAAACATTAAGGAGGCTGGTAAAATGGCAAGAGGTAGTGGTGAAGGAACCATATATAAAAGAAAAGTTGATGGAGTTTGGTGTGGCCAAATTGACTTTGGTAGAGACCCTAACACAGGCAGGCGATTAAGAAAGTCTATATATGGCAGCACTAAAAGAGAAGTAAGAGCTAAAATGTTAGATATGATGCAAAAATATCACAATAGGCAAATAAATCTTGAAAATGTAAATCTAATTGACTGGATGTATAGGTGGTTAAATACATATAAGAAGCCTAAATTACGTCCTAGAACTTATCAATCTTATGAATCAATAATAAGAGTTCATATTGCAGAAATAGGTAATTACACAGTAAAAAAATTAAAACCCATTACTATTCAAAGGTTCATCAATAGCAAGTCTGAAGGCTTATCTAAAAGAAGAATTAAGTATATTTTAACTGTGTTAAAGGCAGGGCTTGAACAAGCTGTTATCAATAACTTAATTACACAGAATCCAGCTAAACATATTGAAATACCTGCAAACACTAAGCCAAAGAAGAAATCTAGAGCATTTACGATAAGCGAACAAGCTAAGTTTTTAGATCAAGCACAAAATGCATATTATGGCAATTTATTTATCTTTGCTTTAGAAACAGGTTTAAGAAGAGGTGAGATATTAGCTCTGAAATGGTCTGATGTAAAGTTAGAAGAGAAAGCTGTTTTAATTAGAAGAGGAATAGTTGAAGTTAAGCAAGATGGGAAATATACATTAATAGAGCAGCCTCCAAAAACTGAAGCTAGCAAAAGAGAGTTGCCTTTGACAACAACTGCAATTAAAATACTAAAAAAACAGAAGATTAAACAGTTAGAGTTAAAAGTGAAGTTAGGATCTGAATTCAACGACTATGACCTTGTATTCTCTACAAGCACAGGTAACTATATTTATCCACGTAACATTTTAAGAGCTTACTACAAGATACTTGAACAAGCAGGTATAGAAAAATGTGGAATGCACACCCTGAGACATACATTTGCTACTAGATTAATTGAGCAAAATGCTAACCCAAAAGTTGTACAATCACTTCTGGGTCACTCAGATATTTCAATGACAATGAACATATATGCACATGTTTTACCTGATAAAAAAAGTGAAACAATTGCCCTTTTAGAGCAAATAAAATACTAAAAAATTTTAAATGGCATTAGTATGGCATTAGTAGACCCAAAAAATAAGGAAAAACACTGTAAATACAATCTTAAAAACGTTGTAATTACAGTGTTTTTTATGGCGCACCCAGCAGGATTCGAACCTGCGACCCCCGGATTCGAAGTCCGTTACTCTATCCAGCTGAGCTATGGGTGCTAATAACAAAATTATTATACAGCACTAAACACATATCGTCAATTATGCATTTTATCTTTAGCGAGAACTTAAATATACTTTACACAAAAGTTTAATCTTCTAACTAAACTTTTTCTTTATTATAAAATAAAGTTGCATCAAGATTACAGGTGCTGCTGAACCAATAATGACATATATCCACATATTAATATCCATTGCTACTGTATATAAAACTGATTGTAATAAAGGGACGTAAACTGCTAAAAATTGTAACCCAATAGTCAGCACTATTGCTCCCCATAAATATTTGTTAGCAAACATTGTTTTATCAAAGCCCAAACCATTTTTTCTCCTAACATCAAATACATGTAATAACTGTACAAATGCCAGTGTCATAAGAGCAATTGTTCTGCTTTCTTGAGTTGCGTATCCAGAATTTAAGGCTACCCAATAGGTTATTAGTGGACCTAAAGTAATTACTAACCCTTGCAAAATAATTTTATATTTATAATTTTGATTAATTATTGGCTCATTCGGATCTCTTGGGTTTCGTTCCATAACATTATCTTCTTCAACTTCCCATGCAAGTGCTAACGCAGGAAAGACATCTGTAATAAGATTCAGCCATAAAATTTGAATTGCTAGAAGCGGTGTGGGCAGCCCTACTAAAATCGAAGAGAAAATTAAAATTATCTCACTTAAATTACAAGATAGCAAATAGTGAATGAATTTTTGTATATTATCAAAAATAACTCTGCCTTGTCTGATTGCTTCAATTATTGTGCTAAATTTATCATCTAACAATATCATTTCTGAAGCTTCTTTAGCTACAGCTGTACCTCTATCACCCATTGCTACACCAATATCTGCTCTTTTTAAAGCTGGAGCATCATTTACCCCATCTCCTGTCATTGCAGTAATTTCTTTGGCTTTATTTAACGCTTTTACAATCTCTAGTTTATTCTTAGGTGAAACCCTTGCAAAAATCGAAACATTTTTAAGTTTTTCTAACAATTCTGACTGACTTAAATCATCAATTTCTACACCAGTCAGCACCTCTTCATCTGCTCCCTCAATACCTACCTTTTGAGCAATTGCTTTTGCAGTTTCCTTTTGATCTCCTGTTATCATTATAATTTTAATTCCAGCTTTTTGTGCTTCTTTAATTGACTCTAAAACATCTTCTCTTGGAGGGTCAAGTATCCCTGCAAATCCTAAAAATATTAAATCACTTTCAATATCTTCACTTAACTGCTTACTTTGTCTATCCTTATATGCAATTGCCAAAACTCTGAGTCCTTGATTGGCTATCTCAACGTTTCTTTCTAATAACTTTTCTCTTTTGTCTTTTTCTAAACTTATAATTTCATCATTAACATTTATCTTTTGACATAAATCAAGAACAACTTTGGGAGCTCCTTTTAGATAAACAAGCTCATCCCCATTATGATCAACACTAACTGCCATATACTTTCTGTCTGAATCAAAAGGAATTTCATCTATCCTTTCAAATGAATCAGACATTAATTCTTCTTCAATCCCAGCTTTAAAAGCAGCTACTTTTAGCGCTCCTTCAGTAGGATCTCCTACAACCTTCCATCCGTCTTCTTCTACTAAAGAAGCATTTGAAGCTAAAGATCCAGCTTGCAAGAATCCTTTTAGCGTATCATCCTCACTAACATTTATTTTCTTATCATTTTCAGAAAAAGACCCTTCAGGTTTGTATCCTGTACCACTAACCTCTATATCTCTATCAGGTAAAATTATTTGTTTAAGAGTCATTTGACTTTCTGTTAAAGTGCCTGTTTTATCTGTACATATAACAGTAGTTGATCCCAATGTTTCAACAGCAGGCAAACTTTTCAGTATCGCTTTTTTCTTAGCCATCTGTTTCATACCAACTGCTAAAGTAATAGTTGCCACTGCAGGTAATCCTTCTGGGACAGCTGCTATTGCTAAAGCAATTGCTGTTTTTAACATTTCAATGAAAGGGTGTCCTCTCAATACTCCTGCTATAGCAACAATTATTGTTATTGCAAACGTTACTTCAATTAAAAATTTTCCTGTTTTGTCTAGTTGCTTTTCAAGGGGGGTTTCCTCTTGATTAGTTTCTTGCAGCATTTGTGAAATATTACCCATCTCAGTGTCTTTACCTGTTGCTGTTACTATTGCTTTCCCGTTACCTCTAGTAACTGTTGTTCCGGTATAAACCATATTGATTCTATCCGCTACCACTACTTTACCATCATCATTTATTTGCTTTTTATTTTTAGAAACAGGCTCTGATTCTCCTGTTAGCATTGCTTCATTGATGTACAAATTCTCAGCTTCATACAATCTTCCATCTGCAGTTACTCTATCCCCTTCTTCTACAACTAAAACATCCCCAGGGACAATATTTTCTGCCTCTATTTTGATTACCTCTCCATGCCTTAGAACTTTTGCTTGAGGAGTAATCATTTTTTGCAATTCTTCTACAGACTTTTCAGCATTATACTCTGTAATAAAGCCAAATCCAGCAGTAAGCAAAACAACTACTAAAATTGCAATTGCTTCAACAGTATCTCCCATAAAAAATGATATTGCAGCAGCTGTAAAAAGAAGCAACATGATAATGTCTTTGAATTGACTTATAAATATCTCTAAAGCTGAAATTCTTTTCTGAACGGTAATCTCATTTTTACCATGCTTTTTTAATCTTTCTTCAGCCTCTTTATCACTCAATCCATTAGAAGTATCAGTATTTAATTGTTCTTCTACATCTTTATAACTTTCTTTATAGTATTTATCCAAATCATACATCTCCTAGTTAATTAAATCTTTTCAATACTTACTATTTTAAAACTATCCTTTTTCAACAATCAAAACTTTTTATCCCAATATATCAATTAACTTGGTAAAGAACTCCTCTGGATTTTCAAGCATTGGAAAATGAGAACTCTGACTAACAACTTTTATTTTCAATTTTTCTAAGTTACCCTCATCTAAATTAAGTTGATTAATCACAAATTTTTTATTACTTTCTTCTCTCGCACCATAAAAACATATAATCTCAGAGTTTAAATTTTTAATTTCATCAAATTTATCTAAATCCTTTAACTTTTCACTTAAAGCTTTATTATAATAAGTTGACTCTTCTTTTAACATTAACTCAATCTTATCTTTTAAACTTTGATTAGCATTTTTTAAATATAAGTTTCTAAAAAATTTAGATGGTGTTTTAAAAAAAGATTCAACCAAAATTAATCTTTTATCAGTAAAAAGATTTTTATCAGCTAAATCAATTGCTACTAACCCACCCATACTATGACCAATAATTGTGTCATAGCTATCTAAATCATATTGCTCATTTAACCACTTAGCAAAGTCATTGGTGGAGCTAAAATCATTCAACTTTTCTCTTGGCCAATTAACATAGTCCGCACCTAAGTCATTTTCGTCCATTTTTGTTTTGATATCATCCCAAATGTCACTTGTGCAAGCATACCCTGGCAAAAACAAAATTTTCTTCAATTTAATTAAACCTTTGCAAATATCTTGATATAAACTTCAAATCTTCTTTTTCTAAATCTCTTTCTCCTGCAAGAGACTCTAAATGATGCGTCAACTCATGCTTTAACACTCTATCCAATTCTTTTCTTAGATCTTCTTCTTTTAAATTCCCAAACCTCTCCATCATTGATCCATAATAAATTTTAATATATCTTCCCAATATATTGTTACGATAATACTCTCCTAAAACAATGAGGTCGTTATTATTAGCGACCTCACTGTACTTTTTGTCAGGCAGCAACACAACTCCACCATTTAATTTTTTAAAAATTGGCTTTGGTAATTCATCAACTAACTCATTTAATATTTCTTCAACTCTATCTATACTAACCATATTAAACTCCTCTTTTATAGCGGGATAAAGATAATAATGCCTACAATTGTTAAGTCTTTGGGGATCATTTCTTTACTGTCATAAAACTCTCCATTTTCATATATCATCTTCAATAGATAATCTGTATCTTTAACTGATCCTAGTTCTGTTTTTTCTCTATATTCGAAAATATCAAAAGCATGCTCATCTTTATGTGGGTCATAATATTTGTCAAATTTTGTTCCTAAGTATCTTAATATTTTTAAAGCGTTATCTCCTAATTCCAAATCAAAATTGTATGTATACTTATTACTTTTTAATTCAATAGTTTCAGGCAAGATATTATCAGGCATTTCTTCAGAATCATAATGATAGTGAATAGTTAATCCTTCATATTTAAGTATTGAATGGTATTTGGTATGACTGTCATCTTCAATAGTTTCATATTCATAATCTTCACCTAATTTATCTATAATTTCATCTTTTGTCATAAATACAGAAAGAACTATTTTTTCTTCCTCTTCTTCGCTATAAGGAGTTCTCTCTATACATCCAAAAAGTAGCGCCAGCAGTAATACTAATAATAATATAATAGATGCTTTTCTCATAATCAGCGCCCCCCTTTTAATTAAATTGCTTACCCCTAATTATACTATAAATACCTCTAGATATATATTAAATAGGCAAATCCTTTTTACTAAACACATATATTCCACCCATGTAAAATACTAGAGAGATTATACTAAAGGCTAATATAACTAAAAATATTGATAACTCTCCTTGCATAATTTTTTCTATATCAAAAATTGAGTATATAGTTAACTTACTTATTATGCTATATTTATCACTTACATTAGAAAGCATATTAAAAACGAAAAACATTAACGGCACTCCAGCACCAAATGCTAATGATTTAGTTGTCTGATTAAAAAGACAAGAAAAGAAAAAGCTGAAGCTACTTAAAGCTATAGTTAAAAAAGCTGCACCTATGTTGATTTTAATAAACACAGCTATATCTAAAAGTCCCGGAAACATAGCTTCTGAAATTAAAACTCCTAATATGGCTATTATTGTATGTATGACTACTATGGAAAATATTAAATATATTGCTTGTGTTAGTACAATTTTCACTCTCGTTATAGGAGTAGATAAATAAAAGCTCATGGAACCCTTATCAACATGCTCTGCAACAAGTCTATTAGCAATAATAATAAAATATATCATTGGAAACATAAAAATTATAAATCCATAATAATAATGAACTAAAAAAGATGTTAAATCACTCCCAATGTTATCAAAACCCATTGCTGATACCATTGCTTTAGGTAATAGATCTAACATATTTTTAAATGAATCTTGTTGAGCTGGATCATACATTGTATTGATAATAGATAAATACATAATTAATATAGCCAAAATAACCAATGCTACTAAATAATTTCTTTTCAATGTATTTTTAAATAATGGTAAACTCATTTTATTTCACTCCTTGATCCATAATAATCCATAAAGACTTGTTCTATATTTTGGATAATTGCATCGATACTAAGAACATCACATTTATTTAAAACTTCTAAAAAATAATTATAATTACCGCTAATTACAATCTCTATGGTATTATTTTTTATACTACTGATCTCTAAGTTGCTATCTTTAATAATTCTAATATCTGAATCATCTGATACAGTTACTGAAAATATTTTTCTCTGACTGGCTTTGAGCGAATGTATATCCTCTATAGTTACTATCTTTCCCTCTTTAATTATACCAGCTCTATCACATGTTCTTTCTATTTCTTTAAAACTGTGAGATGACATCATGATGGTTTTACCTTTTCTTTTTTCTTCTAAAATTAAATCCTCAAAAATGGTCTGCATCAAAGGATCTAGTCCACTTGTAGGTTCATCTAAAATATATACTTCTGGGTCATGCATAAAAGCAGTAATAATTCCTAATTTTTGTTTCATCCCTTTTGACATATTCCGAATCTTACCACTAATATCTATATCCAATAGGTCAATAAGTTCGTTTCTTTTTATATTACTTTCTAAGCCTCGCATATCTTTTAATAAATTAAGAAATTGCACTCCTGTCATATCATCAATGAAAGCAATCTCACCAGGAATATATCCTATAAATTCTTGAATCTTTGCTGCATCACTCCAGCAATCTAAGTCTTTAATAGTACATATACCTTTATCAGGTTTTAAAAAACCTAATAAATTTCTAATTGTAGTGGTCTTTCCTGCACCATTTGGTCCTAAAAATCCAAAAACTTCTCCCTTTTCTATAGTAAATGATATATCAAATATTCCCTTTCCACTCTTATAGGTTTTTGTAAGATCGTCAATAATTATCAAAAGTGCCACCTCCAAAACTTTCTCTTATCTATATAATACACTATATTCCAAGAGACAATTTAATTTTTTTGCATATTTCTGGAACAATTAATTAACTTTTTTAGTCCTATTTTTAGATAATCAATAGACAATTACAACTAATCCTCTATTACTTAAAGAAGCAACCCTGAATAAGCTCGGGGTTGCTTCTTTAATTTTTATCTATAATTTATCTTTTCAAATCAGAGCCATCTTCTAACTTTCTTATGATTCTACTGGCAGCCCCGATTGCCCATGCTTTTCCTTTTTCATCACGATAGAAAGGCATTTCTAAAATAGTTTCTCCAAATTTTATAATACCTAAATTGGGTTCCACTATTTTGATTTCTGCTTCCTCTTCATTTTTATACTTTACAAAAAGTCTAGCTTCTATTTCAATCTCTGCACCCTCTTCTGAGGCATATTTGCCCTCAAAATCAAGGTATTGTCTAATGTCTTCTTTCTGATTTCGATATTCTCTTCTCTTAGTTTCTAGTGGCAAGCTCAAAGCTGCATTTACAGCTGATAGCCAAATGTCTCCTACAGATACTCCAGTTCTATTGCAAAGGACTACTACTGCCAAATTAGTTTCTGGGATAAAGCCAAAGTGTGAAGACACTCCTTTAAAACTTCCTCCATGAGAAACTAAAGTGAGACCGTTATAGTTCTCTTGCACATTTAAGCCACATGCATATTTATTATATGACTTATAATCCACATCAGTATCTAACATATCTGACAAAGACTTTTCTGAGAGTAGTCTTTTATTTTTTAATTCTCCTCCATTAGCATACATCTGTGCATACTTTATTAAATCATTTGCAGTAGTCTTTATCCAACCAACAGCATCAAAAGGAGGCGCTTCTTGCCAATTATTTGATGTCTTAACTTCTCCATCTTTTTTATAATAAAGAGTAGTTACATCATCAAATTTTTTCAACTCACTAGCATCAAATAAGCTTCTATTCATATCTAAAGGATTAAATATATTCTCCTTTACATAATCAGCGAAAGTTATTCCTGTAATTTTTTCAATTATTCCGCCTAAAAGACCATAGCTATCATTTGAATAGCTAATGTATTCTCCTGGTTTACCAAGCATTTCATATTCTGCAACATTGCTTAAAAAGTCAACAAACTCTTCTATAGAATCTACTGTATAATCTTTTGTAAATCTTGATCTATCCTCTTCTGGATCAGCCTCAGTGTTATTAACAATAGAATATCCTAAAGATTCCATCGGAGGAAATCCTGCTGTATGATTCAATAAGTGTTTTACTTTAATATCAGATGGATCATATTCCCCTGGTAAATTAAAGTCTGGAAAAAACTTAGTAAGAGAATCTTCATAGCTAATTTTTTCTTGCTCTATTAATTGAGCAATGGCTAATGAAGCAAACGATTTACTCACTGAAGCTACTCCTAAGATAGTATTAGGAGTCATTCCTTTTTTCATCTCTTTATTTCTATAGCCAAACCCTTCAGAATAAAGAACATCTTCTTTATGGGCAATAGCAATTGATATGCCTGGGATATCCTCTTTTTCCATTTTTTCAACCAGGTACTTCTCAAACTCTTCTATTCTGTCTTTATTTAATTTCATACTTTTTATCCCCTTCTTAATTAACTAGCTGCTAGTTTACTCCTTTTTTAAGATCACTCTTCCTCCATACCCAATGGCCCAAGGCGTTCCTTTTCTTTTTAGGAAACTTATCTCCCTAACTCTATCGTTTACATTTATTACTCCTAATAATGAGTCTACCATTTTAATGTCATATTTCTTCCCATTCATCTTGGCACAAATATTTTCTTGATCAATACTAATCTCTACTTTAGCTCCTTCTAAAGAGACGTACTCTCCTTCAAAAGGCGAAAGTTGTTCTTTGGACCAATCATGCTCATTATATTCTCTTCTTTTTAAATCTAAAGGCAAACTTAAAGCTGTATTAACAGCAGCTAGCCATATATTGCTTACAGCTACTCCACTTAAATTGCAAAGAACTACTACTGAAAGGTTAGCTTCAGGAATGAATCCAAAGTGGGATGATACTCCTTTAAGGCTACCACCATGTTCTACTAAGCTAAGGCCCTGATAGTCTTCTGTCACACTTAAACCAAATCCATAATTACTATATGAAGTATATTTTGCCTCTCCTAAAATCATTTCTTGAATCAACTCTTTAGAGATAATTCTTTCTCCAAATAATTGACCTCCATTAGCATACATTTGAGCATATTTTATTAAATCGTTTACACTTGATCTAATCCAGCCACATGCTAAGTAAGGAGGGGCTTCTTGCCAATTCCTTGATGGTATTATTTGATCATCTTTTTCATAATATAGAGTAGTTACATTATCAAATTGACTTAATTTATCACCATCAAAAAAACTTCTGTTCATTTTCAAAGGTTGAAATACATTTTCTTTGATATATTTTTGATAAGATAATCCACTAACTTTTTCGACTATTCCTCCTAAAAGCCCATAACTATCGTTAGAATAACTTAAAATTTCACCAGGCTTTCCTAACATTTCATATTTGGCTAAACTCATGAATTCAGCTAATTGTGCTATTGTATCAATTGTATAGTCTTCAGTAAATTTTGACCTATCTTCACCCTCATCAGGTACTGTATTTTTAACTATTGAATAGCCTAATGATTCTAAAGGAGGAAATCCTGCTGTGTGGTTAAGTAAATGTTTAACCTTTATTTTTGAAGGATTATATCCATCTGGTAATTTAAAATTTTTATAATACTTTGTTAAGGGATCTTCAAAACTCATTTTTCCCTGCATTACTAGCTGTGCTATTGCCAAAGCAGCAAAAGACTTACTTATAGAAGCTATGCCCAGAATTGTATCTGCACTCATTTCTCTTTTATTTTCCATGTCTCTATAGCCAAAACCTTTAGAATACAAGATCTTTTCTTTATGCGCTATGGCAAGAGAGATCCCTGGAATATTATGCTTATCCATCATTTCAAATAAGAATTTTTCAAAGCTTTCTACTCTTTCATCATTTAGCTTCATACAAAATGCCTCCTTATGGGTAATGTATATAAATTTCTATTAATATATGTTAATCCCTTTTTTAAAAGGAAAAATAGCCATTTTCATGGCTATTAATAATCTCTACTTATGCTCTTCACAGTCACAATCTTCGTCATCGCAATCGCAATCTTCATCTTCGCAATCACAGTCAGAATCATGATCATGATCATGGTCTTCATCTACTCCTAAAAGCTCATGAAACTCATCTGCTGCTTTAGTAAACTCTTCTTGGTCTTCTATATTAGATAACTCTAGTTCTCCATCTTCAAGTTCTACATAGCTATATAAATACACATCTTCACTATCAACGGGTAATAAAGCTATATAGTCTTTACCATCTAGGTCATAAGTTAATAATACATGACAATCTAGTTCACTATCATCTTCTAGAGTAATAGTGATCATCTCTTCTAATTCTTCCGTCTCTTCAAAATCTAAATCTTTTTCTTCATTCATTAGCAATACCTCCTTGCTAGAACTTATTATAGCATATTAATTACAAAAGTAGTATAAAAATGTTGTGCTGTCTTGCTTTTTTAACTGAGTTTAATTTGATATGATAGTAATATCAAATTAGGAAAGGAACTAACATAAATGCTTGGTAATAAAAACATTTTAGTGTCTTACTATACAAGAACAAATAATACTGAAAAGGTAGCTAACAAACTTTCCAAAAAACTCAAAGCTGATATAGACCAAATATTTGATATAAATGACTATTCGGGGATAATTGGATTTATCAAAGCTGGATATTCAGCATATACTAAAAGAACAACCAATATTAACACAAATCAAGACCCCAGTGATTATGATTTAGTCATTATCTGTTCACCTGTTTGGTCAGGCACAATACCACCAGCTATTAGAACTTATTGTCAAGAATTTGATATTCCTCAATCAGCATGGCTACTTACTTGTGGTAATCCTAATACAACAGTTAAAAATCTTCCTTTAACAACAAATAGTGTTAGAACCATTTACAAAATGGATGCTCTTAAAATTAAAGATGACAATTTTGAGGATGAACTTAAAGAATTCTTAGCTATGATGTAATTTAAAACTTAAATAAATACCATAAACATGTGTTTAACTCATATTTTAGCTCTATTATTCTATGTCTATCGTTATATGTAATCTCGCAGCGATAGACATACATTTTATTTCCAGCTAACTTTTCTTCATTAACTTCAATAATTCTATCTATCTTCATTACAATTTGCTCTTCTTTGCTTTGTATTTTAAATTTTATAGGTTGCGGGATCCCCTTAATAGGGCAATGGGCTATGACTTCTATTGGTTTTGAAACTACTTTCAACTCTATCAACTCCTAAATTTATAAAATACTAGTCATCATTTTGTAATCCTCTTCACCTACCCCTCCCATTATAGGAGACATTCCACTATTAATAAAAACTCCTCTTTGTAAAACCCTATCTCCATATTGGTTTCTTAGTTCATCAACAGCTTTATCTAAATTTTGCATTTTTTCTTTTTCTTTAGCACCAAAAATAATGCGTTGATTCAAATGCTTAGGTTTAAGCCCTGACAATCTTACTCTTAAATGACGAATAGGCTCTCCTTGCCAAGCTTGGTCAAACAGTTTACACGTTTGGTCATAAATTTCATTAGTTACATCTGTAGCTGCTCTTAAAGTGCATTGATGAGAATAACGAATTAATGAGCTGGTTTTAATAGAAACTGAAACAACACTTGCTACATGGTTGCTTTTTCTAAGTCGCATAGCAACTTTTTCAACTAAAGATAATAACACCATATGTGCCTCACTTCTTTCAGTGACATCATATGAAATAGTAGTTCCATTGCCCACTCCTTTATAGGGAAGATAATCATCACTGTGGACAGAAGTATTATCTAAGCCATTAGCATATCGCCACACTAGTTCACCATGACTTTTTAAATGAGCTCTTAATAAATCCTTATTCGTGTTTGCTAAGTCTCCAATCGTAATAATACCCATTTTCAATAACTTTCTAGTTGTTGCATTCCCCACCATATACAAGTCACTCACAGGGAGGGGCCACATTTTACTTGATATTTCATCTTTAAAAAGAGTGTGTACTTTGTCTGGTTTTTGAAAATCAGACGCCATCTTTGCAAGCAACTTATTACTAGAAACACCTATATTGACTGTAAACCCAAGTTCTTTTTTGACTTTTTCTCTTAAATTGTTTGCCGCTGCTTTCGGTGAAGACCATTTGTGCTGACTGGGAGTGAAATCTAAAAAACACTCATCTACAGAAAACCTTTGCACTTTTGGAGAATATTCTAGCAAAATATTATATAAAGCATTACTAGCTTTCATATATAATGAGTATCTAGGAGGAATAGTTACTAATTTAGGACACTTCCTTCTAGCCTGAACTAAAGGCTCTCCTGTTCTGACTCCAAATTCTTTTGCTGGAATAGATTTAGCTAATACTATACCATGCCTATTTTTTTCATTTCCTCCCACAGCTGAAGGGATCTCTCTTAAATCTATTTTTGCCCCATGTTGTAAGCGATAAACTGCTTCCCAACTCAAATAAGCTGAATTTACATCTATATGGAATACAATCATCTTCGCTCACCTCTTAATAGTATTATACTACAAACATATGTTTGCTTGTCTAGTGTTTTTGTAAAATTTTTAAAATAAAAAAGAAGACACTATGGCCTTCTTCAAA
Source organism: Clostridia bacterium (assembly GCA_046542315.1). GTDB lineage: Bacteria > Bacillota > UBA994 > PWPR01 > PWPR01 > PWPR01. The sequence continues at coordinate 13,942 of JBKHBO010000031.1, forward strand.
AGTGCTTTATTTACATATTCAATAATTTATTAAAAAAGTGACCTTACCATTTAATACAAATCAATAAAAAATCTCACTTATCTAATCCATCTATCTTATCACTTAATCTTTGTACTTCCTTTTTAAGAGAACTTATTTGTGAAATAGCTGATAGCGCAAACACAAATGCTATGGGGGCTAAATAACTCATATATTCCATCTTACAACCTCCAATTTAAATGAATCTATTAATTTTTTACCTCTTGTCAATATAAGCAAACTGCTTATCTAGAAAACGCTCAACCTCCGCCAGAGCTATTACTATTAGTGTTTGAATTGACATTTAAACCAACTCTTTTATATACTCTTTCTAAGTTAGAGCTATCACAAACTTCACATTTTAATTTTTCTAAATCACTATATTTACACAAAATGTCGAATTCGTATCCACAGTCTTTGCACTTTAAACTATAGTTAGGCATGATATCCCTCCTTTTTCGCTCTATTTATTATTTGTAGTATAAATTCTGCCTTACTTTCAGTATATTCAGTTCTAGATATACCCTTTTTAAATAAGTTATATTTTAAATCTTGGTACTCTTTCATTATATCATCATTATTTCTCAGATAATCTCTAAAAATTATATGATTTTGCCAATTGATTTCATGAATCTTCTCAAAATGAATATGATGAGTGCCTCTATCATTATCATACTTTGCAAAAAGCTCTCTACCAGGGACTCCATTAATGCCTTTATATACATAAAGTTTAGTATTTTCTAGAGGCCTTATACAATGTTTAACATCCTCAAGATTATTAACCCCTACAGCTATATCAATGACAGGCTTTGCAGCAAGTCCAACTATAGATGTACTACCTACATGTTGAATATCAACTACGAAATCGCCCACAAGATTTAGTAAATTTTGTTTTTCTTTTGCAAATAACTCTGCCCATAAGGGATTATATTCTACCAGTTTCAACTCGCCTTTAACTAAACCTAACATATAAAAGCCCCCTTTAAATTAATGGACTACTTATTATAGTTCTATTTTCGATTGTAATCAAGATTTATTGACAGGTAAATATTAAATTGCTAAACTAAGCGTAGCCAATTAACTACGAAAGAGTGAATGTAATGGATAGAGGATATCAAGTCGGCGAATCAATTATGCTAGATATAGCTTTTGGTATTGGAGCAGAGACTCCTGAATTAAACTATTTTCAAAAAGAAGCCATTAAGCAATGGACTAAAGATAACAAGATTATGTCTCCTAAACTTCCTAAAGAATTTTTAAATAAATGGAAAGCCTTTTGGAAAGAAGATTTTAAAGCTTATATTATTCTTATTAATTTAGCTGATTTGTCTGATTCTTTATATATGGATAATTATGAAGAGGCTAAAGAAAAGGTAAAGAAACTTAATTTTAGTCAAGCCTATGAAAAGGTATTAGCTAATGCTAGAGATTATAATCTTGAACCTGATAAGAGCTTATCTGATCACGATAATTTCATTGAATTGTCTTTAAAAACTAGAATTAAAGATCATCAAATAGCAGGTTTAGATTTAGAGAAAAACTCTTTATTTTTAAATAATAATTATCATCAATTTTCAAAGTTAATCACCATTTTGGCTGATGGAGATAACCATGTTAAATTCTGGGCTTTAATAGACCAATATTATTATAATATTTTAAAGCCATGGAGAGAAACTAGAATTTCAGCTATAAATATATATAAAGAACAAACTATAAAAAAAGTTGGAGGAATCAAAAGTGACTCTAGTTCACCAAATTTAGATTGGTTAAATAATCAGCATCCATTAAAAATATATGAGCAATTAAATAAGTTAATCATTAATAAAAATTTGAAAGTATTTTTTTGGATTGACCCATTCAACTATGTTAGTGCACTAAGTCTAAGACACGGACAATTGATAGTTAGTTGTAATAATCATTTTATAAGCCAAGAAGAATTAAATAATGAAATTGATCAACTAACAATTGGCCTAAAGGCAATTTCAGATCCTACTAGGCTTAAAATTTTAAGATTAATTAGATATTTTTCAATGGATAACACACAAATGGCAGATTATTTGGATATATCCAGACCCACTGTTAGTAATCACACAAAGATTTTAAGGGAAGCAAACTTGATTGATTCTAAAACTGAAGGAAGAAGTACAAAACATTTTGTTAATGGAGATAATATTAATCAACTAATAGCACATCTCTCTGTTTTTTTGGATATATTATAAGCTTAATATATTTCACACACTAAACTATGCTACAATTTAAGTAGAAATTAACATATGGGGTGGTTTACATGAAAATTCTTGGTTTATTGTTAATAGTCTATGCCATTGTTGTAATCTTTTCTGCAATAGCTAAACCAGCTATTATTTGGAACAGTTTTAAAGTTAGAGGCTTTATAAAAGTATTAGGAGAAAAAGGAACTGTTATTCTGTTTTACATTATCGGTGGAGTAGCTTTACTCCTTGGCGGGTTACTACTGTTTTAATAAATAGGGCCAATAGCTATTGGCCCTATTCTATCATTAATTCTATTACTCTTCTTAATTGACTTTGACTAGGCCACCTTTTTTCAAAGACTTTCTGCCCATTAATCAAAATCGCTGGCGGATTTATTATATTCAACTCCAATGCTTCTTGTAAATCATTAATCACTTCTAACTCATATTCAAACTCATATTCATTTAATATAATTTTTATCTTTTCTATAGCTATAGAATTTAAATCCTTTACTCATGTACAACTTGGCAATACAATTTTAATTATCATCATTATCCCCCTCATTTAATACCCTATATTTTGCATTTAACTTATACCCATTTCGTAAATAAAATTGATGGGCTCTTTCATTCTGTGTTACAACATACAAAAAAGCTTTGTCATATTTTTTACTATTAATAATATAGTCTGACATATAGTTTAAGATAATACTACCATAGTTATTTCCTTGAAACATTGGATTTATAACTATGGTATCTAAAATATTCCCTTCAAGAAAGCAAATTCCTATAATATCACCATTTCTAGTGAAAATAAACAAATTATTTTTCAATGCACTATTATTAAACTTTTCTATACTTTCATTGTAGTGTTCTTTCCTGTAATTTAAGCTCTTCCCCATTTTTTCTCGAAGCGGGTTAAAAGCATTGTCGATAATTTCTATATAATCATCTGCCCTTTTTGGATCATACTTTTCAATTTTTAAATCTTTTAAATCACTTGAATTAACCACTTCTTCTAAAATATATTCAGACCCACTGTCTATGATAGTTAAGCCTTGGCCTAAAAGGTATTCTATAATTTCCTTTTTATCATTCACTAAAACCTCAAACTCCATATCAGGCATTATATTTCTATATTTTTTATAGGTCTCCCTTATTGTTTTTAAGATATTATCCTTTAGTTTTTTAAAAGCATAAATGTAAGTAACTCTTCTATTCTTCAAATAAATTGCAATTGAGCCATGCCCAAAAAAATTTTTAGCAAAGAGTACTTTATCGTCATCAATTGCATCTGTGAAATCTTTTGATAATGAATTGTGTATTAAAGAAAGGTCTTTTTGTATTAATGCTTTTTGTATAATTTTTATTTTCATAACTCTCACCCTTTATATTTAATTCATTATATATCTAATACTAAATAATTAAAAGTCTTAAAACCTCAAAAATCCTAGTAAAAAAAAGGATATCAGCTATTTTTATAGAATTATTAATTAGAGTAACTAAAGAAATTTAGTTCAATTAAAGGAGGAATATTAATGTCTTTTGGTTATCATAATAGGATATTAAGAGTTAACTTGAACGATAAGTCAATTAAAGTTGAAAATCCTGGAGAAGATTTTTATCGCAAGTATATTGGTGGAAGGGGAATTGTTTCATATTATTTAATGAAAGAAATTCCTAAAGGAGCAGATCCGTTAGGACCTGAGAACATTTTAGTTTTTGCTGCAGGACCATTAACAGGGACCAATATGATTGGTAGTGGAAGAAATAGTGTAGGAGCAAAGTCACCTCATACTGGAGCATATGGTGATGCAGAAGCTGGTGGATACTTTGGTGCAGAAATGAAGCGTGCTGGATATGACGCTATTATTATTGAAGGCCAATCAGATAAGCCTGTATATTTAGCAATTGAAGATGAAAATGTTGAAATAAAAGATGCTTCTCATCTTTGGGGCAAGTTAACGAATGAAGTCGAGGATACTATAAAAGAAGAGATGGGTGACGAAAAAGTAAGAGTAGCTCAAATTGGTGTCGCTGGTGAAAACATGTCATTAATTGCAAATATAGTGAATGATTTAGCTCACTTTTATGGAAGAAGTGGAATGGGTGCAGTTATGGGCTCTAAAAAACTTCGTGCAATCGGTATTAAAGGCAACAGGCATCCTGAAGTCAAAGACAAAGATACTTTAACTCAATTGAATAAAGATATGGGTGCACATATTAAAGAAAATATGAAAAGCATGACTGAATTGGGTACAACTGCAATTGTAATGAGTTTAAATGCAGTAGGCGGATTACCTACTTACAACTTTAAAGCAGGCTCCTTTGAAGGAGCAGAGAAAATCTCTGGTGAACGCATGAGAGATACTTACCTTATAGGTAATGATGCATGTCATATGTGCCCAGTTAAGTGTAAACGTGTAGTCGAAATTGATGACAGATATAAAGTTAACCCAGATTTTGGTGGACCAGAATATGAAACTCTTGGATCTTTAGGTTCCTGTTGCGGAATTGATGATTTACAAGCAGTATGTAAAGGTAATGAGTTATGTAACTCGCTAGGATTAGATACAATCTCAACTGGTGTTACTATCTCATTTGGTATGGAGTGCTTTGAAAATGGATTAATAACTAAAGAAGATACTGATGGCATAGAATTAACTTTTGGTAATGGAGAAGCTATGGTTCAGATGATTGAAAAAATAGCCAAACAAGATGGATTTGGTGCAGTTTTAGCTAAAGGAAGTAAATATGCAGCTGAAAAAATTGGTAATGGAGCAGAGAAATATGCTATGGAAGTAAAAGGACAAGAACTTCCTATGCATGAACCAAGACTTAAACAGGGCTTAGGCGTTGGCTACATGATAAGCCCAACAGGTGCTGACCATTGTCATAATCTACATGACACTGCTTATACAAAGATGGGCTCTGGATTAGAAAAAATGTTTTCTTTAGGCTTAAATAAGCCTTTGCCAGCAGCTCAATTAGACGAAGAAAAAGCACATATGTTACGAGTAGGTTCTTTGTGGAGACATTTTGCAAATATATCAGAACTTTGCCAGTTCTTACCGTGGTCTCCTCTTAACATTGAAAAAGCATTTAAAGCAGTAACTGGATGGGATACTTCTCTTCTTGAGATGATTCAAGTTACTGAAAGAGCTGTAAATTTAACTAGATTATTCAATTTAAGAGAAGGATTTAGCGAAAAAGATGACTATTTGCCTGAAAGATTCTATGAGCCTATTGAAGGAGATAATCCTCTTAAGGGTAAAATTGTAGATAGAAATGACGCTGAGATTGCAAAAAAAGCTTATTACAACTTGATGGGCTGGGATAAAAATGGTGTTCCAACAAAAGCAACATTAGCAGAACTTGATCTTTTATGGGCAATTGAAGAGTAATTATAAAACTTTAACGGCTAGTGTATCGCTTTTGATACACTAGCCGTTATTTTTTTATACTAATTTTTATAGTCTAATTTTTTATAAAATGAAGTGCTTTTCCACTTGTTGCAAGTACTGCCTCATGAATTGCCTCTGCTGTTGTTGGATGAGCGTGAATAGTGTGTGAAATTTGTTCAGCAGTAAGACCATTCTGAATTGCTACTGTAAGTTCGCTAATGAGATCAGAAGCATGTGGACCTATCATTGTTGCTCCAATTATCCTATCGCTTTCTTTATCTTTTATAACCTTCACAAATCCATCTCTACTACCTTCAACCAATGCCTTGCCACTAGCACTAAATGGGAACTTACCTATTAAAATATCCTTTCCTTCATCTTTAGCTTGTTTTTCTGTTATACCTACAACTGAAATCTCTGGTTCAGTAAAAATCGCCCAAGGTATTGCTGTATAATCCATTACCATATCATTACCCATGATATTTTCAGCTGCTATAATTCCTTGATGTGATGCTACATGAGCTAGCTGTATTATGTTCGTTACATCTCCAACTGCGTAAATACCAGCAACATTTGTTTCCATTCTTTCATTAACTTTAATACCTCTGCCATTACCATTCATTTCAACATCTATATTTTCAAGTCCTAATCCTTCAACAAAAGGGTTGCGTCCAACACTTAGTAGCACCTTATCTGCTTCTATTTTACAATCCTCATCATCTTTTTTATAACTAACTACGCATTTACTATCTTCGTTATTTTTGATCTCTTTAACTGCTGCTCCCGTTATAATCTCTATGCGCTTTCTTTTAGCTATACGCATAAGTTCATCTGTAACATCTTCATCTAAAATAGATAATATCCTATCTTGATACTCTACAACCGTTACTTTTACTCCAAAAATACTATATATAAAGGCAAACTCCATACCAATTACTCCGCCACCAACAATAACCATAGAATCTGGTAAATCTTTTATATCAAGGGCTTGACGACTAAAAATTATATTTTCATTATTTTCTTCAACTGAGATATTTAATGTCGTTGGTTTTGCACCAGTTGCGATAATAATTTTGTCTGTTTCAAGCTCAAACTGATCATCTTCAGTTGTTACTCTAACAGTATTTTTATCAATAATGTATCCTGTTCCTTCAAAAATCTTTGCTCCTTGTCCTTCTACTAGCTGCTTTGTCCCCATAGTTAATTGTCTGACTATTCTATTTTTTCTTGAGATAACCTTTTTCATATCAATCTCAAAGTCTTTAACCTTTATGCCATAGCTTCTTGCACTTTTAACATTTTCAAAGATTTCAGCAGATCTCACTAATGCTTTTGTGGGAATGCATCCTACATTTAAACAAATTCCACCCATAAATTCTTTCTCAACAACTGCTACTTTTGCTCCTAGCATAGCAGCTTTGATTGCAGCTACATAACCACCAGGTCCACCACCAATAATCACTATGTCAAATTTTTTATTGTCTTTGTTTTGAGTCACGCAATTTCCCCCTTAAGATAAAAATCCTCTAAATCTCCCTAACATACTACTACATTTTATATTCCTTTATATAATATCAGTTATATTATTTGAATGCTAACAAAAACTTTATTTACAAAGAATTATTCCAAATTATTTCAATTGTGTTACGAATAATCAATAAATATTGCTTTTA
>JBKHBO010000032.1:0-21189 GCA_046542315.1 Clostridia bacterium
TTAATTTCTTTTACAGGTTTTGCTTCTATATCCTCTAAATCCAAAAGGCTTTAGTTGTACTCTTGGGCCATTCTCTGGAGCCCATTTGTAACCATAATTTTCAGGATTATAATTTTTAATTAATTCCATAACTGCACCAACTTTGCTTTGGAAGTCATCATCGTCATATGGTTCTCCTTGAAAAATCATTAGCTTTGTTTCAGGCAGCTCTATAATATCAAAGCCTTCTGGTATAGCTTTTGAGTAATTAGAAGGAACTTCAACCCCTTGTGCATAAACAGATGTACCTTCAGGTCTATATTGTTTAGGCAACCACATACCTACAGGTTCATAAAGAGCTTCTTTTATGCTTTCAAGAACTCCCCACACCTTTTCTGAATCAACTTCTTCACAATACTCAAAATAGTGGGTTGCGTTTATACCTCTTTTAAGAATCATCTTTCTTTCAGGTCGCTCTATAATTTGCACAAATACACCTTTTACTTCATAATTTGATTCGCAATTTTTCATCTTATTTTCTCCTTTCAATATATCCAAATATCTATGGTAGATTTTGGTAGGTATAAATAGATTTATTGGTGGTGTTTTTTCTCTATATTCTTTAGGAGTTAAACCAAATTCTTTGGCAAAAGCTCTAGTAAAACCTTCATGTGATGAGAAAAAATGATCAAGCGCAACGTCTAGAATTTTTGGGTTATTATCTCTAAGTTTTAGTGCAGCTTGTGTCAATCTTAGCATTCTAATATATTCAAAAGGGGTTTTACCCATTATGTTTTTGAATATTTTAGCTGTATGCCAAGGTGAATAATTAACATAATCAGCAAGTTGCTTTAGTGTCAGTGGTTGTTTCAAGTGCGAGTGAATGTATTCTTCAAGACTTGAAACTGCTAGGATTTGATCCACATTTGTCATCTATTTATCACCTCCTATGAAAGTATATCTAAAATTATAGTTGATTTCTTGACTTTAATTGTGCACTTTTTTAGCGAATTAAAGAAAAGCGATTATTATACTATTATATTACAGTAAAGTTTAGTAAAATATAAGTATCAAATTACGATAGGAAGTGAATATATGTATTGTAGAAATTGTGGAGCTCAGATTCCTGATAGTGCAAAGTTTTGTACAAACTGTGGTGCTAACCAAAACAGTCAGCCTAACCAGAATAATCAAGCAATGCAAAGCAATCAACAAAACTTTCAAACTCAAAGTAGTTATAGTAATCAAAATCTAGTAGGTTTTTCTAACAAGATTAATGACCCAGCTTTTTCTCAGTTTTTAAAAAAAAGTAAGAAAGGTGCAAATATATTTGCGCTTTTTATCCTAATCGCAGCTCCAGTAGGATTTGGAATTGCTGGATCTGTTAGTAGAGACTTTGATAATCCTCAAGCTTTTTTAATGGGTTTAGCTTTGGGTGTTTTATACTATATTTTTGCAGTAATATGGTCAAAACGTCATTTCAGTTCAAAGACATGGGATGGTGTAGTAGTTGATAAAGATGTTAAGAAAGTCAGAGAACATCATGGACAGGGAGATAGCGCAAGTTATACAACTTATGACTTATATACAGTATATTTTAAAGGTAACGGTGGAGAGGAACATAAACTAGCAGCTAGAAGTAATAGAAGATATTTTGACTACTTTAATCTTGGAGATAAAATTAGATTTCATGGCGGGTTAAACTCAGTAGAAAAGTATGATAAAACAGGAGACTCTATTATATATTGTAATGCTTGTGGCACTGAAAATGATATTAATAGTGATTATTGCAGAAGATGTAAAGTCCCTCTATTAAAGTAGGTGAAGATAATGTATTGTCAAAATTGTGGTACTAAAAATTCTGATCAAGCAGAGTTTTGTACAAATTGTGGATCAAAACTGGGTGGTAAAGCTAAAAATAACTTAGTAGGATATTCAGATAAAATAAATGATCCTTTTTTTAAGAAATATGTCAAAAATACAAGTTTCTATAGAAAGATATTTGGATTTGGATTAGCTTTAATTTTAACAATAGGTTTTTATATCTATGGTGAGTTTAGCGATCAGATGGATAACCCACAAGCTGTTTTAATAGGTTTAGGAATTGGTTTGGTTTATTCTTTCATTGTTTTTAAGATAAGTAAGCCTAGTCAAGAACCTAGCTGGGAAGGTGTAGTAGTAGATAAAAAGACTAATAGAAGAAGGCGGAGAATTAAAGAGAACTCCGGATATAGATATCAAGACTACACAGAATACACAGTTTATTTCGAAGGCCCTAATGACGAAGTGCATGAAATAACTGATGAGAATAACGATCTTTTATATAATTATTACCAAAAAGGTGATAGCGTGAAATACCATGGTTTTCTAAAAACAATAGAAAAATATGATAAAAGTAAAGATGACATTATATTTTGTGCTGCTTGTGCTGATATAAATGATATTAAAGACGACCACTGTCATAGATGCAATGCTCCTTTATTAAAATAGGATTCACGGTATATTTATGGATGACAATAACAATTTGAATAATAGCCACAAAACTAATATAGGATTTTCAGAAAAAATTAATGACCCAGCAGTAAAGGAATTTATTACAAGACACAAAAAGAGAATGATCACTTTCTCTTTTGCAGCAATAATAATTTTTCCGATATTCTTTTTAATATATTCTTTTTTTTGTAGGAGGCTTAAGCTTTAATGATTCTCTAACTATTGGCTTGGTTGTTGGCATAATTCAATTTATACTAATTAATATTTGGGTCAAGTATAGTTACGCTAAAAAAAGCTGGGATGGTGTAGTTACAAATAAAGAGGTTAATAAGAGAAGTAGAAGGTATTATGATAATAATGAAGAAAAGAATCAGGATTATTTAGAGTATAAAATAGAGTTTAGTGGGAATAATAATCAGAAACACGTTATTAAAGTTATTGATCAAGCCGTTTTTAATTACTATAATTTAGGTGAAAAAGTAAGATATCACGGAAGATTAAATACAGTAGAAAAGTTTGATAAGAGTAAAGACAGTGAAATATTTTGCAATATTTGCTCGACTAAGAATAGTAAAAGAAATGATTATTGTAAGGGATGTAATTTACCACTTTTTAAATAAAAGAAAAAGATCTATATGTGTTAGGTTTGACACTAACATATATAGATCTTTTCTTAATTAAAAAATTATTGCTCAAAATCTATTTTAACACCAGGCTTAAAATTATCTAGATATCTAATTACAAAAACAGACCCTATAGCAACAGAAATTAAATCAAAATACGGAGGAACAATTCCAACTATGCTGATTAGTAGATGTATTATATGAGGAACCGTTAGCGAATATAAAACAATTGCCAATAAGATAGATCCCTTAAGTGGGATTTTTTTAACTATAGAGATTATCCTAGCAAATAAAAACAAATATACTGGACTAATAAGCTTATGAAATATAAATCCAAAAAGAGTTATAAATGTTAGCAAAATAGGTACCATGTTTGAGTTTTTTAAATTATCTACAATTTCTTCTTTTGTTATACTTATGTCACTTAGCATGTCAAAGGAAATGTTTTCACCTAAAGGTGATGTTTCTCCTTTAGGGTCATAAAAATAAATGCCATCACTAGTTATTAGAGAAATTTGTTTGTTAGTTGTAGTTGGCTTTAATTGATTAATAGTTGTTTGGTCTGTAGTATCAATTACAAATCTTATGTCATTTTCAACTATTTCAATAGGCATTTTACCATCAACATGTAGACTGCCTTGTTCAAAGTGAAAGTCTGGAACTTGTGTTTCAAGAGCAGCTGCTATGTCTTTTGTGACATCATTTAGTTGAAAAAAAGTAACGATACCTAAAATCATTGTCAAAATAAGTGTTAACTTTAAATAAAACCACAGAGATTTTGAAAATTTCTCCTCTATTATAATCTTTGCAAAGAATTTATCACTGATTGCGTATTTCAGTCTTTGTATAAATCCAATATTAAAAGTAGGCCTTTTATAGTTTTGTTGTTTACTCATAAAGTATCTCCTCGCAATTTACTAGCAAAGAATATTGTATAGTAAATATTGTGCTTTGGCTAGAAAAAAAGCCCTCAATTAAGAAGGCTCGCTAAAATTTTACATTTGTTTATTTATTATTCAACTATTCCTACTTCAATGTCTCTAAATCTAACTGGGGCAGCACCATGTCCAACATTTGCAATTTGTACTGGTTCGCCTTTTGCGCAAGAAGGGCGACCCCAACAATGCCAACTATCTTTATTTCCTATAGCGTCAACTGACTGCCAAAAATGAGGCGTTAAATCAGTGTATGCATTGTTTTTAAGCATGGATACTATTTCGCCATCTTTAATTTTGTATCCTAATTCTGTTCCAAAGTGAAAGTTCATTCTCTTATCGTCTAAACTCCAACTTTTTGACACGTCAAGTAATACTCCATCCTCAGTATCTTTAATCATTTCCTCAAGAGACCAGTCTCCTGGTTCAATTGAAATATTGTTCATTCTAATTAAGGGAATATTTGCCCAACCATCTGCAATCATTGCACCGTTACTTTGTTGGTCAAATCTAACAGCAGTATCTCTTGATGTAGTATAATTATGGAAAATACCATCTTTAATAAGCCTAGTTTTTTGCGCTTTAACACCTTCATCGTCATAAGCAAAAGTTCCAAGACCACCATCAATTGTCGCGTCCATATTTATATTTACAAGATCAGAACCATATCTAGTTTTACGCCAGTCTTCTGGGTTTAAGAAACTTGTACCTGCATAGGTTGCCTCACTTCCTAAAGCCCTATCTAACTCCGTAGGATGGCCACACGACTCGTGTAACTGTAGTGCAATCATAGAGCTTCCTAAGATCAGGGTAGTCTTCTCATGAGGGCATGAAGGAGCTTGTAGTAGCTGATCGGCTTCAGTTGCTAAGTCTTTTGCTCTCTTATGAATATCCATTTGGTCAATGAGTTCCCATCCGCCTGTACCATGGTCTCTAAAGTGTCTAGTCTGAGCTTGTCCTGAGGCAGTTGCGACAACATTCATTCTAGCTCCTGTTTGAGTTATAGTTTGTTCTATGTATGAATTTTCCGAACTAGCAAAATGTTTTTTATCTCTAAATAGCCTAATATGGCCGCTTCTAGATTTAATACTAGAAACATCTTCAGCTTTAGCTAAAGCATCTAAAAGGTTTTGTCCTTTTTCTTCAACCTTCATGTCAAAGGGGTCTTTCTTAACTGGTGTTTGATATTTATTAACTACTGAATCAACTGGAGCTAGTTCTATTTTATTCTCATTTACAGAGTTACTAGCTTTAGCGATGCTTATTGCTTTATTAACACCTTCTTCTATAGCTTTTGGGATTTGGCTTATATCATCTACAGGGATTCCCGCAAATCCCCAACCATTTTCAAACAGCACTCTTATACCAAGGCCTTGATCTTGGCTTTGGTTTAATCCACTTATAGAATCACCAGAAACTGTAATTCTTTCTTGATCACGCTCTACAAATCTTATATCAGCGTAACGAGCACCTTTATCAAGTGCTAGTTGTATTCCATCTTCTAAAAGTTGTTTCAAATCTTCACCTCCTAAAAAGTTGTCGTTCCAGTAATATTAAAATCTTTAACTAAAAGAGAAGGTAGTAGTGAAATAAAACTGCTCCACCAATCTCTAGTAGGTCTCAAATCATTTCCAATTTCAATCACATTACTAAAAGTATCTAATACGCTTTGTGTAAAGCGAATATTATTAATTCTTTTAGTAATCTTCCCATTTTCAACCCAAAGCGTTCCATCTCTGGATGTTCCTGTTGCAACCACTCTGTAAGGTTCTGGGCAACTAGTATAGTGGAACCTTGTAATTATTATTCCCTCATCCATCTGACTTATTAGCTCTTCTTTAGATTTATTACCATTAGGCATAATCATAAAAGCAGGCATTGGTTTATTATATGAACCAACATGACCAGTAGGTTGCTTATCGTGTTTATAAGCAGTCATTGAATCATAAACAACATCATTGGCTTTACCACTTTTTATAATCTCAACTTCTTTTCTCATAACACCTTCATCATCAAAGGGTAGAAGAGGAGACTTTTCATGATGTGCATTGTCAGTTATTGAAAGTCTCTCGTCAATAACAATTTCATTCATGTGCTCACTAAAATAGCTTTGATTTTCTTCAAAAGATTTACCACTGAAAGTGTGCATTCCTGCAAATCTTAATAAATCAGCTACCGCAATAGGTTCAAGTAATACAGTATATTTTCCGGGCTTAATTCTAATTGGGTCATTGCATACTAAGGCTTTATCAGCAGCAGTTTGTGCTAATTCCAAAACATCAAACTCATTAATATTATTAATTACATTGTCAGTATAACCAGTACAATTACCATTATTCATTATAGTTCTGAAAAACCCTTGGCAATATGGTGAGTAAGCATTTAATCCTAGTGAATTTGCAACTAGCTTTTGTCCACTTACAATCGAAAATGTACCGTTAGATACTAAGTTTTTGTTTTTTGCAAAATCAATAACATGCTTAATATATTTTGCGCGTTTAAATTCATCAAAATTTAGAAGTTCTTGATCAATTTTCTTTTCATAAACTTCTTGATCTACATCTGGAAAAGATTTAAAGTTATTATTTTTAGGTTGCATTTTAGCAATAGCTATTGCCTTATCAATACTTCTTTTAAGGCTATCTAAGTCGTTGATGCTACTTACTGTTAAACCACCCAAGCGGTTATTAACTACCACTTTTATTTCTAAAGACACAGTATCATTAACTAGATTTTGATGAATGAAATTTTCATTAAATCTGCTAAACTGTTTCTTTTCTAAATTAAAAACAAGTTGTGTCTGATCTGCACTTGAGTAATCTAGCAATTTTTGTGCTATCTCTTTTAAATTATTCTTATTCAAAAAATTCACCTCACTTTTTATTCTTTTACCTATTTCAATAAAATTAACTAATTTCCTTCTTTTATTTTTAAAACAATAAGAGCACAGCCAAATATTTGGCCGTGCCCTCGAAATCAATAATACTACAAATTCTCGCTTAATAATTCAAAAGTTTTTCTTGTAACATCTGCAGCAACACCAGCACATCTTTGCTTTCTAGCTTTATCTCCCATACCTGTTCCAGATTCAGCCATATATTCTCCAACTGAGTTTTCACAAATTACAGAATTTGAAACGGTTTGATCTAATTCTGCTTCAGGCTGATATATAGGCATTTCTGCTGTTTTGTACCAAGCCATTAACTCTTTAACAACTTTCTTTTGTGTATCTGCATCAGCAACAGTACCAATAAATGCAGATGCTACTCCTAATGTTCCACAAATACTATAAACTTGGTATCCACCAGCTGCATTTATAAATGCCTCTGTAGGAATGTGATCAAATGGATATCCAACTTCTTCTGCCATTGTGCCGAAAAGACCTTCGGCTGCTCCTATTCCTCAGCCACCTTGTGTCATATATGCATTATAAGCTCTTTCTTGAGCTTTTTCTAAATCAACTTCGACATACGTGTAAGGCCACTCTGGAGCACCTTCTATTGATGAGTTTGGAGTTTCTTCTGGTGTAGCTGCTTCATCAGCACAACCAGCTAAAAGAGTACTCATTCCCCCAACTAATGTGATGCCTGCTACTGATTTTCCCATACCTTTAAGGAAGTCAGCTCTGCTCATTTTCTTTTGAGCAAGTGTTTCCTTTTTTAATTCTTCTGTCATTTACAAATTCCTCTCTTTCTTTTATTTTTTCTTACCTTTGTAAATAAAGGTAGATATTAAAATGCTAAGTTCTAATAAAATAACCATTGGTAAAGCAAGTAATCCTTGCGAGACAATATCTGGTGGTGTTAATACTGCTGCTAGAATAAAAATTGCTAATATAATATACTTTCTAGTACTTTTTAGTATATGTGGAGTAATGAGATTAAACTGAGTCAATAGCATTACTACAATTGGCAATTCAAAAGCAACTCCAAAAGCTAGCAGTAAAGAAATTAAAAAGCTTGTGTAATTAGCAAAGGTAAACATAGGGGCAATTTCAACTCTAGAAAACTTAGTAAAGAATTCTAAAGTAATTGGAATAATTACTTTATATGCAAAGTATGCACCGGTGGCGAAAAATCCCATTGCGAAAATATTTACTACAGCCATATATATTTTTTTCTTTAAGGTTATACCAGGCAAGACAAAGCGCCAAATTTGGTAAAGAATAACTGGTAATGAAAGGATTGTTCCGCTTAAAATTGATGTTTTAACATAAGTAAGGAACAGTTCACTAGGAGTTATATATATAAAATCTAGATCATTGGCTGGCTCTATAGCTAGTGTTATAATTTTATCTATAAACTGATAACTTATCAAAGAAAAAATAATGACTGAAGCTGCAACTATAATAATTCTTGTTCTTAATTCTCCCAGATGTTCAACTATAGTTTGTGTATCATCTTTCATTTTCTCTTAGCCAAGCTTATTCTTCAGTGCTTTTTGCTTCTGTTGTGCTCTCATCATTTTTTGCATCTTTTTTTGACTTGCTTCCGTCATCTACTTCTACACTTTTTTTGAACTCTCTAATTGATCTGCCTAAAGACTCGCCAATTTCTGGTAATTTTGAAGGACCAAATACTACTAGAGCGATAACTAAAATTAAGATTAATTCTGGAAAACCTATTTTACCAAACATTTAATTCCCTCCTCTTATATGTGAAAAATCTATTCTATCTTTAATCCAAAACAAATATATCATATGAAAAAAACTTGATAAAGGGATATTTAGACTATCGAAATAATATTTTTTGTTAAAGTAAACATTAAATATTATTGCTATAAACTAAATTTAATAATATTCTTATAAAAAAAATATTTTTTTTGTTTAAGCTTCAAATTTAATATGTTCATAAATTGTAAAAATATAGTAGATAAAAGTTTGGTGAAAGAATTTGTTTTTTTGCTGATAAGTGGTAGAATAGTTAAGCGAGGAAGGTGGGTGTTTATGAACACTAAAATTTTAATAAAGACAGAGTTTGGACTAGAGACTTTAGTTAAATGGGAACTAGAGGATTTAGGATATAGTGATATAGAGGTACATAATGGCTATATAATAATAGAAGGAAAAATAGAAGATGTTGCAAAACTTAATATATATTTAAGAACAGCTGAAAGAGTTATGGTTATAGCAAAGGAAACTTTGACAAGATCTTTCGAAGAACTTTTTCAAGCAACAAAGTCAATACCTTGGGAAGAGTGGATTGAACCAGATGGACAGATTATAGTGAATGGTAGGACTAATAAATCTCAGTTACGTAGTGTAAGAAGTTGCCAGTCTATTTCTAAAAAGGCGATAATCGAAAGATTAAAATCAGCAACTAACCAATCATATTTTCCAGAAACAGGGGATGAATATAAGATTGAAATCATGATTGAAAAAGACCTGGGTAGAATTCTTATAGATACTACAGGAGATAGTCTTTTTAAAAGAGGCTATCGAGTTGAAACAGGAGATGCTCCACTAAAAGAAACTCTAGCAGCAGCATTAGTTAAACTAAGTTATTGGAATCCTGATAGAATTTTACTGGATCCTTTATGTGGGTCTGGAACTATTCTTATTGAAGCTGCTATGATAGGCAGGAATATTGCACCTGGATTATCTAGAACTTTTTCAGCTGAAAATTATACTAAAACTCCTAAAGAGATTTGGAAAAGGGCTAGAGCTAATGCATACAAGGATATAAATCAAGATATAAATATGAATATATTAGGATCTGACATTGATCCTGATGTCATAAAAATGGCAAAAAGAAATGCAATAGAGGCTGGGGTTAGTAATGATATAAAGTTTGAAGTAAAAGATATTTCTCAAAGATCTTTTGAAGATGACTATGGTGTTATGATTACAAATGCTCCATATGGGCAAAGAGTAGGGTCACAAAAAGAAATCAAACGAATTTATGATGCGCTTTTTGAAATTATGAGACGCCAACAAACTTGGTCATATTATATTCTAACAGCTGATGAAAATCTTGAAACTGTATTGCAAAGAGACGCAGATAGAAGAAGAAAATTATATAATGGTAATATTAAAGTTGATTACTACCAGTTTTATGGCCCAAGGCCACCAAAAGAATACATTTTGGAAGAATAAATTGGTTTTTATTACAAGCAAAAATCCAGAAGAAATTATACTTTGGGTTAAAGATAGTAACGTCTTAATGCTTGACACAGTCAAAATTTGATGCTAATATAATTTTTGCTATAAAAATTTAATTTTCTCACAAATTGCCGTGGTGGCGGAATTGGCAGACGCACCAGACTCAAAATCTGGCGTGGTTTACCCCACGTGAGGGTTCGAGTCCCTCCCTCGGCACCAAAAAACATCCATTGTTAGCGAATGGATGCTTTTTTATTTTAAAAATAAAACTCTTAAACTATGACACTTCTAAAATCAATTAAGCTTATGATTTACTTTATTTAACTATCATGATAAAGTTAAATTAGAGATGAATTAGGAGTGATATATATGGAGAAGAAATATGACTTTAGTGGAAGTAGCCCTTGGCCTCAAATAAGGAAAAAAAGGATTAAAGAGCTTTTACCAAAAGCAATGCAATTAGCTGAAGTAGATGTTTGGGTAATTATTTGCAGAGAAAATGCAAACGATCCATTAGCAAGTCATGTTGGTGGAGAAAATGCAGGAAGAGAAATGGGCATAATATTTGAATTAAGTGGTGATACGGTACAATCAACTGCTTTTAGTCCTTGGGGAGAAGTTGTTGGGCTTAGGGAAATGGATGTTCATGATGAAATAATAACTTTAGAAAACCCAGAAACCCTTTATCAAAAAATTGCTGATAGACTTCATAAATTGAATCCTGGAGCAATTGCTATTAATAGCTCAAACAAAAACATTGCAGATGGTCTGTCTTATACTCAAAGGAAAAACCTTGAACAAGCTCTTGGGTTTATGAAAGATAATTTAGTATCTTCTCAAGATTTAGTTTCTGAGTGGTTAGCTGTTAAATTAGATGAAGAAATTGAAATTATGACAAGAGCAGGAGAGTTGACTGTAAAAATAATTTTAGATGCTTATAAAAAAATAGTGCCAGGGCAAACTACAGATAAAGAAGTTGCCGATTGGATTAGAGAGGGTATGGAGTTTTATAATGTAAAAGATGCTTGGTCAGAAAACCACAATCCAAGTGTAAACTCTGGTGTTGCTAGAGGTCATGCTGGACCATCACAAAAAGTTATTTATCCAAATGATTTTATACAAACGGATTTTGGAATAAAAGTTTATGATAGATGGTGTACGGATTATCAGCGATTTGCTTATGTTCTAGAAAAGGGTTCTGAAGTAGTCCCTGAAGAAGATTTGAAAAAATGGAAATCTGCAGTTAAAGGCCATAGACTTGTTTTAGCTGAAATGAAACCAGGATTAATGGGTTATGATTTAGATTTAATTCAAAGAGAATGGATGAATGAAAGTGGTTCTGACAATGTAAGGTGGGGGACAGGGCATCCTGTTGGATACTTTGCTCATGATATTGGGCCTGCTTTAACAGGCGGACAAAGAGAAGTCCCTCCAACTGATGCTTTAAGAGTTTTGCGTGAAGGCATGGTATTTGCTTATGATGGATTTTATGCATGGCAAGTTGAACAAGGCGAAAGATTAATTTCTGTGGAAGAAATGGCTGTTGTTACTAAAGATGGTGGAAAATATTTGATACCACCTCAAGAGGATTTAATTCTTATAAAATCATAGTGATATAAATAAAGGGATTTAAGCTTAAAAAGTTAGCTTAAGTCCCTTTTCTGTGTTTTATATAACTAATAAGTGTGTAGCTATTTGGAAATATGCTATTAAAGCAAGGGTATCTACAATAGTTGTAATTAATGGGCTTGCCATTACAGCTGGGTCTACACCAACAATTTGTGCGATTACAGGTAAGATTCCGCCTAAAACTTTAGCCATTACTATTACTAAAAACAAGGTCAAACTTACTACCAAACCCACTGCAGGGTCCATACCCATTAGATAAACAATTCGTACATAATTTATAAAGCTAAGTGCAACTCCTACCAAAAGGCTAACTCTCATTTCTTTCCATACAATAACTAATAAATCTTTTGGTTGCACCGTTCCTAATGATAAACTTCTAATTACTACTGTAGAAGATTGAGCACCAGCGTTTCCTGCAGTATCCATCAACATTGGAATAAAACTAGAAAGAACTACTGCTGCTAATAAGACTTCTTCATAATGAGCAATAATGCTCCCTGTGAAAGTAGCACCGAGCATCAATATTAATAGCCATAAAAATCTACTTTTAGCCTCTTTAAAAATTGAAGTTTTACCATATTCCTCATCAGTTGGAAAGATAGCAGCCATTTTATGAAAGTCCTCAGTATTTTCTACATCTACAACATCTAAAATGTCATCTACAGTGATAATTCCAACTAACCTCTGCTCGTTATCAACTACCGGGACTGTAATAAAGTCATATCTTTTAAAGATATCAGCTACATCTTCCTGATCATCAGTAGTATAAACAAATACAACGTTATCACTAGCTATATCTTTAATTAAAGTGCTTTCTTTCGCTATTACTAATTCTCTTAAAGATAAAACGCCTACTAATTTTCTATTAGCTCCTTTGATAAATAAGGTGTAGATAGTCTCCATATCTTCACCAATAGCTCTGACATGATCTAGGGCTTGTTTCGCTGTCATGTTCTGACTAAGTTCAACATACTCAATAGTCATTAAGCTACCAGCAGAGTCTTCTGGATAATTTAGAAACTGATTAACAAGTTTTCTCTCTTTATTCTCAGAGTAAGATAAAATTTTTGTTACTAAGTTAGCAGGCATCTCTTCAATAAAGTCAATCTTATCATCAAATGCCAGTTCATCAACAATTTCCATGAGTTCTTCATCACTTACAGCTGAAGCTAGGTTTTCTTGTTGGTCTGAGTCTAAAAATGCAAATACATCTGCAGAGAAATCTTTAGGCAAGAGGCGAAATATTATTAATCCTTCCGTTGGGTTATCTACTAAATCTCCAAGTAATTCTGCAGCTTCGACTGCCGCTAATTGTGAAAGTAGTTGTGCAGTTTTTGCAAATTTTTTGTCTTGTATTGATTCTTTAAGTAATTGTTCTATTTGTTCAAACTGTAACTCCCCAATGGAATCACCTCCACAATATTTTTACTACTGTTATAGTATACAACACATAGATATTAAATTAAAACTAGCCCAATAAAAAAAAGACTGCTAGAACAGTCTTTATATTAATCATTTTGATAGACTAGTTTTTCACTTTCAATTTGTTTGAATGTATTTCTTTCTGTGTAAAGGAAAAGCATAATCGAAGCTATAAGGGTAATTGCATCAGCTAATGGTTGGGCATAAAACAAACCCCTTAGCTGAAATATGCTTGGTAATATTATCAGTGCTGGGATAAAGAAAATTCCTTGTCTAGCAACTGAAAGAACAAAGGCAGGACCAGCTTTTCCTAAGGCTTGATAATATGTAGCAATTACATTTGATATGCTCATCATCATTAGTGATAGTAAAAAGTATCGCATAAAAGATAGTGCAATTGTTAAAACCTCTTCAGTAGGTCTAAAGATTGAAAAAATATATTTACCTCCTAAAATGAACACAATACTAAAACTAAGGGCCACTAAAAAGCTTGCCTTTAGTGTAAACTTAAAAGCTTCTAATAAACGCTCTTTATTACCTGCACCGTAATTATATCCTGCGACTGGTTGGAATCCTTGCCCTAATCCAAAAATTACAAACATAACAATTGTCATTGTTCTCATTACAATTCCAACTCCAGCAATACCAACCTCACCACCATATTTTATTGCAACATTATTTACTAATGCTAGAGATATGGAAACAAAGAGTTGTCTGAAAAAAGAAGGTGTGCCAATCTTAAACACTTCTGAGAAAAGATTTTTATCTATTTTAACATTACCAAAACTTATCTTCAATACGCTCTTATTTCCAAAATATTGATAAGAAAGTACTACTGTTGAAAATAGTTGAGAGATAGAAGTAGCTATTGCTGCTCCTTTTATACCAAGACCAAGACCAAAAATAAAGATTGGGTCTAGAGCGATGTTAAGTAAAGCACCACTCATCATTCCTATCATTGAGTTTTTAGCACTTCCTTCAGCTCTTAACATATTATTAAGTGCCATGTTAGTAATTTGAAAAGCACTTCCTAACAAAATAAAAAATCCATAATCATAAGCAAATGCCATTATTGACTCTGATGCGCCTAATAGAGTTAATAGAGGTCTTAAAAATATTAATCCTAAAATCATAAAAACAATGCCAATACCAAAAGCTGAAAAATATAAGCTTGAAACTACGCTAGAAGCTTCCTTTTGTTTGTTTTGCCCGAGCAATCTTGAAATGTATGACCCTCCACCAATACCTATAGTTAATCCTATAGCGGTGATTATTGTTACAAGTGGATAAACAACTTGGGTAGCTCCTGTGGCATTTGTGCCTAACCAAGCTACAAACATAGTATCAACAATATTATATATAGCCATAACCATCATCCCAATAATAGCTGGGAGAGCCATTGTTATGATTGCTTTTGGAATGGGGGTATTTTTTAGTATATCTATTCTTTTATCCATTAATTCAACTTCCTTTTTGTAAAATATTCATAAAATTATTTATCGCACAATTGTGCCTTAAGTAGCAATGATATATAATTAGAGTAACTTAGTCAATAGAATGATGCTAATGACAGACAGGAGGGTTATATATGTATCGTAAAATTGAAGATAAAAGAGCTAAACTCTCGCAAAGAATGATTTATGAGGCCCTTTCAGACATTGTAGAACGAAAAAGTTTTGAAGATATTACAATTACAGAAGTGGTAGAAAAAGCACAAGTAGCTAGATCTACCTTTTATAGAAATTTTGATAATTTACACGATGTGTTAAAAATGGCATCTGATCGGGCTTTTCAAGGGTTATATGGATATATAATTGAATATTATGAAAATGCAAAAAGAGAAGAGAGTAAGGTAATAAACTTTGTAAAGCCTTTCTTAGAGTATTGGTATGAAGATAGTGAAATTATTGAACTGTTGATAAAAAGCAGAAGTTTTGACTTGTTACTTCAAACACTAGCAGAAACTATTGAAAAGCTTCTCAATGTATTTAATCCAAAAGAAGGGGTTATTACAGAATATAAGAATTACTATATAGCAATCAGGACCTCTTTATCAATTTCGATTTTGATTGAGTGGATAAGAAACGGGAAAGATATTCCACCAGAAGAGCTAGCTCTAATTCTCAATAAACAAGTAGAAGAATCTATTAAACAAAGAATATTAATTTAGGTGATTGATTTTGAAAACAGTGAAATACTATTATTTTGGACCACAATGCTATGGATATAAATATATGGGAGAGCAAGCCAAAGGTTTAGCAGAAAGATTAAATTTTTCATACCAAGAAATAGATATGAGTAAAACAACTCCACCAAAGGATTTATATTTACCGGGAAATATAGTTATTGATGACTTTACAATTGTTTATCCAGGGAGTGTAGATCAACTAGAGTTGGTATATAAAACTAGGTCTCCTATAAAAGGGGGAACCTTCTTTAAGGCTAAGCCAAAAGCTAAAGATGCGAATATAAAGCCATTAAGTGAAAACATAAAGGATGGCTCAATAATCTGTTTACCGAAAAGAGTGGAAAGTTGTGAAAAGTTAAATTGGTATAAACAACTATCAAAACATACACATGATAATTTTGGATATATAGCTTATGATAAAAATCAACCAGTTGCTGCAGTCGAATTTTTAAGACAAGATCTAATTCCTTACCAATGTGTTAAAGAAGATAAAGATTTTTTATTTATAACTTGTATATATAATAATCCAGAAGCTAAAAAGGATTATAGATATCTATTAATGCAAAGGCTGATTGAGTTTGCTAAAGATAAAAAGTTTAGCGGAATTAGTGTAATTAGTGGGGTTAATGAGCCTTACCCAAATGGACCGAGGCGGTTCTTTAATGATTTGAATTTTGAGGAAAAGTTTTTTGTAGGATCGCATTTGCTAAAGTACGATACAGATAAAGCAATATTTATGGAATACATAATATAATTTAAGGGCTAGCCAAAATTTTTGGCAAAGCCCTTAAATTATACATAAGCCTCTTTACTTTTACACTCGGGAGGACAAACCTCTTTAGTGCATTTTTCACAAGTATTAAGTAAGATTAAATCGATAAGTCTTTTTTCCTTTGTTTTCTCTAAGCTAGCAATTTGCTGATTAATAACATCAATTTGTCCTTTAATTACATTTTTAGAATAATCAATCATTTCCTTTTTGGTAGTAAGTGTTTTGTTAGGTAACATTTCTTGAATTTCTTTTAATTCAAAACCTAAATCCTTATATGTTTGTATAATTTTGAGTCTATGTAAATCTTTTTTGCTAAAAAGTCTAAATCCCCCGTCAGTAAGTTTTGATGGCTCAATAAGTCCAACCTCTTGGTAATATCTAACAGTTCTTTTACTAATCCCAGCCAATTCACTTATTTGACCAATTTGATAAAATTCTTCACTCATTTAAATTCCTCCTAAAAGAGTTCTTAATATATTATATCATGAGAGTCTGCCTTACTCAAATATTGACGTTAACGTTAGAGAGTGATATTCTTGTTTTAAGGAGGTTTTACAAAATGAAAGAAAAGATAAACATTCTTTGGAGTAGTGGAGACAAAGCTGTAGCTCAAAAGTTAGTTTTTATGTATACATTAAATAGTAAGTTGCACGGTTGGTGGGGTGAAGTTAGTTTAATTATCTGGGGTCCATCAGCAAATCTTTTAGCAAATGATTCTGAACTAGCTAGAGAAGTTAAAAAAATGATTGAAGAAGATATTACAGTTTTAGCCTGTAAAGCTTGTAGTGATTCATACGGAGTTAGTGACAAATTAACTGAAATGGGTATTGAAGTTAAGTATATGGGGAAAGATTTAACTTCTATATTAAAACAAGACGAAAAACTGCTAACATTTTAAGGGTAAGTTATGATAAAAAATTTTACATTAGCTAATGTTGAGAACAAGATGATTAACTTAAAAGATCTACTTGATAAACAAAAAGTCTTACTATTGTTTTATAGAGGTAGTTGGTGAAGTGCTTGAGAACAAAGATTGTCGCGTGTTCGACAAGATTATGACAAAATTAAAAAAACTGATACAGAAGTTGTAACAATTTCAGTAGATAACCCAGAAGAAACTAAGAAGTTTAAGGAAAAGTTAGATTTACCCTTTATAATGCTTAGTGATAAAAATCTTGATGTTATAAAAGAATACAATACCTTAGATGAAAAAGAGAGAGAAGATGGTCCTATTTCTTTAGTTGCGACTTTTATAATATCTAAAGAAAAACTCCATTTTAAATATATAAGTCAAGATCATTGGGAAGATGTACCAAGTAATAAAAGCATCATAGAAATTTTAGAAAAAATGGAGGATAATAATTAAAATGGCATGGATTAAAATGATTGAGGAAAATCAAGCAAAAGGTGAGTTAGCAAGCCTTTATGAAGAGCTAGCTAATAATCCTAAAAACAGGGTTGCACACATTCTGAAAGTGCATAGCCTCAAACCTAAGACTCTAAAAGCACATCTAGATTTATATAGAACAGTAATGTTTGGAGAATCAAATCTTTCAAGAAGACAAAGAGAAATGATAGCAGTAGTTGTTTCAGTAACTAATTCATGTCAATACTGACAGACTCATCATGGAGCGGCGCTCCAAATGGTCAGTGACGATGATATTTTAGAAGATATATCTATTGACTTTAGATCTGCTGGCTTATCTAAAGAGGATTTTGAAATGTTAAAATATGCTGAAAAAGTGACGCAAGATTTAGCCAGTGTTACAAAAGAAGATGTAGATAGATTAAGAGAAGTTGGATTTAGTGATACTGATATATTTGATATAAACCAAGTAGTTTCCTATTTTAACTATGTAAATAGAATTGCAGATGGATTGGGAGTAGAGTTAGAATAAATTTTAAGTGAGCTTAAGCTTTTATATAAAAGGTTTAAGCTTTTTTTCATTTTAAACAAAAAAAAGTATAATTAGTATGAAAAAGATTTATCTAAGCTGAGTTTGTTTTAATAGTATGGTAGAATTATACTATGGTTAAAAGTAAGTGAAAATGTATGACACTAAAAGTGTATAATTCACGCAAGAAAGAGGCTATTATGAGCTTTAATAATTCTCAGATTGAAGTTTTAAATAAATTATCTAGTGAATATAAAAAGATTAATCCTTTTGCTACTCTCTTAGATAGAAATATAATAGAAAAAAAGTGCGAAGAAATATTTTTAAGTAGTAATAATTTGGGGTATATGCTAATTAAAGAGAATAAAGAATATATTAGAATAATTGATATATTCTCAAGCACAGACTCATTAGAAGTATATTCTGAGTTGTTAAATAAACTAAGTAAAAAAGCGACAAAGTACGTTGGGGTTTATAAAAAGGGTGGGTTAGAGAAGGCTTTAAGATTGAATGGATTTAACCTTAGGAAAGAACATCACCAAATGATTAAGGTATTAAATAATGAAAGTAAGCAAGATATAGAATTGAAAGAATTATCAGAGATTGAAAGTGAGAAAATTTTAAAATTTTTAAACCTCTATGCACCACAAGCCGATTATACTTTAGAAGAAGTAGCTAAGAAAAAGTATAGAAAGTATTCATTTTATATTTATGACGAGGAGTTAATAGGCATAATTATTGCTTTTAGGGATCCTTTAAGAGAAAATGGTCTTTACTTAGAACAAATTGTTATAAAAAAGAGTCAACAAGGTAAGGGCTATGGAAAAAGGGCTTTTAAGCAATTTCTTTTTTTAGCTCAAAAGCAAAAACAAATACATATTAGGCTTCATGTGTATAAAGATAACAAAGTAGCATATAACCTCTATAAAAATCAGGGATTTAGAAAAGATAAGATAATAGCTTATTGGGAGAATGAATATGGAACGAGAAGATTTTAGTCTTAAAGTAAAACAAAATTCCATAAAAAGAGAAGATTTTATAAAGTCAAATCTTTCATTTGTCAGACAAGTAGCTAGTCGCGTTTGTAAAAGACCTTTATATTGGGAAAACGATGATGAACTAAGCATTGCTTTAGTTGCTTTTAATGAAGCAATTGATAACTTTGATAAAGACAAGGGGAAGTTTTATAGTTTTGCTGGCATGATTATAAAAAGAAGACTTATAGATTATTTTCGCAAAGAAGGAAAACATACTATTATTAGTATAGATGATGATTATGACTTAGAACTTGAAACACATCCTTATGAAGTTCAATCGGCAGTTAAAGAATATAAACTCTCAGAAGAGAGGCAAACCAGAAAGTTTGCTATTAGAAGGTATGACAAGATATTAAAAGAGTTTGGATTAAGCTTTACTAGCCTAGTAAAAGAAAGTCCAAAGCATAGTGATACTAGAATTGATTTAATTACTAATATAAAAAGGCTGTGTCAAAAAAAGCAAGACCTAGTAAGTGAGACCTTAGAAAAAGGTAAAATTTCACCTACAAAAGTTAGTAGAGCCACAAGTTTAACACGAAAGCAAACAAAAACTTGGAAGAATTACATTTTGGCCCTCATAATTGTCTATAGTTACGAAGAATTAGCTAGCATAAGAGATTTTTTAGCCCAAACTGAGGCAGGTGAGGAACAATGAAAGAAAAGGTAATGGTATTTGAAGTTAAAGATAATACATTCATTGCTTTAAGCGAATCAGGTGATTTTTTGGAAAGACCTCTAAATAAACCACTTGAGGTAGGAGACTATTTGTTTGTAAATACTAAGCAAGATGATAAGGTTGTAGAGTTTAATAGAAGTAAAACTATTAACTTCTATCCTCTATTAAAAGTAGCAGCAGTTATTTTGATTGCAATAAGTTTAGTTCTTGTAATGAATGATAACATAAGTGTTGTTGCAACAATAGATATTAACCCTTCATTTGAGTTTCATCTTAATAATGAAGACGAGATAGTAAAAGCAATACCTTTATCACCCCAAGCAGAAGATATGAATAAATATATGGAGTTTAAAGGTTTGAGTTATCAACAAGGTTTGAGAGACCTTGTAGAAGAAAGTATAGATCTTGGATATATAAATCAAGCACAGCAAAACCTAGTCATAGTTTCAATGTTTGATAAAGATGGTAAAGATATTGATTTGGAAAAGAAAAATGTAGCCTCAGGAATAATTGAAAGAATTAGTCAAGAGAAACATCTTGATCTAGTAGTTGCTACATACGATGTAACACAAGAAGAATATAATGAGGCGAAAGAGATTAAAACTTCTGTAAATAAATTCGTAGCATCGAAAAAGGCTAGTGAGCTAGGAATAGAGATTCATGAAGAAGATATAAACGAAAAAAATATCAAAGACTTAGCAAAAGAACAAGGAATAGCTCCGGGATTGTTGATATCAGAAAAAGCTGATATAAACGAGGTCCAGGCAGCCCCTCCAGGGCTTACTAAAAAAGATATATTACCTCCAGGTCATCAAAAGAAAGATTCAGAGAGCGAAGAAGATGAAATAGAGAATGCTCAAAACTCTAAACCTGAAACTCCTCCTGGATTAAATAAAGATAAAGATGTAGGGAATAAACCACGAGTTTCGCCTGGGAAAGAGGAACATGAGGATGAATTTATAGAAAAATTTCAGACAAATAAGGAAAGCACAACTGGCGAGAGCATAGGTAAAGAAAATAGTAACAAGCCAGATGACCCCCCGGGACAAGATAAAAAGAATGAAAAAGAAGAAGATGAAGAAGAAAAAGAAGAAAAAGAAGAAGATGAAAAGAATTTGCCACCAGGTTTAGAAAATAAAGATGTGCCAAAAGGGCACTTAGATGATCCACAAGAGCAATTTGAAAGTGATAATAATCAAAAAGAAAAGGATCGAAAAGCTAATAACCAAAGAAAAAGCTCACCTGGGCTTGAAAATAAAGATAATTCCTCTAAAAAGACTAATGAAGATGACGAAATTAATAATTCAAGAGGAAATAATCGCAGCAATTCTTCTAAAAACGATAAAAGGAATATCACAAACTAAAAATATTATAAGATAAGAACTTTTTAAGCTTTAAAATGCTTTAATTCGATGATAGAATAAAATTAGATTGATATAG
>JBKHBO010000093.1:0-4033 GCA_046542315.1 Clostridia bacterium
AGAAGATAACGTAGTAGCTGAAACTAAAATGCGACAACTAACTTGACATCCACCGTATTAACTATGATTTGATTTATAGAAATTGTAATAACATTTTGTAATGGACTAGAAGTGATGCCTGATGATGAAGTAGATTTCTAAGAAAAAATCATTGAGAATGAAGAAGTAATTTCTGATGTTTTGAGTTCATTGTTATATAATTGTATACTCTCCGTTGGAAATTCTGATAGTCCAGAAGAATTAGATGTCATAGAATTAGCTAAGTTTGCATATATTAAACCAGCTAAAGATAGTGGTTATGATGAGTTAGATTGATGGTGAAAATAGGTACATTATAAAGGAATACTTTATTGATAAAATTAGTACTAAATATTTTTACTTAGCTGAAGTTGATTTTAGCAGAATAGAAAGCTATTCATTCATAAGCAAAAATAATAGTTTTAGATTTTACTTTACACCTAATGAGAGTATTCCAAACTACGATGAACAAAATGCGTGGGGTATCATATTAAATAAAATTAAACAAGCTTGCCTTCTATTTGGTGACCCTACAAGAGACTTTTGAATAATTATTTCAATAATTTATGTTAATTTAGTAGAAAAAGATGATTAAACTAAACTTAAAAACATTGTAAAATTAAACTTGATTTAAAGAGGTTCAATTACATAGTTATTTTGATAGTAACAAAGAATAAAGAATACATACAAACTCAGTGGTCTTATAATAAAAAAAAGTGATTCTAACTAGGTAATATTATCTATGTATAAAAATCATCTCGCTTTAAAAACACAAGAGATTTGCATTTTAGCAAATCTCTAAATCTGTTGTTTACTTGTACACAAAAGGTTCTTGCCATATCAGTAGTTACTGGCTGATATGAAACCAAAACGATTATGATTTTTTATGACTTGGATTTTATCCAGTGGAAAAAAATCTTTATTGACCCAGACTATCTGTAGCTCTTGTTAATAGACTAATTCATCATGCACATATTATCTCTTTTACAAGAAAGAGATACAGAATAGCACATGCCCTATCAAGAATAAAGTAATGTTAGCTGCGAACAAGTTAAGCGGTGTTAGCTAACGTAAAAAGTACGAAAAAACGCACCCCCTACTCTGGAATTTTTTCTTGCGAAACACAACCTATATGTTTTTGCTTCATAGAATACTATACTTAAAAAAATCTGCACATAGCCTTTATCCTACTAATAATTACAATTTTAATATTCATAAGAACAGATTTCCTTTTTTGTAACCATTTCTTGAATACTACTTCAAAGTAAATTACATCTAGTAATCAATACTTTCTAGCTCATATTTGCCTGAGTCATTAGGAACTGCTATTTTTATTAAATCTTCAAAACAGTCTATTAACACAAAACCTTTAGAGTTTTCATAGATTACATTTGCATCTCTATCGCTATCAATTAGGACTAATTTTTTGTCTTTTGCTTTGTACTTCTCATTTCTAATAACTATTAAAATGGTCCCATCCTTCATATAAATAGCTTCCTCTATAAACTGATAATCTCCTTGCAAGCTAAATAGCTCATGATTACTTGACTCAACATATTTATCATACTTTTTTGGAAAGTCTTCAATAAATTTTCTCCTATAGATATCACTATCTAGTTCAAGTAATGGTCTATTAGAAAGGTCTCTCTTAGAAAAGATATCAGCTGCATATACTGAAGTCATTTGTTTTAGCTCATTCTTTATAGTAGTTAAGTAATATATCGTTTTATCTGATTCTCTTGATCCAGTTATATATGAATCAATTCTATCTAAATTATTAGGATTATCAATTCTCTTTATATCATAAATCGAGTTTAAATCACTATCAACGAGAATAGTTTCTTCAGAGATTGCATCATAAATGTATAAGTGAGCAAAAAATGGTCCATATGTTATATATATTGAATCTTCACTCACTAATGAAAGAACCTGATTTTCATTTAACCAATACTTTGGTGAGCCAAGAATTCCATTGCCTTTAGTTTCAGTAGAGTTATAATCTTTATTTACATCCCATATTTGTCCACCTTTATAGTTATAGAAAAGTTTGTCTCCTTTGTCAGATAGAACTATGCCACCATGAACCACAGGGACTTCAGTCGAAACATTTTCAAAAATTTCTATAACACTAGTTTCAAGTGATTCTAAGTCGATCGATATAATTGCAGGATACACAAAGCTATAACCATATAGATGCATACCTAAACAATAGCTGATAGTTGAACCTTTATTTTCAATATGATCAAAAAAGCTGTCTAGCAGAAAATCTTGAGATGTTTCAATTGATAGTAGCCTATAATCTAAGTAAAATACCTTTAAAGTTTGATACCCTTCCGAATTATGATCACGTACTATATAAAATCCATCACTGTTATCTAACCAATGTATATATCTATCAAAATTTTGCTCTCTAGTAAAGTTGCTAACATCATATTTAGCAATACATTTATTATTTTCAGATGAAATTACGTATGCTGTATTTTCTATAATTACGAGTAGTTTCTTTTTATCTGGAGACACCTTTATTACATCAAACTCTTTTGGTAACTCTTCGCAACTTGTTTCTTCCTCCATCTTATCTTCAATAATTTTAAAGTACTCAAAACTTGATTCCTCAAATATTACATCAATTTTTGTATCCTCTGTAATTTTAAAATTCATATATGGCTCAGCAGTAAATAGGTGTTTATTAATATAGAATCCATTTAACTTGTATTTTTTGTACAATTTCTCTTCTATCATTTTATGAGCATCTATACGAATAGTAATATTCTCGTCTTCTTCAAAGATATACTCATCTTTATATTCTTGATTACCTCCTCCATTATCTACAGTAATCAAATGATTCAATTCTTCAATATTTGCATTAACTTTCAGAGAGTATCCCGTAATTTCAGAGAATCTCCCAACTATTTTAGAATCTTCTTTAATTACTACTTGATCATGTTCTTTTGAACTTACTTTTTTACCATTTAAAAACCAGCCTTCAAATTCGTATCCATCTTTAGGAGTTGCATTTAAAGTAATTTTTTTATCTTCAGCTACACTTTCTTTTAATTCGTTTACTACACCATAATCTTTATAATTTACTACACCATGTTCTTTATAATTAGAAGTAACAATAACATGATGCTTTGGTATTTTTTCAAATACTGCTTTAAATTCTCTGTTTTCAGTTAGATGAAAACTTATTGTAGGGCTTGTTGATCCAACTTTCTGTCCATTTTCTTCCCAATGACTAAATCTATATCCTTCACTTGATTTTGCAGATATAGTAACTTCTTCACCATCCTCATATTCTCCTGAACCAGTTACAACTCCTTTACTTGAATCATACTCTATACTAACTTCATAGATGTTTTCAGAACAGCTTGCTAGTATTACTATTGATGCTATTAGTAAAGAAACACATATTGTTTTTTTTAGTAAAATATTCATATAAGCAATTAACCTTTCTAAGCTTTAATACTTTATTCGATTTAGTAGATTCCTTTGGTAGTCTGACACAGGGGGCTTTAATAAATTGTACCTGTAAGAACAATATAAAAAGAAGAACCTTTCTCGTCATATATATTGATTTTTATCATTTTGCACTAGTCTGCCATAGGAGAAATAAGAAATCTTTGAATAAAATATAGCAGGCTTGTTAAATAAAATATAACCAAACTAACGATTAACTAATTTAATTCTATACCCATTACCAATGTTTTCTGCTAGCATAATAACTTTTTCATTTACACTTAACAATTTTAATGTATCTGAAGATTCATAAATTCTTTTATAATTACCTTGATTATCTACAAGTAATATAATTGAATCATTTTGACTAGATCTAGACTCTAATACAACAAAGTGATGACCCTTACTATCTACTAAAACATCCTTTAAAAATCTTTTGTCAGTTTCAATCTTTATATTATATAATACCTCTGGTTCGTATACACTGCTATAAGAATTCCTTATCATACTAGAAAACTTATCAAATACGGATAGATAGAACTCTCCATTTTCTTTA
>JBKHBO010000094.1:0-3957 GCA_046542315.1 Clostridia bacterium
TTTTTATACCATAATAGTCTCTTCACAACTAATATCATTTGTCCTTTTATTAATAATCTTTTAAAACCTTCTTCGATAAAACCTTTTGCTACACTAAAGTCAGCATGATAAGGAGGGTTTGATAAAATTTTCGTATAATCATGATCTTTAACATCAGCAAATCCTATTGATACCCATGCTCTAATATCTAAGTCATTATTTTTTATATTTTTATATGCGTATTCAATTGCCATAGGATCTTTGTCTACCATGTCTACCTTTATTGATGGGTTAGAAGATTTTAAAACAACACCTACAAATCCATAACCACATCCAAGATCTAAAACCTTATCCGTCTCTTCTATTTCAATTTTTTCAAGCATAGCCAAAGTACCTTTATCTGGACTTGCTGGAGAAAAAAGCTTTTCGTGGGTTATAAACTGTAGATTTTGATTTGAAACATTATAATCAAATGTATAGTTCATCAAATAAACACTCCTGCTATACTCATCAAGTATTTACTAATTGTTGATGATTGAGCCATCGTATAAAGCTCAGCATTATACGTCATTAGTAAAGGTAAAACAAAAACAACTGTAACAGTTGCTAAAGCTACACCTATAATAGAACCTGTAATAAGTCCAAAGAACCTATTAACAAAACTAATTGATCTAGACATTCTAGACAAACCACTTAATGCAGCACCAATTAAGCTAATTAAAATTTTAACTGCTAAAAAAATTATTAAAAAGCCCAAACTTACGCTGACAACATTTACAATCAGTTCTGTTATACCTTCAACTGCATTTCCTGCTGAAGCCATATCATTAAATATATTTTGAACAGCCGGGTTTTGAGATAAAAGTTCTCCAAACTCTGTATTGTTTAAAACCTCTGATGTTTCTGAAGGATCCATACCACTAATGCCCATATTTGCTAAATTTGAATTTATTGATCTGCTAAGAGACTCCATCAGGCCAGTACCCCTTAAGGATTGTCCTAATGCGCTCCCCCATGTTCTTGCGGCTATAAAAGCAACTACATATCCCACGAGTCCTACTATTGTGGAAATAAACCCTTTTGCAAACCCCCATAGTGCAAATGCTGCCATTATACCAAGAAGCACTATATCTATTGTGTTCACTTTTTGCCCTCCTTCAATTATTATGATACCATTATACAATAATATGAGTTTATACGACAATAAATGAAGGTTTTTTATAAGAGGGTTAGTTATGGATACGTTTACTATTTTTTTATTAGCACTTGGGTTAGCTATGGATGCTTTTGTAGTCTCAATTTCATGCGGATTGAATGAGCCTCATCAATTATTCAAAGAAGCTGCTTTAGCGGGAGTTACTTTTGGTGCTTTTCAGGCAGGAATGGCTATTTTAGGATGGGCTTTAGGATTAGCTTTCAGCTTTTGGATATCTGCATATAGCGGATATGTCTCATTAATACTATTATCTTTTATTGGTGCTAAGATGATATATGAAGCTTTCGCTGATGAACCAAAAATAATTTCTTTAACAAGTATTATATATTTAATAACTTTAGCTATTGCTACAAGTATAGATGCTTTAGCTGCAGGTGTAAGCTTAGCTTCACTCAATATAAACATAATTTTCCCTGCGAGTATAATTGGAATACTAACACTTGTTATATCTTTTACAGGGATATATTTAGGATGTAAAGTAACTGAAATTGTAAATCTTAATAAGCCTATGAATATTTTAGGTGGAGTTATTTTGATATCTTTAGGAGTTAAGATCTTTTTGCAATAAAGATATCTTATTGACTATAAAAACATTTTAGTGAGATAATCAGATAAAGTTTTGACAATGTTATGTTAATAGGAGGGCAATATGAAGTATATCATCTCATTAGTATTAGGATACTTATTTGGATGTTTTCAGACATCATACTTCTTAGGAAAATTAGTTAAAGGAATCGATATAAGAGATCATGGCGTAAATAACGCAGGTGCTTCAAATACAGTAATGGTTCTAGGATTTAAGTATGGTCTTTTAGTAGCTATATTAGATATTTTAAAAGCTACCTTTGCAGTTCTTATCATTAAAAGATTTTACCCTAATATGCCAAACGTTTGGTATTTAACTGGCCTTGGAGCCTTTCTTGGTCACTGCTTTCCTTTCTTTATGCAATTTAGAGGAGGAAAAGGGACAGCGTCTTTAGTTGGGGCAGCTTTGGCTATCGATATAAGAGTAGGTCTTATAACAATGTTAAGTGGAATGGTAGTGGCTATTATTACAGACTATATTTTCATTGGAACTCTAACAGTTTTATCTATGTTTGCAATATCATCTATTTTCTATGATTATGGGACTTTTTCACTAGTTATCGCAATCATTGTGGCTGTAATTAGTTTAGCAAAACATTCTAACAATATTGTAAGATTAATTAAGGGTGAAGAAACCCATGTTAGTAATCATCTAACATTTCTAAAAAGGAAAAAATAAATCAAGCCAGTATTTCAGTTTTAATGAAATACTGGCTCTTAATTTAGTCTTTTAACACTACTACTTTCATGTCTCTTCTTCCAAATCGATTTACTTCTGGATAGTTTCCTATGTAAACATCGATCCTTTTATCTTTAATTGCTCCACCCGTATCGGTAGCTACATACTTTCCTGAGTATTCTTTTCCGATACTATCAAGCCCAACTAAAACTACCTCGCTAAAATATGGGATGACCTCAGGGTCAACAGCAATATGTCCTCTTTCTACAGGAATTCCCGTTGATGTTATTCCGTAATTTGGATCATCAGGATTCTTCCCAGTACAGGGGTGCATTTTTGTATAAGCTGTTGCTTCTACAGTGATTACTTCCTTTATCTCCCTCATTTTTCCATCTACTTCAATTGTTTTAAGGGTGCCATATCCAACAACTTTGTTTGTTGGATTGATTCTTTCTATTAAATCCTTATCTTTTAATGACACAATGTCACCCTCAACTTCTACTTCCAAATTGAATAATTCATATCCAATAGATCCTTTTTCTATTACTTCTTCCTCTGTCACATACATATCTTCTACAGCTATCTTTTTTACATGGTTAGGTAAGATCTTTTTTATCTTTATATCGACTACCTCACCAGACTCTACTTCTTCTTCATTTATAGGGTTAACAATTTGATACCCATGCTTATTCAATAAGTCTTGTAACTCTTGAGTGATCTTGCCTTCACTTGTATATTGATTTATATTATCTATATCTTCTACACTATCAAAAGTTGATAAACCTGGAGCTAAAGCACTTGTAACAAATGCTCCTACAGAAAGAAGAGATAAAGTAATTAACAAAGTTATTTTTGCTTGATTATTTACCATTTTACATCACCTCGTTTCATAAAACTTTAAAAATAATTTAATTAAATCTAAAATTTTATGCCTTTTTTAAATGCTATTTTGCATTTGTACAATATACAATAGTAAATATTCTAATTCAAGCTTTTTGCCAAATTATGTAAGCTATAGGCGTTTTTATAACATGATTGTAACATTCAAATGCTCTTTGTTAACTTTTAGTAACAATGCATGCCAATACTTCAGTTTTATCAAAAATTTCTTTCCCACACATGTCAGAATAAAATTGAACTTGCTTATATTCCTTTAATAATCTAGTGATTTCATCAACTGAATATAGTTTATCTACTACCTGATACTCTGCAACATTGTTCTCTTCGATTATGATATATTGCTTTAAAATTATATTTTCTTCTTGATAATAGTGGGTGTCCTCAAGGACCAAATGCTCCTGTCCACTCCAAAATCCATCTTTTTGTACTGACCAACTCTTAGTAAACTGTTTTTCATTCACTTCATTTTTATTTGAAACATCAAAAAAGAGTTTTCCCCCAGGTTTAAGTGAGTCATAAACTAATTCTAATAGCTTATCTCTTTCTGACTCTAGTAATGCACTGAAATCACGATAAATAAGCAAAACGGCATCAAACT
>JBKHBO010000095.1:0-3933 GCA_046542315.1 Clostridia bacterium
ATTCTTCAGCCATTGTTATAACGCTACTTAAAACTACGACTAACATACAAAAAAAATACAAAAAACAATCTTTTTGTCACTATTTTACACTCTCCTTATTTTTTTATTAAATCATCACATTAAGAGAGTGTCCACTTTTTATGCTAACACCAAACATTGAACCATAATACCAAGCAAATACCCCTAAAAGGTTAAATCCATCAACAGTCAAATAGCTTACTGGAGAGGCTTGAAAGGTAGACCCGCTCCCCAGAGTACTGGCTCCTTGCTTATTTTATGGTTTCCAGCCACTTTATCACTGCATAATATGCCCTATTAGTTACAAGTGAATATTCCGGAAAGATTGTATCAAAAGCATGATCGACATTGGGTAACTCCAAATTTGAGAAATTATAGCCTGCACCAGATGCAAACTTGAAGAGCTTCCTACTAGGTTTTTGAGGTGCCATACTATCATGAGTTCCGTGTATAAGTAGAGTTGGAGGGGTATGAGCACTTAAAAGATTTTCAATTTTAGTAATATCATAAACACTCTTGCTTTCTTTGGGAGCACCTCCAAGTACCCCTTTATAAAGACGATGTTGGTATTCAGAAAGAGTTTTTACATCGCTCAAATCTTCTAATTCCTGAGAAACATAAACAAGGTTTCCAAGCTTATTAAATAAACCGTTGTTATTAACATTTACAAAGTAATTATAATCATGGTTTAAATCAACAGGCGCATAAAAGGAAATAACTCCATCAACATTAAAATGCTGCTGCACATTTTCATCAATTCTGTATTCAGGAACATTCCTTGAGTTAGCAGTAACAAGAGCAAGGTGCCCACCTGCAGAACCTCCTGAAAGTACAATGTTTTCAATACCATATTCTCCTTTTACTTTATTAAGGTAACTTACTCCGTATTTTAAATCTCTGACAATGCCCTTAATATCAGTTTCCAAGCGCGTTCTACCACTCAAGAAACAGAAACTGTACCCTTCCCTTAACATTGTATTTTTTAAGTACTCGAAAATGGATAGGTCTGAGTGAATTTTCCAATTACCGTAAGGAAGGTAGACAATACAAGTGTGTTTTTTATTATTATTGTTTGGAGTATAAATAGTCAATTGATTAATACTATTATTATATTTTTTTGCCCTTTGAGTTAAATCATATTCATTGAAATGTGCCTCACCCTTATTTGCTAATAAGCCGGAAAGAATAACCTCTTCACCTTTTGCATTTATGATGTTTTGATTGCACAGATGATATGCAAAAACACTGTTATTGATCAGTGACAATGAAACTACAAAAAGTAAAACAACATTAAGAACTCTAAAAATCTTTTTTTTCATAAGAAATAGCACTATTATAACTAAAATAAACAATATGTTTAAAGCGGTTGTTTGAACAATAATATTTGGGTATAACAATTTACCCAAGGTCATCAAAACGCTTTTTGGAGGCTCTAAATTCACCCACACAGCTGCATTCATATATAAGTATATAAACAAAAACAGTGATATAAATACAAACCATATAGTCTTTAAAAACATTTTACAAAAGTCACTAACAGGTAATATAGATAAATTGTTTTTCCTTACGTCTTTAGCATTCATATATACTCACCTCTACAGAAAAGTTGTTTGTAACCTCATATCTTTTCTCTATTTCCTGCAAAAGCTTTGATGCTCTCTTTTCATCTTCACACTCGACTGTAGAACAAATAGCCATAACTTCTTTAGTCAATGACTTCATTAAAGGTAACCCTGCACAACAACTGCAGCCAGCTCCAATTAAAAACGATATTCTAGACTGACTGAACAATTCTTTTATTAAAGGATAGTACTCGTCAATAATCTTTGCCATTATGATCACTCCTTTCTCAATCACTAGCTGGTTAATCTTGTATAATAATTGTCACTACTAATTAGGAGATTTTTATATTGTTATTGGTCCACCAAATTTAAACTAGTCCATAAAATCAATCATACATACCAAATAAATCCAAGAAATCAACTATCTACTGATTTAAGCTTTGTAACCAAATCCAATATCATCTGCTACAAAGTATCTTTCTTTCCCATTTTCTGTTTTTACTTTTACTACTTCCATAGTTATATACACTCCTATAATTTTACTTTATTCTATATGCTTAGTTTACTATAAACACTATAATAACTACAACTATATATTTAGTACTCTAAGTATTATATCCCTTATAAGAGCATATTTAAACTACTATAACTACCATCTAATTACCTACACTATATTTCTTTTCAAATCTATCACGGTACCCCCTCTTAGCAGCTGGTCCAAGATCAGTAGCCAGCCAAAACAATTCTACCATTACATTGAAACACCCTTCCTCTTTTGAGGTAATTGCTTTCCAATTTGATTGTGCTTTCCTTTTTATCCAAATCAGTTTTGGGACCTGACTTTAAGTTCTTGCGTAGCTTGTCTCGTAAAACCCTTTAAAACAAAACAAAGCCCTCAGGGCTAAGTTTTTAACTTAGGTGTCACAAATCAGCATTTTAAGTAAGAGTTCATGCTTGCTTTCTAAATCCAACCCATTTGTCATTCCTCCAGCTACTAACCCTATTTATCTTATTAAAGTAGATTGTTACCCACCTTTAAGAGTATTGATAAAGAGGTGGGACAAGAGTACTTATATGATTTCACTACACATAAAAAGCAAAAAGCGGATATCATTGAAAAAGACAATTTGTTTAGCTTTGGTGGCGTTGATCAGCTCAATTTTTGTTAACTCACTCCTATATGCTAATGACTTTCCACCGAAAATGTCTGTTAGCCCAGCGTAAAGATCAGTAAACCATCATGTGCCAATTATTGCCCGAGCAGATACAATTCCACAATACCTTAGTATATTACGCCCTATAACAGTATCAGTTGTAATAAGTAAGACAGTAGAGTCTCCATTCCTGTTCGGCATTCACTTCCATCCTTTCAACATGAAGTTAACCCTGCCAAAAAGTTCCTGCGACGGTATTGGTATCCACATTGCCCTACACTAAATTTGCCTTCCACGCTTTGTCTCCTTTCGCCTTCAAAAGCATTAAACATCCTCAAATAGACTTCTATTAAAAATAAAGAAGCCCTCTGAAGGACTCCTACGTCTGCATCATATCGACTAAGAAATTACTGTATTAACCTTGTTATGAAGTAGAGCAAATATAACCACCATAACCATTGTGGGTTTGATGAGGTGCCAATCCACAATAGAAAGATAGCATTACTCTTCTAAATATCTGAAGGTCTGCTCTCCTCAACAGCAATGATGGGCTCAATACATAGTTTTAAATGTTAACAATCTGCCCTACAGGATTATTTTGAGCCTTGTTAAATACAAGGAAAATCACCCACGATGAAATATGGAGGAGGATTCTAGAGCTACTTGGAAGACTTTTAATACTTTCAAAAGCTTACTCAGAAAATTTTTTATTTGACATTTTCTACATAAAGAAATACTGAGTTTCTATACATTGCGTTCATATCTAAAGCATTCTTTTCAGGTAACACTTCAGTTTCAGCCAGCTCCCAATATGGGTGATACGGCTCAAGCTCTTTATTGCTAAAAACAATAAACTTTCTATTTTCATCCTCCAAAAGCCTAAACAACTCTAACTCCTCTTCTTCATAAGCATCCGTTGTTTTTGAAAAGATTAAATAACAATCTATCCCTATGTTCTCAAACTCATCTTGTAAAGCTTTTAGATTACTAACATCTTCTTCGTCAATTCTTTGGCCTTCGCTTTTACATTCTGCAATTCCAATTTGGAGTTTGTTATTACGATCGTATTGTAAAATACAAAAATCCATTTCACACTTCCCTGATTTTCTTAAATTCAATGATGTTGAGTAAACTAGCCTGTGCTCGCAAGAAACTCTAGCAAAAGCAAGTAAAGTAAGTATTACAGGAATTGCCCCTTC
>JBKHBO010000033.1:0-20486 GCA_046542315.1 Clostridia bacterium
TCTTCTACCAGCATCCTCTGAACCGAACTGGCCACTAATTCCATTTCAGTTTCTAGAGCTTGTACTCTCGCATTTGAAATAGTCTGCATTACTCTTGGTACCGCTATTCCTGCAACTATTGCTAATATAGCTAGAACTGCTAAAAGCTCAAACAGTGTAAAACCTTTATTATTAAAAACCTTCTTCATTAACTTCATCCCCTTTTATTACTGCCCTAATATTCTAACACTAATGCACCAAAAAATATACAAATGACAGAATAGTCCATATATATTTAAGTATTCAGAATATTGTAACAAATAAGCAATATCATTTGTTTTTCTAACATTTTCAAGGATACTATCCCTTAACTTTCAAACTAATTATGTAGTGTTTGATCTAGAAATCAAAGAAAAGGATTATCATTTTTAATCCTTTTCTCGTACTATTAATAAAGTTCCACTAGTAACTTCTATTTCAACTTCTTTTTCAACTATCTCGTTACTAATTCCTAAAGTATTGCCCTTATCTAGTTTAGCATCAACAAGTGGATATTTTAATCCCCTTGTACTAACACCACTAACTTCATCAGTTAAAGGAATTAGTGAAACGAAAGTTCCACTTTGTCCACTGAATTTAATATTATCGTTTATTGCTTCTAAAAACCTGTTATTATCATCTATTAATCTAACCCTTACTCCCTTTTTTACATATTTGGGAAGCAAAAATACATTACCAAATAGATGATCTAATCTCTTACCCTTTAATACACAAGTAACATCTATTCTTTCATATCCCTTATCTACACAGTAATCTATTGCAGCTTCAGTATCTGTAATATCTTTTTCTTGGGATAGCTTTACAAACTCACATTTAGTTTCTTTTATCCTATCAATCATGCTTTTATCGCATGAATCCAAATCTCCAATCACAGCATGAGGAACTGTGCCAGCTCTTAATAAATGCTCTGCTCCTGAATCAGCTGCAACAACCAAGTCACTTCTATTTATCATCTTAACTAAAGTAGTTAAGTTAATGCTTTCTCCACCTGCTACTACTAAAGCTCTTTTATTCAAAATTCCATTCTCTCCTTGTTAGAAGTAACATTATTATCAAAGCTATGATAGCTTCAGGAACCATATAAGACGCGTTATAGGAAGTTGAAAAGGCAACTGCTGCACCAAAGTCCATTCCCTCTGACCAAAATATTACTCCTGAAGTAATGTGAACAATTAGTCTAAGAATTGAAATCAAAACTACTCCAATACTAATTGTTATTGCATCTTTCTTTTGCTTCCATAAGCCCATTAATCCTAAAATACCGAAAGCTAATAAGTAATCAAGGAAAAACTGTGCCCAATGTAGAAAATATGGCTTAAACATAAAGTCTAATACTCCAAAGGCTAATCCTGCTATTACTCCTGTTTTAATTCCTCTACGCCAAGCTAAAAATAGTATTGGCACCATTGAGCCTGGTGTTACAGATCCTCCGTTTGGCATTGCATATAATTGTATCATATTCAAAATAGCCGCAAGAGCAACCATTACTCCGCTTTCAACTAATATCTGTACTGATTTATCTCTCATATTTATAGCCCTCTTACTTTCTCTTTTTTAAATATTTATTAATTATCATTTCTCTTGCTTTATCAAATGATATTGTAAGCTCTTTTGCTAAGATTTTACAATCTTCGTATTCAACCTTGTAATTAACTAATCTCTCATTCCAATAAGACTCTTTAATTTTCACTTTAACTCCGCTAATTACTAAAGATGTAAATCTTCTATCTGCAATAACACGAGTCTCTTCTTTAACTCTTAACCCCAAAGAGGCTCCTTCATTCATTAAAAGATCAATCACTTCTCTTGCTAAATCCTCTTTAACTATAACTGATAGTAAAACTGCTGGCCTATTTTTTTTCATCATTAATGGTGAAAAATTGACATCAAGCACACCTAGGTTTAACAATTCTTCCATCAAATAACCATGTTTTTCTCCACTTATATCATCAATATTGGCTTTAATGTGAATGACTGTGTCCGTTTTCATCCCCATGGTGATGGTGGTGAGTGTGTTTTTGGAAGTTATTTTTTTTTCGCTCACCTAACAATAGGCGAGTAAAGTTTGGAATATTCAAATCTCTGCTACCGCCACCATATCCAATGGTTTTAATAGTCATTTCAGGTTGGTCTGAGAAACCATCCGCTAAAG
The DNA here is from genome assembly GCA_046542315.1 of Clostridia bacterium. Taxonomy (GTDB): domain Bacteria; phylum Bacillota; class UBA994; order PWPR01; family PWPR01; genus PWPR01. The sequence goes on from JBKHBO010000033.1 coordinate 2,192, forward strand.
CGACTAAAATAGCTGCACCTGTTGGTGTAACTAATTCATTTTTAATACCTTTTGAATAAGTTGGCACATCCCTTTTAGTTAAAATCTCAAGTGTCGCTGGAGCAGGAACTGGAATAATACCATGAGCTGCCTTTACATACCCTGTTCCTACATGAACTGGTGAAACAACTATTTCTGGCCAACCTAGCATTTCAAGTCCAATGCAACTTCCCACTATATCAATAATAGCGTCCATCGCTCCTACTTCATGAAAATGAACCTCCTCTAAGGTGCTATCATGAACCTTAGCCTCGGCTTCAGCCAAAACTGTAAACACTTTTATACTCTTTTCCTTTACCTTTTCACTCAATTCACTCTTACTAATTATATCCTTAATAGTAGTTAATCCCCGGTGATGATGTCCTTCTTCAATTTTGACATCAAACTTTTTACCTGTTACTCCGTTTTTAACTTCCTTTTTAACACTAACTTCATACCCCTCTAAATTTAGCTTGGCTAATTCTTCTTTTAACTTTTCAAAATCTACTCCTAAATCCAGTAAACCTCCAATAAACATATCTCCTGCTACTCCACTATAAGCATGAACATACAATAAACTCATTATCTATTTCCTCCCAACGTGATTTATCATTGAAGCAGCATATCCCGCTCCAAATCCATTATCAATATTTACTACTGTAATACCAGAAGCACAACTTGTCAACATTGCTAATAAAGCAGATACTCCATTAAGATTAGCACCATACCCCACACTTGTTGGAACTGCTACCATCGGCTTATATACCAGCCCTCCAACAACGGAAGGTAAGGCTCCTTCCATACCAGCTACTACTATTAGCACAGTGGCTTCTTCTAAAACACTAAGATTATTAATAAGGCGATGCACTCCTGCAACCCCTACATCATAAAGTCTAACTACTTCATTACCCATTAAAGCTGCTGTTTCAGCTGCTTCTTCTGCTACTGGCAAATCAGCTGTCCCTGCTGAAATAACTGCAATTTTACCATGCCCCGTTATCTCAAGCTCTTCCCTATAAATAATTAGCTTGCCAAGCTCATTATAGCTAACATCGCTAACTCTTTCTTTAACTGCTAAAAAATGTTCCATAGTTGCTCTTGTAGCTAATACTCGACTGCTTTTATCAGCTAGTTTAGCAAAAATTTCAGCTGTATGTGCTGGTGTTTTTCCTGGACAATAAATAACTTCAGGAAATCCTGAACGCAATTCTCTATGGTGGTCCACTTTAGCAAATCCTAAATCTTCAAATGGTAAACTTTTAAGTATTTTACTTGCTTCTTCTATTTCCATTTTTCCTTCTTTAACTGACTTTAATAACCGATCTAAATTTTTCTTATCCATCAATGATTCCCCTCTTAAGGCTATGTTTTTTATCTAAATAGTATATTAGCAAATATATTGTATTTATAAAAGATTAATATTCATATATTACAATCAACATAATGTTAATATTAAACCTCTGTCTACATTATCCTTCATAAACATAGTTTATACAAATTTATGATACTTTTAGTGTGATTTTTCACATAATTAAGCAGGAATTATGAATTTTTTAGCCAACTAGTAAGCACAGTGCTTAAGGAGGGTATAATTAATATGTATGACCGTATTGTAGAAGTTTTTAAAAATGAAACTAGTAAAGAACGAGCTTATAATCATGTTTTAGAAATAACACAACATCACAGAATTCAAGCTAGCCCTGGCCATAGAGAAGCTGCTAATTATGCAGCCGCAGAATTCAAAAAGGCTGGCTTAGAAACTGAAATACTTAGTTACGCTGGAGATGGTAAAACAAAGTATTGGCAATATCCAATGCCTCAAGAATGGGTTTGTACTAAAGGTATTTTAAAAATGGAAAGCCCAGAAGAAAAGAAATTAGCTGATTTTGAAGAAGTACCTATCTCTTTAATCCAAAGATCAGCTGCTACTCCTAAGAATGGAATAAGTGGAGAGCTGGTCATTTTAGATAAAGGTGATGAAGAGAGTGAGTATGAAGATATAGATTTTGAAGGCAAATTTGTTATGACTGATGGAGATTATGATCGAGTAAGGTCCTGGGCAATAGAAAACCGCGGAGCAGTTGGTATTATAACTGATAGAATGAGTGAGTTTTTACCCGTCAGACACAGATTTGATGTGGGCGATGCACTAACCTATACATCTTTTTGGTGGTATGGAAGTGAGAAAAAATGTTTTGGCTTTGTTCTTAGCCCAAAAGCAGGAGATGCTTTAAGAAAAAAAGCTAAAGAAGAAACAATAACTTTACATGCTGAAGTTGGTGCAAAATTTTATGATGGACATATAGAAGTAGTTAGTGGATTAATTAGAGGGAAAACAGATGAAGAAGTTTTAATAGTTGCTCATTTATGTCACCCTCAGCCATCCGCCAATGATAATGCCTCAGGAAGTGCTACCGCGCTTGAAAGCGCCCGAGTTATAAATAAATTAATTAATGAAGGAAAACTAAATAAGCCAAAACGCTCAATTAGATTTCTAGTTTTACCAGAAATGAGTGGTACCTTTGCTTATCTAGCTAATAATGAAAAAAGAATAGAAAAAACTGTTGCTGGTCTTAACTTAGATATGGTAGGAGAAAATCAAGAACTTTGTGGTAGTTCATTAGTTATTGAACAACTTCCTCATGCAAGTGGTCATTTTGCAGGAGTTGTTGCTAAGAGAGCACTTTTAGCTGTAGCTGAAGAAGTTCCAAATTTAGCAAACACCTCTTCTTATCCTCTATTTAGATATACTTTTGGTCAATTCTCTGGTGGAAGTGACCACTACATTCTTTCAGACCCTACAGTTGGGATAGGTTCGCCTATGCTAATTCAGTGGCCAGATAAATTCTATCACACAAGCATGGATACAGTTGACAAAGTTGATCCAAAAATGCTTGAGCGAGTTGCTAATATTACTAGTTCTTATGCATACTTTATTGCTAATGCCGATAAGGCTGAAGCTATTTGGTTAATTAGAGAAATGGTTAGTGATTTTAAGAAAAGTGTAAGAGATTATATAAGTCAAAGAGTAGCAAAAGGCGTAAATGCAATTGAACATAAGGATTGGAAGAGTGTATTTAAAATTAGAGATAATACTCCTAATTACTTAAGATACTACTTAGATGTTGAAACTAAAAACATTAATTCTATTTCAAGGTTAAATAAAGATATTAGTGATTATATAAACCTGACTATTGAACAAATGCAACAATATATTGTTGATGAGTTAAATTCATTTAATAAAGACTTTGAACTTTTACTTTCACATAGTTCATTTACAATTGATAGCTCAACAAAGGCAAGTAAAATTAATACTGATAGTATTGTTAGAAAGTGTCGCAATATAATACCAAAAAGGCTTTCAAGAGGGCCCCTTAGCCTAAGAGGCCAAATTGATAAATTACCAGATGAAATGCAAGAGCAATATTATACTTACGATAAGGATAAAAAGAGCCAAATGAGAAAATTAACTTATCTAGTATATTGGATGGATGGAAAAAGAAATCTAGACGAAATTGTAGAGAAAACAACCTTTGAGAGCGGAGATACTAGCCATGAGGTAGCTTTATTCTTGATTGAAGTGTTACAACACCTTAAACTAATTGATGTAGAACAAATCAAGTAAAACGAGCAAAACATGGAATGGAGGTTAATATGAGTTTACCTATATATCAAGTAGATGCTTTTACTAAAGATCTTTTTAGTGGTAATCCTGCAGCTGTGTGTATTAGTGAGAAACCACTAGATGAGTCTTTGATGCAAAACATTGCAGCTGAAATGAACTTATCTGAAACTGCTTTTGTATCTCCACTAGAAGAGAAAAATACATTTTTAATAAGGTGGTTTACTCCAACCACAGAAGTAAAGCTTTGTGGCCATGCTACTTTAGCAAGTGCCCACATCCTTTTTGAAACTGAATATGTTAAAGATAATGAAATAACCTTTTATAATAAGGATAAGTCTTTAACACTAATAACAAAAAAGTCTCCTTACGGAATTGCTTTAGACTTTCCAGTTGATAGTATATCTGAGTGGAAGGATAAGGAACGTAAAGCCTTATTATCATACCTTGGATTACCATATACATGCCCTGTTTATAGAGGTGAAGTAACTGGGCAAATTCTAATTGAAACACCTCAAGAGGAAATTTTAGTTGAACTTGAACCTAATTTTAATCGTTTAATAAGCTTGGATGGTAACTATACTGGAGTTATAGTTACTTCAAAATCAAGTGAATTTGATTTTGTCAGTAGATTTTTTGACCCTTGGGAAGGCATAGACGAAGATCCCGTAACAGGTTCAGCTCATACACTTTTAGCGCCATATTGGGGAGAAAAATTAGAACAAAATCTTATGCGAGCTAAGCAAATTTCTAAAAGAGGTGGCTTACTAAATTTAGAACTTAAAGGAAATCGTGTGAACATTTGTGGTAAAGCTATTACTGTCTTATCTGGTTGCTTACCTCATATTAAGGAATAAGTTATGATTTGGGTAAGACTAGCTAAAGATAATGATTTAGAATATGTAAAAGAGCTAATTCGAGACAATGACTGTAAAAGGTTTAGTGAGCTAGATAAAATATTAGTTGGAGAAATTGATGGTCAAATCATTTCCACTGCTTCTCTTAAAATTATTGAAAACATTGGTTTGATGCATACTTTGTTTGTAAAGGAAAATTTCAGAAACCAACACATTGGTGACATGACTGCTAGAGCTATTATTAATTTGGCTGATAATAAAGATTTAGAAACTCTTTACTACCTATGTGATAACTTAGAGTTTTCATACTTTTTATCTAAGATGCATTATGTGCCAGTTAAATTAAATGAAGTAGAAAAGCACTTTAGCGATTATGTTTTTAGTGATAAGTATGCTTTTAAGTTAGATCTAAAAGAGTTTTTTAAACACAGCTGTACTTGTGATAATTAATGAAATTGTTAAAAGGTGAGTTTTACGCTCACCTTTTATCATGTAAAATCACTATAACTGTATGATATTTTAATATAAATATGAATTTATTTGATTAGTTTGAATTTTATGATATCCTAATTACTAGAGTTAACATAAAGTAATATAAGGGGAATTTTTATGAAGAGAGTTATTGCAGCTGCAGTTGTTTTAATTATGGTTTTAGGAACTGCTTTTGCTGGATGTGATAGAGACCAGACTAAAGATGAAGAAATTGTTTCTCTGACCTGGCCAATGGAAATTGTAACTGAAACACCAGAAGATTTTAATGAAGACTTATTTTTAAGTGAAAATGAGGGCTTTACTAAAGCGTCTCCAAACGAAGATGGAACAGTAGATGTGAGTATGACTAAATCTACTTACGATTATATAAAAGATCAATTCAATCAACAGTTTAGTCTTTTTTTTGAAGAGTTAGTATCATCTGATCAAACAAGCTATATAGAAGATATTGATTATGAACCAGATTTTAGAAATATTGAGATAAAAGTTGAAAAAAGTGGTTATGAGTCTGACGAAGAAATAGGTTCAGAGTTATTACCTACAGTCGCAATGAATATTGCTCAATACCATCAAATTACTGGCTTAGATGAGCAAAACACACTCACCTTAGTTGATAATGAAACTTCTGAAGTTATTCAAACATTTAACTATCCAGAAGACATAGAACAATAAAAATTAAGCCTCCCGATGGGAGGCTTTTTTGGTTTTTAATTATGACATTTCTGCAAATTGTATTTTTACTCCATTAGGATCTAATATAAATAAATATCTAATATGATCGTTAGGAGCCACTGGTCCTTGAATTATTTCTATGTTCTTTTCTTTTAGCATACCTATAGTCTCATCAAGTGAATCTACGACAAACCCCAAAGATATATCTAAAGTGTGCTCAGTCTCATCCATTTTTTCATTATAGATCAACTCAACCTGTGTTTCTCCTTTACCTAAAAAGCAGATTTCACTCTTTCCACCAGACTCAAATCTTCTTCCAAGAGGCAACCCTATTACCTCTTGATAAAACTTAAGAGATTCTTCTAAATCGTTTACTAAAATCGTCACCCATGAAAACTTCATACCAATTTCCTCCTTAGCAATATCGCCTTCTGTAAACATAACATTTAAATGTTGGTTTTCCTCACTTGCTCCTACTAGTAGATCTATAAGCTTTTGCTTATATTCAGAGTGGGTTAAAAAATAGTTAGTATTATACATATGTAGTGTAGTTTTTTTATGAATAGTAGTCAACATATCCCATAAAGCATTTAAATTTTTGCCATAATAATTTGGAAAATTCAATTTGTTTGATATATATCTGTGAGTTTCATCCTTAGAAAGCATTTTTTTACCATTAATTAGTATAGTCATTTTATTAATTACTCCTTTTAATTTCCTTAAAACTATCATAATGATCTTTTGTGTAAAATATCAATCCATCGTTTGAATATACTAGTCTCTCGCTACCTCTATATCCGCCCTGGTAATTAACATCGCATTCATAATAAACTCTTCCTTGACTCTCAGGTAAGTCGCCTTCTCTATTATAAAATCTATTTCCACCTATACTCTTCTCATCAGTGACTTCCCATAAGTTACCCTCATGGCTTAACCATCCCAACTCTATTGCTTCTTGCTTAGTTATATAGTTTGGTGGCAATTTATCATATTTGAAAATATATCTTGCAACCTCATAAGGATCTGTATAGCTTTGATCCTCATGAATTTCTGTTTTTGACTCTGTATTCTCTTCTGGTGCGTAAGCATCTTCTATAAATAAATCAATATTTTGAAAAAAGAATATTAGAAGCACTAAAAAAATAATAACTATTACTTTGCCTAATTTCATTATTAACTAACCTCTCACCTTAACTTCTTAATTAATCTAACCGTCCAGTCACTAACTTCCCTTAGAGATATCTCTTTATATTTTCTTAGATAAGTTTTAAAACTCTTGTTAAGTGGCTCTACCCACCTTTTTTCTACATTTGCATTCAATACTCCTAAAATATTCCCTACCTGAGCTGCGTTGCAATCTACATCTAATCCTGCCCTAACTAATAAGTCAAGTGTCTTCGAATAATCTCCTTTTCCATAAATCATAGAAGCAATTTCAATTGCAATATTAGGGAAAGCGTGCACTAAATTGTATTGGTAGAATTCTTCTTCTAATTTCTCCAAAGCTTGCATATAATTACTACTCTCTTTTGTGATTCTATATGATTTTGTGATGACTTCATAATATAGACTATCCTTTGGAATATATTGAAAAGATTGTTTAATAATTTGATCAACATCTTTTGCATAAAAGGCTATTGAAGTCATAACAGCATTAAATACTTCTCCCAAAACACCATTATTAAAATGTGATATTTGCCCATCCAAAAAAGCTAACTTTGCTGCTTTAAGCGGTTTTGCTGGATAAAGCATTCCACAAATAGAACCTCTCATCTGTGCTCCTATCCACTCTTTATATGGATTAGATCTAAATCCACTTTCTGGGGGATATATTCCTAGTCTTAAGTTTTTTAATGCTATATCTTCTGCTGACCAAGCAAAAGGAATAAGTTTCACCCATTTTTTTGCTATATCAATTGAATTTACTGTTTTACCACTTTCTTCAATTGCGCTCATTAATGCTATTTGAAATGTTAAATCATCGTTATATGTACTTATTGGTTTTAGATAATCATCAATCACTTCAAACTTTTGATTTATTTTCTCTCTGCCATACCCTTCTAGTGCAGTCCCAAGTGACCCTGCTGCAATTTGTCCTACCCACCCATAAAAAATTCTTTCTTCTAAATCGTTTGGGGGTTCACCTTCAGGCAAATCCTTTGGCAACGCACCTAGATACTTTTCAAAACTATCATATATTGCATAGTTCCAATACTTTGAAGACTCATCTTTTTCTGCATTATTAAGCAAGTAAAAAATGTATGACAAATTTTCAGCTAGTAGTGATACATCTTTACTATCTTTGTAGTTAAAAAAGATTTTTTCAGCTTCACTGACTTTATATCCAAGGTTCTTAACTCCTTGTATTGCACCTGCCAAAACTGATGCTGGTGCACCTGATCCTGGCGCGCGTGAAAACCATAAAGTCTTTATATGATTGTCATTTAATATAACTGAATCTGACTGCGTCCAATCTTCTTCCTTTTCATTAACAATTTTAACATCCGCTTCATCAACTAATCTTTTGTTATACTTTATTATATCCATATCAGTTAACTTCCTCATCTAGTATTGCTAATGAATCAAATAATAAGTCTCTAAATTGTTCTCTATCGACTTCTAATAAAACTTTTATATTACTCTCTTCCTCTGGCTTTGGTCTTTTATCTGCCAAAGTCATTCCTCTGCATTCAACACTATCGAGTATGACTTTTATATAATAATCTTTTGAACTAAACAACTCTGGTTTTATTAAGTAAGCTATTGCACAAGGGTCATGCATAGCATTTCCAATATACCCATGCATTTTCCCATAGATACTATAAAAATCTAGCAACTCACTCACTAAATTTGAAACTTTACCTCTAGAACTAATCTTTCTATACTCTTCCTCTAAGATATATGCTTTGTTTGTTACATCTAATCCACTCATTACTAAAGGAATACCACTATTAAACACAATATCAGCGGCTTCTGGGTCTACATAAATATTAAACTCAGCAGCACTTGTTACATTACCAACATTAATTCCGCCTCCCATAAAAGAAATCATCTCAATATTTTCAATCACTTCTGGATGAGTTTTTATTAGTAGAGCTATATTAGTTAATGGCCCAATTGGGACAAGTGTTATCTTTTCTTTAGAATTCTTAATTACCTTAACCATTTCTTCAATCGCATTAGGTAGAGCCTCTTTAGTAGGTTCGGGCAAAATTGGCCCATCCATCCCACTTTCGCCATGGGCTTCGGGAGCGACTCTAAGGGGCCTAACTAAAGGTCTGTCCACCCCACTTGCTACAGGTATATTTTTGCCTAGAAATTCTAATATTCTTAAAGCATTCTTTGTAACTTTGCTAAGAGTTTGATTGCCTCCGATTGTAGTAATCAGCTCTACTCTTAACTTGTCTTTATGCGCTAGCGCTAACATTATTGCTATAGCATCGTCATGCCCTGGATCACAATCTATAATAATTTTCCTCACATTTTTCACCTAATTCTTTTTCTTGTTATATTTTTGTATAGAATATATTGTTAGACCTAAAACTGTAGCTATATAGGGTATTGTATTAACTATTTCATTTGGAAAGTTCATCACTTGTAGTGTATTAGCTAAAGCACTAGTAAATCCAAAAAGCAACGAAGTCAAGCTAGTCCCAATTACATTTCCTCGGCCCATGGCCTCAGCTGCTAGAGCAATCCATCCTCTACCTGCTGACATATTTCTTGAAAACCATGATACATATCCCATTGATAAGAATGCTCCGCCCATACCTGCAAAAACACCACTTAAACTAAGTGCTAGATACTGTATTCTCTTTACATTAATTCCTACTGACTCTGCTGCATCTTTATTTTCTCCAACTGCTCTAATTTTTTTACCCAATCTTGTTTTATTAAGCATAACGTATAAACCAATTATAGAAAGCATTGCTAGATATGTTATTACATTATGTCCAGAAAATATTTCACCTATTACTGGGATATCCTTAATAAGTGGTATATCAATTCTTGGCATTACCTTCGATGCTAAAGATGCTGAAGTTCCCTTATCTCCTGAAACTACAAATAAAATAAAAACAGACCCTCCAGTAGCAAATAAGTTAAGTGCTATACCACCTAAAATTACATGCGTTTTAAGTTCAAGTGTGAAATATGCTAATATAAGTGCCATCAAAACACCAGTAAAAATAGCAAATATAAATCCTAAAAGAGCACTTTCTAAAAAAGCGCTAAACACCACTCCACTTAAAGCTGCCATTAACATTATTCCTTCCAAAGCAATGTTAACTATTCCTGCTCTATCAGAGATTAAAGCTCCCATGGCTGCTAGTATAATGGGGGTAGTTACTCTTATCATTGAGTAAAAAAAGTTTGTTGAAAAAAACAAATCTGAAATGTTTCCCATTATTCACCAGCCTCCTTAAGTAACACCCTTTGTCTCCAATAAAATAAAAATCTCTCTGCTGAAATTAGTAATATAATTAAAGCTTGTATGAAAGCGACTAATTCCGAAGGAACATCAGAAAGCCTACTCATTAAATCTGCTCCTATTCTAATATATGCTATAAAAAGCGCAGCTCCTAGTGAGGCAAACGGTCTGTTTTTTGATAGCATTGCTACTAAAGCACCATCAAAGCCCAATCCTGGTAAAGCTGCCCATCTAAATCGAGTATACATCCCTAAAACTTCTACAGACCCACCTATTCCAGCAATTAATCCAGCTGCAAGGTGAGCTAGCATAATTAATACAAAAGGTTTAGCGCCAGCATATTTAATGAATTGATTATTCATGCCATACATCCGAATGCCATAACCCCATTTTGTTTTGAATAAAAAGATATATACTATAATAGAAACTGCAATTAAGATGATTAACCCTGAATGTATTCTTGTCCCACTAATAATTCTTGAAAGACTAGCATTCTCAGGAAACTTATGAGAGGCTATTTGACTTATATTTGGATCTCTTAAATAATAGTTTAGAAAATACAATCCAAAACCAAAATATATACTATTAAACATTAGTGAAGTAACTAAGACATTAACATCCCATTTGGCTTTAAGAAATCCTGGGATAATTGCCAAAGCCATGCCTACCAATCCTGCTACTATAATAGCTACTAATGGTAACATTGCTCCGCTTATAGAGCTATTTACCACAAATGTAGCTGCTACTAATCCACTTATGTAATATATCCCTTCTGATCCTAAGTTAAATAAATTAGCTGAGAACAAAATAGATGTTGCTAACCCTGCAAAAGCAAGTGGTATTGCAGATTCTACTACATTTCCCATATATCTAATATTTCTAAGTGGGCCAAATAAAAACAAACTGAACGCTTCCATTGGTTCTTCTGAAACTATAATTGTTACAAAAAAAGCAAGAATTAAAGCAATACCAATAGCTACTAGAGTTCTAAGAATTTGAAATGTTCTATCACTCATTACTTATAGCCCTCCTTAGTTCTTGCTCACTTTGTCTTTCTATTCCAAGCATAGCTAATCCTAGTTTTTCTTCACTTAAAGACTCGTCATTATCATAAAAGGCAACTACTTCGCCTTCAAACATTACAAGAATTTGATCACTTAATTTTAAAATTTCTTCTAAATCAGCTGACACTAATAATATAGCCTTGTTATTATCTCTCAGTTTAATTAATTGATTATGTATAAATTCAATTGAGCCAATATCAACACCTCTAGTTGGTTGTTCTGCTATTAAAACTTTTGTATTTAATGAGCTTTCCCTAGCAACAACTACCTTTTGAATATTTCCACCCGATAAAGACTTTATTTTTTCTTTTGGGCCACTAGTTTTAACACTGTATTCTTTTATTAGGTCACTTGCAGTTTGCGTAATTCTTTTTGTATCTAAAAACCCTTTTTTACTAAACTTATCCAAAATAATTCTATCTGCTACAATGTTCTCTTCAACTAAAGCTTCAGCAGCTACCCCTTTATCCATTCTATCTTCAGGGATATATGATAATCCCTGCTTCCTTAGTTGAGAAACATCCATATTCTTGATTGACTTATTATCAATTAAGATATCACCTTTAGAAAAAAGTAGCGATTTTGTTATCAACTTTACTAACTCTACTTGACCATTGCCTTCTACACCTGCAATCCCAAGAATCTGACCATTGAAAACATCAAAGCTAATATTATTCAGAATCTGCTTTCCCTCAAACTCAAATGACAAGTTTCTTACACTAAACTTGGGGTTTTTAAACTCAAAGTTGTGATTTATCTGCCACCTAGGTATATCTCTACCTACCATAAGTTTGGATATATCTCTTTCATCAACATCTTTAGTATCAAGAGTTTTTTGCATCTTGCCATCACGTAATACACTTACTCTATCGCTTATTTCTTTTACCTCTTTTAGTTTATGAGAAATGAATATTATACTATGTCCAATATCTTTGAGAAGTCTTAGTTGAGCAAACAGTTCTTCTGTTTCTTGTGGAGTTAAGACAGCTGTTGGCTCATCTAAGATTAAAATCTTAGCTCCTCTTAATAAAACTTTTAAAATTTCAACTTTTTGCTTCATTGCAACATTTATTTCTGAAACTTTTTTATCTGGATTTACTGCAAAATTATATTTCTGTGCTAAATTTAATGTAATCTCTCTTGCCTTTTTTTTATCTATAAAAATGCCTTTTGTTTGCTCCATCCCAAGTTGTAAATTTTGAGTAACTGTAAAAGATGGGACTAACATGAAGTGCTGATGCACCATGCCTATGCCAAGGTCAATAGCGTGATTAGGGTCATTAATTTCTACCTTTTCTCCATTTAAGATAATTTCACCGCTATTTGCTTTTTCCATACCAAAAAGGACCTTCATCAAAGTTGATTTCCCTGCCCCATTCTCTCCAACAAGGGCATGAATCTCACCATCACGCAAATCAAAGCTAACACCTTTGTTAGCTACGACTCCTCCTGGGTATACTTTTGTTATGTTTTTAAGTTGTAAGATTGTTTGACTCATATTATTTACTCCTTGAAAATAAGAAAATTAATATATCGCTAGATGCTCATCTAGCGATATATTATGGATTAGGTTTAGTTTTCTATGCTTACAGAATCTCTAATTTCATTAATCTCTTCACTAGACATTCCAAAAGCTGAATCGACAGTGATTTCACCATCAACTAAGAGTTGCTCTATATCATTTAATTCTGCTTTGATCTCTTCTGATAAAAGTGTTTCATAATATGTATTTTTCGCTAAACCTACTCCACCTTCTGCTACTCCTAATTCCTCGTGAGTACCATAAGGCAATGTTCCTTCTACGTGCATTTCAACTGCTCTAAAAATTGCTTGATCTATATATTTAACAGCTGAAGTTACAATATGTGCTGCCTTTTCAGGCTCGCTTTCTGCAAACAGCATTGCTTGGTCTGAGTCAACGCCAATTGCATAATTATCTGTCTCATATGCAGCGTCCAGTAAACCAAGACCAGTTCCACCTGCAACGTTAAAGCTTACATCTGCTCCAGAATTGTATTGGATTAAAGTTAACTCTTTACCTTTCGCTGGATCTCCAAAGTCACCTGCATAAGAAATAAACATCTTAATCTCAGGATCTACATGTTGAGCTCCCTGAATGTATCCAACTAAGAAATCATTAATTCCAGGTATATCCATTCCACCAAGGAATCCAATAATCTTTTCTTCGTTTGCTAGTTCCATGTCCGAATTTGTAATTAAAGCAGCTGCTGCTCCTGCCATAAAAGATAAATCATTTGTTGTATAAAACATAGAATAAACATTCTCAGGTTGATTTTCAGTTTCTGAAGTATCAAAGTTTATAAACATTTGATCTGGATAATCTGTGGCAAGTTCGTTCATTAATTCAGTAGTATCATTTCCTGAGATGATAATATCATATCCACCTTCAATTGCATCTAGAAAGTTTGGCTCCCAAGCAGTACTCTCAGTTCCCATTTCCACAACTTTAATTTCTGCTTCTAAGTTTTCTTCTATTAAAGCCATTCCATTGTTAGCAGCGTCAAAGAACGATTTGTCTCCTAATTCTCCTGGGATTAGTAAAATTGCTCTAAGCGCTTCTTCTCCGTTTGGTTCACCTTCATTTGGGTCATCAACAGCATCTTCGCTACATCCGATTAAACTGAATAGTAGCAAAACTACAATTAGTGATAAAAAAATCTTTTTACTCATCATTTCCTCCATTGTTTTTTATTATTTGCCCTTTTATTACTCCATAATCAGCAATAAAGCTTTTAAGTTCTTCTTCTTCTGGCATTGCTGATTGTGCACCAACCTTTTGCGTACTTAAAGCAGCCGCACCTTGTGCATAACTAATTGCATCACTCATCTTATATCCCTTAGCTAAATAAGCAGCCAAAGCACCGTTGAAAGTGTCTCCTGCTCCTGTTGTATCAACTGGGCTTATTTTATAGGCTGGATATGAATATCCTTTGTTTTTGTAAAAATACCAAACACCTTTTTCGCCTCTAGTTATTAAAACATGAACTACACCTAATTGGCTTAACTTTAAGCCTACTTCATAAACTGATAAATCATCTTCAGCTAAAACTTCTTTTACTTCTTCTTCATTAGGGGTTAGCGCAAAAATATTTTTCAAATACTTCTTTTCAATTTTTCTAGCAGGTGCTGGATCATAGATGAGCTTTTTATCAGTGTTAGTTATTATTTCAAAGTTGATTGAACAAGGTATTTCATTTTGAACTAAAATATATTCAGCATTTTCAATGAGCTTTGTATTTTTAAAAACTTCTTGCTTACTTAAAGTGCCGTTTGCATTTTGTGCTACTACAATAGCATTTTGCGCATTTTTATCAACACATATAGCTGCTACCCCTGTTTTTTCTGTTTCACTAACAATTACTCCTGATATGTCTACATTCACCTTTGTTAGATTATCTAAGTAATCTAAACCAAAAGAATCGTCCCCAACTTTTCCAATTAAAGCACAACTAACTCCAAGTTTTGAACAACTTACAGCTTGATTTGCACCCTTACCACCATACATAAACAAGCTATTGTCAGCTAAAAGTGTTTGACCTGCTTTAGGAATCTCACTAAGTTTGAATACAATATCTTGATTAATACTGCCTACTACCACTACTTTGTGCATCTTTAGTCAACCTTCCTAGCAGAATCTCTTTTGACTAAGTGAGTAGTCAACGAAACATTCTTTACCTTTTTCTTAGGATTTTTTAAATACTTGATTAAAATATCAGCTGCTTGCAATCCAATATTGTATGAATCTTGCCTTACCGTAGTTAATGTAGGGGATAACATGCTAGCCAAAGGAATATCATCAAAACCTATAATTGATACATCTTCTGGAACATTCTTATTAAGTTCTTTTAACCCTTGTATAACTCCAGCTGCTATTAGATCATTCCCACAGAAAAAAGCACTATATTTATCTTCTAGCTTTTTTATTATCTCTTTGCCAAAACTTAAAGTAAAAGAACCTATGTAAATATCCTTTTCGCTAATATCAATATGGTTGTTTTTACAAGCATCTAAAAATCCTTTTCTTCTTTCCACAGATGGTTTGATCTCAACTGGGCCAGAAATAAAAGCTATTTTTTTATGACCTAAGTTTATGAGGTGATTTACTGCTTGATAAGCACCTTTATAGTTATCACTTAAAACTTTGCCTATTAAGTTCTTATACTCTGCATCTCTATCTATTACAACTATAGGTACATTAGTCTCAAGTCTTTTTTCTACTTTTTCATCTATTTTTGATGCTGGCACTATTACTATTCCTTCTACTTGCTTCTCTTCCATGGCATTTATACTGCTAATTTCTTTTTTTAAACTTTCATCTGTGTTGCAAAAAAAGACATTGTATCCATGCTCTTCTGCTAAATCTTCAACACTTCTAACTAAATCTGTAAAAAAGGGATTTCTCACATCCGGAATTATTAACCCTATTGTTTGACTTCTTTTAGTTACAAGTGATCTAGCAAGCCTATTAGGAGTGTAATTATATTCTTTAATAATTCTTTTAACTCTCTCTTTTGTTTCTTCTCCTATGTTTTCATCCTTCTTATTTAAAACTTTTGAAACAGTAGTAGTTGAAACTTTTGCCTTTTTAGCAATATCTTTGATTGTAATAGCTATTCTAGTCCCTCCTCTCCTTAGGTAAACGTTTTACTAAAACGTTTACCTAAGTGTAGCAAAGCAAAGCACTGCAGTCAAATACAAATATTTTAACTGTCATTTATCTTCTTTTTTTTGTATTTACTCTTAGCGTTTAATGTATAATAGAATCATTGGAGGGTTATACAAATGCAAGACATAGACTTAGGTATTTACAATTATTTTGATATATTCTACTATTTTGTAACATTTTCAGTCTTAGGATGGATCTTAGAAGTAGGATATAGATATTATCATGATAAAAAATTTGTTAACAGAGGATTTTTGCATGGCCCTTTTTGCCCAATCTATGGATTTGGTTTTTCATTAGTATTTATTACTGCTTCTATTTTTAATTTAGTAAACTTTGATCTAACCCTTCAAAACGTTTTTGCTTTGTTTTTAGCAACAACAACTATAACTACTATTTTAGAATTTATCGTTGGATTTGTTTTAATGGCACTATTTAATCAAAGATGGTGGGATTACTCGAGTCTTGATTATAATATTGGAGGATATATAGCTCTGAAATTCTCTATTTATTGGGGTATCGGAGGTTCTTTTTTCTATATATTGCTAGATAAATTAGAACTTAATAGAGGAGTTAATCTACCTAGACCGTTATTTGATTATTTTGGAATTGTAATTCTTATGATTTTTGCTATTGATTTTACTAGAAGTGTTGATCTTGCTTTAAGACTTAAAAACTTTACAAGTGATCTAACAAATGCAACAAAACAATTGCGAACTAAAATAGAAAATGCGGATATTGATTTGGATTTTTCAAGGATTCGCACTCTTTTACAAGAAGGCAACCTTGATGAGTTATTAGATGAAATAAGTGATGATTTAGCTAATGCAAGAAAAGAAACTAGAATTGTAATTAATAGAGCAATTAATCGATACTATGAATTATTAAATAGAAATAGAATTAAACCCTTTAGACACTTTTTGCAAGCCTTCCCGAATATTAAAAACTTAGAAGATGAAAGTATATTCAATACTTTACGTAAAAGATTGGATTTGCCTATAGTAAAAATATCTATATCTAAAAGAGAACGTCAACAAGTTATTCAGGGCAACATTAATGACTCAGATAAGGTTATCACTAGTGAGTTCAGTAAAGATGCAAAAGAGTTACAACTTTTATCAAACAGAGAAGCTTGGCCAAATTTATCTATGAAAACAATTACTATTAAAAGCAATGGCTTTATAGACAGGAAAAATCATAAAAATTCTCATCTTTATATACTAATTGAAGGAAGCTGTAAAATAGACTGTAAAGACACACCCTATTTACTTAATTCTGACGACTACATTTATCTTCCCAAAAGCCAGCCACATAAGATATCAAATACAAGTGACTCTGATTGTACTCTTATTGATATTATTCCTAATGATAAAGAGAGAACTTCTTAATAATGAGAAGTTCTCTTACTTGATTTAAGCTACTATATCTCTTTGTCTATATTTGATAAACCCATAAGTACTCAACCCTATTGCAATAAGTGTTAAAACTAATAGTGGCAAAATTGTTATCTGTTCAACTGGAACTTGTGGAGTATGTGAAAAAGGAGTTAGTTTTGCAAATATTTCTGGCAACTTTAATAATTGACCCAAATAATTTATTAAAAATGAATACATTAAATATATCCAAGTTATAGCTAATCCTTTTGGATATGTTCCTAGGAAAAATATTGCTATCGATAGCATTGCCCAAACAGCAGGTAAATATATCATCCCAGACTTTACAAAGCTTAAGCTAAACTCAATTAAATAATCCAACAGTTCTTTTTAATATTGAAGTAATAAAAAAGCATACCTTTACTAATATCAGCATCACTAACTATCATATTTATTGATACATTTTTATAACCTTTTCTAGCAAACTCTCTTAAAGTTACTTCCCTTTTTCTTCCTCAAGTTTTAAAAACGCTTCATTCAAATAACCCACCCCCGATTAATACTTGAACAATATGGTCTGGTTGAAATATCACAGTCGACCACAGTGGTCAACATACTTTTTTTTTCAATACAAAAGCCCTCTCAAATTAGATTTTAGTCTAAGATAAGAGGGCTTTATTTTGTTACTCTTAAATTTTCAATTCGATTAGAGCTTTAGACAAATATCCATAGAAAGTTCCACTAAATTTTTTCTTACATTTTTATTTTTCCACTTACGTCCATCCCACTCTTCCGCACTCAAATCATCACCACAATAAAGAATCTGTCCTAATTTTACACCCCGAAATTTTGCAACTGCAAAAAAAGCTGCTGCTTCCATATCTACAGTCATACACCCTTCACTGATTCTTAAATTGACCTTATCTCTTGTCTCTCTAAAAATAGCGTCTGTAGTCCAAGTCTTGCTTGTTTTATGAGGAATGCCTCTTTTACTTAACTCATTCTTTATGTGATTATATACTTCTAAATCCATCTCAACTTCTCTGCTTGGCGGCAAATAATGATATGAAGCTCCTTCGTCTCT
>JBKHBO010000096.1:0-3784 GCA_046542315.1 Clostridia bacterium
ATCACTCTGTCTACTACTGTGGGTATTCCTAACTTTCTTTTCTTTCCATTATCTTTTGGTATCTCTACCCTAAGTACTGGGTTAGGTTTATACTTCCTTCTTAGAATGTCTCCTACTATTTTGTCCGCATTGTCCCTTAAGTATTCAAGTAATTCTTCTACTTGCATTCCATCTACCCCTCCAGAGCCTTTGTTTCTCTTTACTTGTTTGTATGCTCTGTTGAGATTATCTCTAGTTACAACTTGTTCTAGTAGTTTCTCCATCTTTGTCTCCTTTGGCTTTTCTCTTTGAAGCTATCTTTGAAGCAGCATGTTCTCCTACTTACCATCCACGTTCCGCGCTTCCTTTCAGTAGTGAGTTCCCTTTTGGGTTGGCTACATTTTGTTGCTTCATCAGTTTCTTTCAATTGTCTCGCCTTGCTAAAGTTCAGCCCTTCCCACTTAAAATGGTACTATGGCTTCTGCTGACTTCTCGTGATAATTCTTATTTCAACCGATTTCTCGTCCACGAGATCTCCCATAGTAAGCATTGTCACTTTCCTCTCATATATCCGCCACATTTACATTTAGTTTCTCCAAACAGTTATTTGGACTTTGCTTTGTTATGCAAGCTTATCCGGAAACTACTTGCCTGATGTGATTCGTGTTCCTCGGATCAAGATTTTGCTCTTCACGCTTTCTTCAGATTCCACTTCACAGTGGACACCCTTGCGCTTGGCTAGTGGTTGGCTACTGTTTACCCCCACAGCAAACTTTCATCGCCTAGTTGCAATACATACATGGCACACTTAAAAAAGCAGGTTCACCCGAGGTGAATCTGCTTTGTTTTTTAATGTTCTTCTTTATTCTCATGCTCCCCATTTTTTGTTATCATAACTCTTTCGATAACACCTTCAGTTGCTTTGATAACTTTAATTCTTATATCCCCTGACTTGAACTCCGAACCTTCTGTAGCTGGAACACAAGCTTCTTCAGCTAAACTGCAAACTAATCCACCTAGAGTATTACCTCGGTCTGTAGGAATTGGTAACCCTGTGTCTTGAGAAATTTTATTTACGCTTGTAGAAGCAGAGTAAATCCTCTCATCTCTTGAAACAAAGTCTTGCATTGGAGACAAGTATTTCAAGATAGTATAGATAATAGCAATTGCTACCGTACCAAGAACTAAATCCATCATCGTTTCTGCATATATCAACATTTTCCTCGCAATAACAAAAAGCACTAACTCTAAAATTGCATTTGTTGAGTGGGATAATAACATTAACATCAACTCTATACCTACGACAAGCAATAATGTATGAGCTAAAAAATGCTTAAAAACATCATAAGAACCATGCGCACCCGTTTCATATATTTCAAAAATATATTTAACAATATCTATCAACCCAATAGAAATTCCTATTGCTAATAGTACCGTCAAAACAATCTCAAGAACATAAGTAAATCCTTCAAGTTTTGCTAAAATAAATTTATTCAACTTATACATCTCCTACAAATATATTTCATAAATCTACCATGCCTATTCTACTCCTCCATATGCTAGTAGTCAAGATGTTTGACTTTAAATTTATAATGCTCTATAAGCTTATTATACCCATGGAAGATACCTATCTCCTTATGATCAATAGTTTATAAAACTCCTAGGTCTTCCAACTCAAGTATGTCTTCATTTGTGTAGCCTAGTAATTTTTCTAAAACCTCATAAGTGTGCTCTCCAAGTTCTGGTGAAGGCTTTACAATTTTTCCTTGACTTTCGCTCATTTTAATTGGTATTCCAGCCATTTTCACTTTACCAGCTTTAGGGTGTTCTACCTCTACAATCATTTCTCTTGCCTTTACTTGTGGATCATTAACAACTTGCTCTATATTATTTATAGGCCCGTTTGGAACCCCTTCAGCTAAAAGAATTTCATGCCATGAGCTTGTTGTTTTGTTTTCAAATTGTTTTTGTAGTATTGGCCTTAGATCCTCATAGTTTTTTTCTCTTTGCGGATTACTACAAAATCTCTCATCATCTGCTAAGTCTTTAGTACCAATTGCTTTGCATAATTTCTTCCATAAATTATCATTTCCAGCAGCAACCATAATTTCACCATCGGCAGTATCAAATGTTTCAAAAGGAACTATCGAATTATGCCTATTACCAGCAGGCTTAGGTGAATCCCCTGTTGCAAAATATCTGGCAATAGCATTTTCTAAAATAGAAACTTGACCATCAAGCATAGAAATATCAACCTTTTGCCCTACTCCCTCTTTATCTCTATATCTTAACGCTGCTAATATTCCTATTGTAGTATATAATCCAGCAATTATATCTCCAATTGAAGAGCCTACTCTTGTAGGTTGACCATCCTTAGGTCCAGTAATGCTCATTAATCCTCCCATAGCTTGGACTATAGCATCATAAGCAGGCCTTTCGCTATATGGCCCAGTATGACCAAATCCAGAAGATGCAGCATATATAATTTTATCGTTTACTTCTTTCAAATCTTCATATCCTAAACCTAATCTCTCCATAGTCCCAGGTCTAAAATTTTCAATTACTATATCTGCATCTTCTACCATCTGCATGAATATAGTCTTCCCTTTTTCATGTTTAAGATTTATTGTCATGCTTTTCTTATTCCGATTTATACTCATAAAATAGACACTCTCATCATTTATATAGGGACCAAAATGTCTTGAGTCATCACCAACTCCAGGCCTCTCAATTTTAATTACCTCTGCTCCCATATCGGCTAAAATCATAGTTGTAAAGGGACCAGCCAAGACCCTAGTTAAGTCTAAAATTCTTATTCCTTCTAATACTTGACTCATCATACCGCTCCTCTTAAAATGTTTATGTATCTAATTGATATTATAGCACATCGAATAGTAAATTTTTAATGCTACCATCAAAGATAAGATTCCTGTTTGTTTATTATTCTGATTTAATCAAATAGCGTAATATAATAACAGATAAAAGCAATATCCCCACTACAATTAGTGGTGCAAAAGGAATATATCCTCCTAGAGGTTGCTCTTTTTCTGCTAAAAGCATTTTCGACTTTGTTATTCTGCCCAATACATCAACAGTTGAAAATTCATACCCATGGTCAAAATTTGATAAATTCAATTCTTTAATCTCTAAATCATCTTTATTTTGATATTTAATACTACCATATTTTTCATTTATGTATCTAAAATATATTGTATCTCCTAGATTTAAGTCTATGATAATTTCTCTTGACGCATTGTCTTCTGGGATAATTAATAGATGCTTTAATACGTAGCTGTAGTCTTCATTGACCTCATAAACTAAAATTCCCTTATCATTATTATAAAATACATCAACTAATAAGTATTCTTTTTCCTCAAAAGTTAAACTTTTAGCAGAGATAAGATTATCATTGATGCCATACCAACTATCTATAGTATTTGCACTTATTAATTGATTAACCAAATCAAATTCGACTCCTTCATTCCCTAAGTAGTACTGCTTGTTATTATCCAAAAAGTAAAAATCCAATTGAACACTCTTTAATTTAGGTATGTCATGAAGATTAAAATTAATATAATATGCCTCATCATTTTGCATAATTTCATCATCTGATATACTAAGCGCCCTAAATTCTTTTTTACTCATTAATTTTGCTAAATATCTACCAATAAACTCTCTATATGTTCTAGAAAAAAAGAGATCTTTATAAATATTCCAGTCATTCATAAATCTCTCAGAATCAAGAGATGGAAAAACTATAGCTAACAACTTGTTTTTACTCATATTCCTACCACCTTATTTTAAT
>JBKHBO010000034.1:0-19521 GCA_046542315.1 Clostridia bacterium
AACAAAAAATAGGGAGATGAATTATGAAATACAGAGAATTTCCAAATATAAAGGGCGAGAAGATTTCAATACTAGGTTTCGGATGCATGAGGCTACCTCATTTTGACAATGATACTAGTAAGATTGATGAAGAAAGATCTACAAAAATGGTTAGATACGCTATTGACAATGGTGTCAACTACATCGATACAGCTTATCCATACCATCAAGGTGAAAGTGAAAAGTTTGTAGCAAAAGTTTTAAAAGATGGTTATAGAGAAAAAGTTTATTTGGCTACCAAGCACCCAGTTTGGCTTGTAGAGAAGTATGAAGACTTTGAGAAGTATTTAGATGAACAATTAGAGAAACTAGATGTTGACTATATTGACTTTTACTTACTCCATGCACTTAATAGTGAGCGTTGGGAAAAAATGGTTGAGTATGGAGCTATTAAATTTTTAGAAGAAGCTAGAGCTAAGGGCAAAATAAAATATATTGGTTTTTCTTTCCATGATGAATTAGATGTATTTAAAGAAATTATTAATTCTTATCCTTGGGATTTTGCGCAAATTCAACTTAATTTCATGGATCAAGAATATCAAGCAGGACTTGAAGGAATGAAATACGCAGCAGATAGAGACATTGGTATTATTGTTATGGAACCTTTAAGAGGTGGTAGCTTAACAAATAACATACCTGATGATATTAAAGAGATCTGGGAAGGCGCAGACATAAATAGAACCCCAGCAGAATGGTGCTTAAGATGGGCAGCAGATCATCCTGAAGTTATAACTATTTTAAGTGGTATGAGTGAAATGGATCATGTAACTGAAAATGTAGAAGTTGCTGATGACATGGAGCCAAACTCCTTAACAGAAAAAGAACATAAAATAATTAATAAAGTTAGAGATGTGTATTTAAACAGAATTCAAGTTAATTGCACTAGTTGTGAATACTGCTTACCTTGTCCAGAAGGAATCAATATTCCAAAGATATTCTCTATTTATAATAATGCTTATATGTACAATAATGTTGAAAGAGCAAAAAAACAATATCAATCAATGATTGAAAATGGTGTTGATGCTAGTCTCTGCATTAATTGTGGTCAATGTGAGAGCGAGTGTCCACAATCAATTGCAATACCAGCTAGAATAGCTGAGATTCACAAAGAATTAACAGAATAAACAATTTTGGAGCGGTCATAACCGCTCCATTTTAATGAGGTGAAAAAAATGAATGTTTTATGTATTTGGGATGTCCCTGATAAGTTGCGTGATTATTTTAGTGAAAATGTTCCAAAAGGGATAAATATCATCTATCCAGAGGTTCATAATGAAAGCACTTATATTGAACTAGCTAAAAAACATAATGTAAAGATGATAGTTGGCTGGAGACCTACTGAAGAATTAATTAACGCATCAAGCAATTTAAAACTTCTTCAAAACCCTGGTGCTGGTATTACTCACTTGCTTCCTTTATTTGAAAACAAAAAAGTCAAGTTAGCTAATTGTCATGGGAATTCATATTTTACAGCACAACATGGAGTAGCTTTATTGCTCTCTTTATCTAACACCATTATTAATCATGATAAAGCTCTCAGAGAAGGATTATGGAGAAAAGATATAGGGATTAGAGAAAACATACCTTTAAGAAATAATGTTATTGGAATATTGGGACTAGGGCATGTAGGGCAAAAAGTAGCTCAGTTTTTATCAGGGTTTGACAGCAAATTAATTGCTTGTAAAAGAAGCAACCTTAATGATAAGTATCCTAATATAGATGAAGTGATTGGATATGAAAGACTTAATGATTTCTTTTCTATGAGTGACATTGTAATTTCTACTTTACCCCTTACAGATTCAACCAAAGATTTAATCAATATAAATCACTTTAAACTTCTTGGTAAAAATGGTTTGTTTGTTAATATAGGTAGAGGTAATACAGTAGTAGAAAAAAACCTATACAATGCTTTAGATAAAAACATTATTGCAGGAGCAGCTTTAGATGTCTTTTGGTTTGAAAAAGAACCAATTAAAAAGGATAATAAAGTTTATCCTTATACTTATCCTTTTCATAATCTAAATAATGTAGTGTTAAGTCCGCACAGAGCTGCTTCTCCGATGAGTGATTTAAAGCGGTGGGATCCAGTTATTGAAAATATGATTAGATTAAAAGAGAATAAATCTCTTATTAATTTAGTAAATGTGAATGAAGGGTATTAAAGAGGCATTTCACATGGAAAACTTGTCTATAGAAAGATTGCTTGAGGAAATTAAACTTAAACATACGAATATTATTAAAATCGAAAAAGGTTGGTCTAAACAAGAAAAATTTATTATTGACACAAAAGATGGGAAATTTAATCTTACAATCTTTGAGAAAGAAAATTTGTTAAGAAAAGAAGAAATTTTCAATTATCAAAAAAAGTTATATGACTCTAATATTAAGGTAGCTAAACCAATTAAACTTCTTTCATTTGGAAATAAAGGTGTTGCTTTATTCGAATATATTGAAGGATTTGATGGTGAAGAGATTATTAGTTCTTTACCTAAAGAAGCTCAGTACAAAGTTGGTTTTCAAGCTGGAGTAGAGCTTAAAAAAATGCACGAATTGAAGGCTCCAAGTGAAATTGAGAGTTGGGGAAGTAGAAAGATTAGAAAACATAAAAGATACCAAGAATTATACCAAATGACAAATTTCAAATTAGAAAACAGCAATATGATTCTAGATTTTATAAATGATCATTTAAGATTAATAAATGATCGACCTAATATTTTCCAGCATGATGATTATCATATAGGAAATATGATTATTAAGAATAATAATCTAGTTGGAATAATAGACTTTGATCTAATGGATTTTGGAGATCCTTATCATGACTTGATAAAAGCAGGCAACATAAGTGTCTGTTCTAGTGAGGAATTTTGCATAGGTCAGATAGATGGATACTTTCATCCAGAGAAACCAAACAATTACTTCTGGAAAATCTATTCTATTTATGGAGCTATGAGTGCTATCTCTTCAGCGGTATGGCTAGAAAAGTATCACCCTACTCGTTTTGATGAAGGAATGCGTGGAGTATATAGAATGATTGATGATCACAATAACTTTCAAAATATAATACCAAAATGGTACAAAGGAGAATAAAGAAATGACAAAAGAATATACAGTTAAAATTAAGATGGATGATGGTGGAGTAATGAAAGGCAAATTATATCCAGGCATGGCTCCTAAAACTGTTGCTAATTTTAAAAAACTTGCTGATGAAGGCTTTTATAATGGTCTTACTTTCCATAGAATTATACCAGGTTTCGTGCTTCAAGGAGGTTGTCCAAAAGGTGATGGAACTGGTGGACCAGGGTATACAATTGAGGGAGAATTCAGGAAAAACGGTTTTCTTCAAAACTCCTTAAAGCATACTAAAGGAGTTTTATCAATGGCACGAGCTGCTCACCCCGATTCTGGTGGTTCTCAGTTTTTTATTATGTTAGACAAGCATACTCATCTAGATGGTTCCTATGCTGCATTTGGTGAAATAACTGATGGATTTGATGTTATTGAAAAACTAGCTAATACCAAACTAGCAAATAAACAAACTGGAAAACCTTTAGATCCACCTATTATTGAAAGTATAGAAGTTATAGAAGAAACTGAATAATACTGTTTAGAGCAGCTTTTGCTGCTCTTATTTAATTTAAATGTTTTATTATATATTGTATAATGGTAGTTAAATTTACTAAGAAAGGTTTTTGAAGATGAAAAAGAATAATTACTTTCTCATAATAGTTTTGATTATAGCTGTAGTTATACAAGGAATATGGATATATTCTTTAAATAATAGTGAGCCTGATAGTCAAATAACTTATTCTTCTGTATTAGAAAGTGTTCAATCTATTGGAGAGTTAAACACTCTAGAAATGTATTTCCACGATATTGTTGAATATACAGAAAATAAGAAGTTTAGAAATATTATTATACCTCTAACTACGAAATCTTTTATATTTACTGTGGAAGCAAGAGTAAAAGCTGGGGTTGATTTAAATAAATTAGATCCTAATAATTTTACTATTGAAGAAAATCGTATCGAGCTAACAATGCCTGAGTATGAAGTTACCTCAGTAGAATTCATTGACTATAATCCATACAGTGAAAATGATGCTCTTTTTAACAGAATTAAAAATGATGATCTTTTTGGTGCATTGGAAAACTTCAGTGATGAAATTACAGTCAAGGCTGTTGATATTGGTATAATTGAAAAAGCTAAAGCTAGTGGAGAAACCTTTATGTATAATTTTTTAAGCAATTTAGGATTTGAGGAAATAATTATAAATTAACTTGAAATTTTATAATTATATATTTATACTATCCTTTGAATGCTTAAGGAAGAAGTGAAACAAATGAACCAAGACAATAAACCAAAAGCTATCATGTTTATGCTATTATCTGCCCTTGCTTTTACAATAATGCAAGCAATCATTAAGTCTACTACAGGGATTCCAGTGTTACAAAAAGTGTTTTTTAGAAATCTAATCGGATTAGTTTTCACTCTATTTTTGATTTATAAGAATAATTTATCTTTATTTGGTAAGAAAGAAAATAGAAAACTTCTTTTTTTGAGAGGGACACTTGGGGTTTTAGGTATTATCACATATTTTTATAGTATAGAGCATTTGCCTATGGCTGATGCCTCGATAATTAGTAAAACTAATCCCTTTTTTGTAACTCTTTTTGCATGGTTGTTTTTGAAAGAAAAGCTTTCAAAAGCCCAAATACCAGTGCTATTAACGGCTTTTGTAGGAGCAATGCTAGTTATAAGACCACAATTTAGTGCTGATGTAATACCAGCTTTGGTAGGTTTTGCAGGCGCAATTTTTGCAGGTGGAGCTTATACAGTTTTAAGATTGTTAAAAGGTAAAGAAAATACAACAACAATAGTTTTTTATTTCTGTTTTTTTTCAACAATAGCTACTTTCCCCTTTGTAATTACAAGCTTTGTAATTCCAAATTTAACTCAATGGATTTTATTGATTTCAATAGGTTTAATGGCTTTGATTGGCCAATATAGTATCACTTTAGCATATAGCTATGCTCCTGCAGCAGAAGTATCAATTTTTAATTATAGTTCTATTATAATCGCTACTATTTTAGGCTTCATTTTGTGGTCTGAAGTTCCTGATGTGATGAGCTTTACAGGAGGATTATTAATTATAATCGCAGGAATATTCTCTTGGTGGTATAATAAAAAAGCAGATAGAAGAGTTCCGAAAGTTCCTATTCAGTAGGAGCTTTAAACATCTTCTATCTTAGTTTTTATTGAAATATTAGGCAAAGCTTTTAAAAACATCTTTCCATAGCCTTTAGTCACTATACGTTTATCTGCAACTATGACTACCCCTGTATCATTTTTACTTCTAATAAGTCTTCCAAATCCTTGCTTGAACTGTAGTATGGCTTGAGGCAACATATAGTCTCGAAAACTATTTCCTCCACTCTCTTTAATCCTGTCCATCCTTGCTTCAATAAGTGGGTCTTTTGGCACTGGAAAAGGAAGCTTTGTAATTAAAACACATCTCAACCCATCTCCCACTACATCTACACCTTCCCAAAAGGAACTTGTTCCAAGCAAAATGGCATTACCATGATTAGCAAACTCTTCTAATATTATGGATCTTGGCATAGTTCCCTGGACAAATATTTCATCATATTCATCTTTGATTAAAGAATAAACTTCATCAAGCATTTTATAAGATGTGAACAAAACAAACATACCTCCACTAATCTTACTTCTCGCTTCTTTTATTATTTTTACTAATATTTTTTCATAATCAGTGTTTTGATTGTATCTAGGTTCTATAGCATAATCAGGAAGAATTAATTTAGCTTGAGTTTTATGATCAAAGGATGAAGTAATAACTCTAGCAGTAAAATCTTTGATTCCAAGCCTATTAGCAAAAAAGTCCATCTGTGGAACAGCCAATGTAGCAGATGTTGCTATAACAGGCTTGTTTTTTGAGAATATCTTTTCTTCTAAAATCTGATCTACTTCAAGTGGTGCTGCATAAGCAGTCGCCTCAAAACTTCTTTCTACCCAATAAGTAAATCCCTGATTATCAGCACTTAAGACAAAGTTTATTTCTTCTAGAATACTTTCTAGGCTAAGTTTTACTTTATTTAATTCAATTTTTGCAATTTGGTCAGCTACTTCAACTTCTTTAGCAATTTCTAAAGCTTTGACTAATTCTAATATAGTTTCTTCTAGAAAGTTTTCTAGCTGGCTATTAGTATGTAGTTTTCTGGTTAAGTTATCTTCCAAAAACATTTCTAAACTAGAACCAAGCTTTTCACTTTGAGAAAAATATGATTGAACAAGAGTGTTCATCTCATTTAACGAGTATCCTGCCTCCTCAAAACTTTCACGAATCATCACTCTATTAAGCATACTTCTAAGCCAAATTATTGGTTTATTTACTATGCTTTTATTAATTTCTATAGAGAATGCACTTGTAGCAGAGTTTTCTAAATGATGAGCCTCGTCAAAAATCAAGAAGTCATACTCAGGCAAAATACCTCCCTCTTCGTCTTCAGTAGATCCTCTTAACAATAGATCTGTTAGAAAAAGAGCGTGATTGCTAATAATAAAATCTGCTTTATCTAGCTCTCTTCTATCCTTTTTGAATAAACAATCACTTATATATGGACATGCTTCATCTAAACAAGTTTCATGAGTAGAACAAACTTCATCCCAAACTCCAGCAGCTACTCTAGTTTTAATATCAGCTTTATCTGCAATAACTACTCTTTTACCATCATATACTTCTTCCAATAAATCTCTAAAATTCAAAGCTTCTTCTGCACTTTCAAAAACTCCTTGTAGGTCATTCAATATATTAATTAATCTATTCTGGCAAATATAATTTCTTCTACCTTTAGCTAAAGCAACTTTTAGATCAAGTCCTAAAATAAACTGTAGTTGAGGGAAGTCTTTTTCTAATAACTGCTTTTGAAGATTAATTGTATAAGTTGATATGATAGTCTTTTGCTTAGTATCAGAAGCACTCATTATTGCTAAAGTAGCTAATATATAAGCAAGTGATTTTCCTGTACCAGTGCCTGCTTCAACTAAAATATGTTTTTTTAAATATATCCCATTGAGAATAGTTCTAATCATTTCATATTGCTCTGGTCTTTTTTCATAATTTGGAAATTTATCTTTAATCATGTTAAGGTATTTATCTAAATTATCCTTAGTTTCTTGAACTTTCATTTTATCACCGTTTTCTTGCTATGACTATTCTATCATAGCAACAATGGATAAGAAAAGAGACTTCAAAAGAAGTCTCTAGTTATTACTATAATCTATATTTTCAAACAAATTTCTGATGTCTCCGCCTAATATATCATGTATTTCAAATGCCAATCCTAATGATGGGTCTCGAGAGCCTGCTTCAATTTTATAATAAAAGGATAGTGATATATCTAATTTTTCCGCCATATCAGCCGGTTTTAAACCTTTTATTCTCCTTGCAGTTTTTAGATTAAATCTCATCAAATCACCCCTTACTTGCAAATATCTGCTAATTACATAATAATGTACGTTTTGTACACTGTCAATATTTAATTATACATTTTGACCATTCTATTGTATTTTATGTACTCATAGTGTTAGAATCATTTTGAGGAGGAAGAATAATGGAATTGTCTGAGAGAATCCAAAAACTGCGAGAATCTCGCAATATTGAACGCAAACAATTAGCTATTGACTTGGATGTATCTTATTCTTCTCTTTCAAAATATGAATCAGGAGAAAGAACACCTGATTATCATTTAATTAAAAAAATAGCTTGCTATTTTGATGTTAGCATAGATTATCTGCTTGATCACCACCCTAATAATAATCTTGCATCAATAGTAGCTGACGGAAAAGTTCTTTATAGTACCGTTGACATGATAAATAAGGTTGCAAAACTTAACGACATTGATCCTAGGTTAATAGATTTGCTGATTGAAATTAGCGAACTTGGCATCACTCCTGAAAGTTTAGAATTAATTGTAAAGTCATTTAAGCTGCAAAAAAATCATATAAATGAAGAAACTACCTACTAAGCAACACTATTTGTGTTGCTTATATATATTTTATCACTTGGATTAATAATTATCCAATCAGTATAATAAAATACATCTCATTTGAAACCTGTTAATATCAAAAACCTAGTTTTTGCCCTTCCCAAGGTGGCGGCTTATCATCTTTATGTTCCTCTATACTGGGCCCTCCTAAATTTCTCAATCTCCATAATCCATATATATAACTTATGAGTAATATAATTATTGTAAACGGTAGGCTTAATAAGATATTAATAAATCCTAAACCTTCAACATTTCCTCCTATATAAAGCCTCATTTGAATAAATGCTCTAATCAAAAAAAATCCTGCCCATATAATACTGACTTCAATATAAGCGGGTAAAATATCTTTCCGTAAATACCAATCAAAATCCCATCCTCTTGATAAATGACTTGTCAGTGCTGCTATAGGCTTTTTAATTAATATACTAACAATAGCAACTATAAAAATGAACAAATTATTCAATATAGATGGCAAGTAATAGTTTGCAGCGTTACCTGAGAAATATGCAAGTCCAGCTGCTATAATAACGATTAACAAACCTGCTAAAGAATATTTGATATTAGACTTGTTAATAATTCTAATTACTAAAATTAAACTTGCTGTAATCAAAGCAGTTATTACTGCGTAAAAAAGTCCAAAGATGCCATTTATTATAGTGAAAATAATAGCGGGAGCTAAAGCATCTATAGTTTTTCCTTTTATAACTAATTTGAGCTGATCTAACAATTCGCGGAGCTTACTCATTAAATCATCTCCTCAATAGAATAATTTTAAAAAATTATTGTGCAGTTTACAAAATTAACCACTTATATGTATTATACTATGAGTCTTTACTTTAATCAATTAACATAGTGCAAAAAAGAATCTCAGCATAAAAATGCTGAGACTTAATCTAAATATATTCACTTACAAGGGTAATAGCTGCTTTTCTAATCGCTTCTAGTTTATACTTTTTATTCTTTTGAGTAACAGAGATAAAATCAAATTTGTCTCCTCCAACATGTTCGATAAACCTTTCCATACTCGCTAAGCAAGGTATAGTTCCATTTCCAGATCCTCCCGCAGCCGCAACAGCAATAACTGGTTTGTTAATAAAGAAACTGGTTTTATTATCCCAACGCTTAGAAGCTTGGGTTCTTCTTAATCTATCAAGATATGTCTTTAATGATTCACTCATTTCCCACCAATATACAGGTGTAATAATGACAAAAGCATCTGCTTTTTTTATAAACTCTAAGCTTTCATTGAAATCATCCTCAATTATACACTCATGTTTTGTTCGACATATGCCCCAACCATTATCACATGCTCTACACTTCTTAATATCTAATTTATTCAGATCAATGTGAATAATTTCTTGTGATAGTTCATTAGCAGCAGATTTGACTTGTTTAACACAGTTTGCAGTCAATCCATCTTGATTTGGGCTAGCTGACATAATTAAAATCTTCATTTAATTAATTCTCCTTTTTAAAATATTGTATTATTCCTCTAATACACGATAGAAAACTTCTTTCCACTTCCCATTGTAAATCTTTAGTCAAAGAGGTTGTTATTATATAATATGTCCAAGCTAAATGCATCTCTCCAACTACTTTAACAAAACTATATTCTATTAGTAGTTCATCCATAGTTCCAAAATCACTAAATTGCCTTAAGTAATGAGCTAAAAGCTTCTCTTTATTTTCAGGAGAAAACTCACATTCACTAAAAAAAGGAATCATACTTAGGAATGGATGTGTAATACATCCATCTGACCAATCAAAAATGACACATTTTTCATCTTCAATTGCAATATTTGCTACATAAAAATCTCCATGTTCAATTGTTGAAGGTATAGCTGATAATTCGAGCTTGTAAGTTAACTCTTTAAATTTATCTATGTTGTCTTTAAAAAATTGTATCTCATCTTCAGTTAATCTGTATTCTTTGTCAATTCCTATTGATGAAATATTCTTTGAGATTATTTCCAATTGTTCTCTAAGACTATTCATTGTCCTATCTTTGAATCCTAATTCTAAAAGTTTATCTTTTTGATTACTTTCAGAAAGTTGTATTTTTGCATAAGTTGTAAGACATTTTTTCCATACATTGAGTTCATCAAATTCATAAAGCATATTGCCATTAATTTCTTTAGTTATTAAAATGTTTTCTTGCGAATTTATTAGATATACCTCTGGTATATTCTTTGGATATTTGCTAGATAAATATTTTATAATATTAAGTTCAGAAGAGAAGATTGTAGGCAAAACCTTTACATAATAATTATTATTATCACTAATTATTTTATACACGGCTGATATTGCGTTATTTTTAATTTGATAAAAATCACATATTTCTATATCCACATTCTTACTTAACCACTCTTTTAACCAACTAGAGTATCCCATCCTTTGCCACTTTGGCCTTTTAGTTTTATTATCTAAATAGCTATTTATATCTGACTCTTCTTGCAAAATCAAAACTTCTTTCATATCAAAAAAATCAAGATTTTCATTTCTTAATTTGGATTTAAGTTCTACTACATAAACCCCCTCTGCTTTTTCTCTACTTCTTTTATGGTTAAGACAGCTTAAAACATTAGTATCAATTCCATACTTTCTTTTCAGTTGATTGTTTATTTCTAACGCATCTGCAAAGTGAGATTTTTCTGGACTAATTTCTAGTATTTTTTTATTACTTTCACTTAAAATTTTTTCATATTTTTCATCTAATATTACTATCTTATACATCTATCTGCTCCCAAAATTAGTTAATCATTATTAAAGATTTAAATATTTCTAAAACTATTGGAATCAACTTATCATTAAAATCATATTCCTTAGTATGTAGAGGTGGGTAATTTTTACCATTTCCAACATAAAATATTGCTCCTCTAGTTTCATTTAAAAAATGTCCAAAATCTTCAGATCCACGCATACCTTCTTCCATTTCTATCACGTCAATGTCTAATTTTTTTGACACATTAATCACTTTATTAACGCTTTCTAAATGGTTAACCGTTGCAGGAAACTGATCTTTATATGAAAAAGTGCACTTCAATTTTTCCTCTTTTGCAACTCTATTGACAAAATCTTCTAAATATTCTTGTAGATAGTTTAACTCGTCTTCAATTTCTGCTCTAATTGTTACCATTAACCTTCCTGAATGAGCTGCAATACCAAAGGCCTCTTGCCCTATATCTACTTTTATTATAGTTGCTAATATTAACCCTTTGAATTTATCATCTTTAGATATATTTTCTAACTCTTCTATTATCTTAGCAAAAGCATAAGAAGGATTTGCACCATTTTCTGGTCTACTAGCATGAGTTGGTGTTCCTACTAACTCTATTATCATGCCCTTTGAAGCATAATTCATTACACCATTCTTTATCATTACACTACCAAAAGGTATTCCACTGGTATTATGAAAAGCAAATATTTCATCAATTTCACATTCATCTATAAATTCTAAGCACTCAAAAGCACCATTTCCAGTTTCTTCAGCATGCTGAAATATTAGATAGACATTTCTGTCAGGCCTTAATCTTTCTAATTCTAAAGCTAATGCTGACAAAATAGCCACATGACCATCATGCCCACATTTATGTGCTACACCATTATTTTTAGATCCATAAGAAAGATCTAGAAATTCCTCCATCATAATTGCGTCAAAGTCAGCTCTGAATGCAATATTTTTGTTTTTCTTATCAGTAAAATATTTTGCATAAAACCACTTGCCCTTATCAATTATCTCAAGATTGGTATTATCCTTTAGAAATTCCATTAATATTTTTTTAGTAATGCTTTCTTGATTAGATAACTCAGGATATTGATGTAATTTATGTCTTAAATCTATTATTCTTTTTAATTCATTTTCTACCAATATTATCACCTCCTTGACATATTCTATGAAAAATAAAAATATCCTTTTATAAAGCTTCATTGTTCATATATTTCATGATATTGTTTCATTGAATTACAATTTCTAGGAGGTTGAATGTTGTACAAAAGTAAGCAACCAATTAACAGAAGCCAATTTAGACTTTTTTTAGGTAAAAACTACTATCGAATGAAAAGATACTTTAAATGGCACTTTGGTGATAAAAAATATGCACTAGAAAAAAAAGAAGATCTTTTACCTTATATAATCTTTAGTCATAAAACTCCTTTGCTTAGAAAACTAAAAGAAGTTGATATGTGGCTTCAACACAATAAAATAATTAATTTAAAAATAGCCACCAAGAAAATAGACAAACTTATAGTATATCCAAATGAAGTTTTTTCATATTGGAAATCTATCGGTAAAACATCAAAAAGAAAAGGTTATGTTGAAGGAATGGTTTTATCTAATGGTAAAGCTATCACTGGCGTCGGAGGCGGATTATGCCAGTTATCAAATCTAATATTTTGGATGAGTTTACATACTCCTATGAAAGTAATCGAGAGATACAGACATGGATTTGATGCATTTCCTGACTCTAACAGAACTCAGCCTTTTGGAAGTGGTGCTACGTGCGCATATAATTATCTTGATTTACAAATACAAAATATCACAAAGCAGAAATTTCAACTACATATATATTTAGACGATACTCATCTGATTGGACAGTGGAGATCAAGCAAACCAACTATGACTAATTATGAAGTTTATGAAAAAGAACATAAAATAACACATGAGGTCTGGGGCGGATATATGAGGCACAATCAAATTTATCGCAAAGTTTTTAATCTTAGTGGAGAACAAATTAGTGATGAGTTTGTAACTCAAAATCATGCCATAATGATGTATGAACCTATGTTGAGTGATAATAGAGAATAAGGCTTTGGAAATAGCGCTAAACTTTAGTTGAATATCTTAGTGCTATTTCATTTTGTCACACTCAGAAAACTTGTAGACTTAATCAAGTTTAATCTTTATTATAATATCTAGATAATATACGATTAAAATAGAAACTTTTAGGGGTGCTGATTATGAAAAAAAGAATTTCAATAATTCGTATTATTGTTTCATTAATCGTTTTTTTCTTTGCATTAAGATTTGAAAATGCCATGTCTGATAGGCAGAATTTACTAATTTTTTTATTTAGCATCTTTATACTCTCTTCAATTTCAAAATTATTTATTAAAAACATTATTTTCTCAACTACTTTAATTGCAATTGACACTATACTCATTTTTTTTATGGAACAACTTTCAAGATACATTGTCAATTACTCTTTTCACATTCTTTTTTTGTTAGTGATTGTTGAAGCTGCTTTAATTTTAGACATTAAGAAATTCAAAATTGCTGGTCCTTTGATAGGGTTTGTTTCACTAATAAAGTATGGTAATAATCTTGTTCTAAATAGAAACTTTTCTACAATTACAGAATCAATCTTAGTAACTCTCTTTACTATCATAACCATTATTTCTCTTTATCTTACAAAAATTATCTACAATCAGAAAAATGAAGTTGAAGTGCTTTATAAGGAGTTAAAGTTTGCACATCAAGATCTAGCAGATAAATATGATCAGCTGGACTTGAAATTTGAATATGATCCTATGGTAGAGGAACTAACTGATAGAGAATTAGAAATCTCAAAATTGGTTGCAGAAGGCTTAAGTAATAATGAAATTGGAGAAAAGCTCTTTATAAGTGAAGGGACAGTTAAAAATCACATCACAAATATTTTCCGTAAGCTAGATATTAGAGATAGAACACAATTAGCAATTTTTGTTATAAAAAACAGATTACAATAAGATATTTCTTATAAATCACAACACATTCGCCTATTTGGATGTGTTTTTCTTCATTTTTACTAGATTATGACTTAAGTCATAGATGGTTATGACCTCTGACACATACAAATTTGATAAAATATTTAATATAATTGAGTTAATAATAAACCAAGGGGTGATTCTTAATGAAAAGAATAATAACAATTTTAGCAGTTTTAATTATGCTCTTAGCTATTACTGCGTGCAGTGAAAATGCAATTGAAGTTTATAAAATTGCAAATCAAAACACTGAGGAATTAAATAGTGGGAAGACAAAAACTACGGTAATTGTTAATAACCAATTTGAAAAAAGCAATCTTGAACCTGATCAAATAGAAGAATTAGAAAATTTAAAGAATATAGAGTTTAGTGCAACTATATCTTTTAATAATGATGAAAATATTAGTGAGACTAATCTTTATTATAAGTATGGAAACGTTGGTTATGACTTTCTAATATATTCTTTAGAAGAAAGAGTTTATATAAAGTTTCCTATGCAAAGTAAGTTTGTAGATTTCTCTACTTTTACTACTAACTTTGATGAAAATGAAATAGAGAAATCTTTCAATCAAGAAATCTTTAGCCTAATTAATGATAAATGGTTAGAAATGTTAGAAAAGGACAATGTCGTACGAGGCAATAAAAGTGTTATGGAAACAGAGGATGGAGATGTCAAAGTTACTGAATATGCCATTGAGCCAAGTCAAGATCAACTTTTTGTCTTTTTGTATGATGTTGTACAAATACTAAATGACAATAAAGATAGCTTAGAATATTTCATAGAGTTTGATCAAGAACAACCTCTGGAGTTATATGTTGAAGATATAATGAATGAAATTGAAAATGTATCATTTAGCTATAGAGCATACATTGATATAGATAATTATCTCGTAAATGAATCCATTAAACTACACTTCGAATTAAATGATGTAAAAACTGATGTGTCCATAGACATTGATTATTGGGACAATAATAAGGACCAAAACATACAATTGCCTAATTTTAATGAAGATAACCTTATTGACTTTGACAATCTAGATGATGAGTATAAATTTGAATTCGGAAGAGTTGGTGAATAACATGTTAACTTTATCAAATATTTCAAAATCTTTTGGTGATATCACAGCTGTAAACGGTATTTCTTTTGAACTTAATAAAGGGGAAGTACTAGGGCTACTCGGCCCAAATGGTGCTGGTAAGTCCACTACAATTTCTATGATAGCAACGCTAATTAAGCCTGATAGTGGATCAATTAAATATTTAGATACTGCCATTAGTAAAACTAATAACAAAATTAAACAAGATTTAGGATATGTGCCTCAAGATATCGCTCTTTATCCTACTTTAACAGGATTAGATAATTTAAAGTTTTGGGGAAGTGCTTATGGAGTAAAGAAAGATTTGCTTAATAAGCGGATTAACGATATTTCAGAAATAATAGGTATTGAATCTAGATTAAAAGATAAAGTCGAAACATATTCTGGGGGTATGAAAAGAAGATTAAATATAGGATGTGCACTATTACACAAACCTAAATTACTAATTTTAGATGAACCAACAGTAGGAATAGACCCCCAATCAAGAAGACATATTTTAGATTCAGTAAAATATCTTAATGAGAATGGTACTACTGTATTGTACACTAGTCATTATATGGAAGAAGTTGAATACCTTTGTGATAGAATTTGCATAATGGACCAAGGCAATATTATTGCTAAGGGCACAAAAAAGGAATTAATAGATCTTTCAAAAATAGAGAAGCAAATAATTATAGAAGTATCCAAAAATCCCAAAGAAGTGTCTTTAAGTATAGCAAAATTACCATATGTAAGCAGTTCAGATTGGGGTGAAAATGTTATTAGGATAAACTTGTTAAGTAATAACAATAGTTATATTGACATAATGCATATAATTGCTGATTCTGATAGTAAGCTTCTGAAAATGGATATCAAAGAAGTTGACTTAGAAGCTGTTTTTCTTGCTCTAACTGGAAAGCAACTTAGAGACTAGGTGAAATCTATGATAAATATACTAATTAAAGATTTAAAATTGATATTTGCAGATAAAAAAGCATTAGCAATTTTAATTCTAATGCCAGTAATTTTAACTTCGATTTTAGGTTTTGCTTTAAGAGGTTCCTTCTCTGAAGCTGGTTCAGAATGGACTGCTAATATTGGAATCGTAAAAGAATATGAGAAAGAAACTGAAATATTGAAGGCTACTAGCAATCTCAATGAAATATATAGTGATTATGGCCAAGATATTGAATTAGATTTTAGTCAATTTGACCCAGAAGATGTCTTCTTTAACCAATTTCTAGGTGAAAAAGAGATAAGTAATTCAATTAATTATAAAATAATGAGCATAGAAAAAGCTGAAAGAGAATTAAAAGACAAAACTATATCAAGCATTGTAATTGTTCCTAAAGATTTTATATATGATATGTATATTAACTTTTATTCTCCTTTTAGAAATAATATAAAATTTAAGATAGTTGGACATCCTGATTCAAGCTATACCAACAGAATAGTCGAAGGGTTTATTAATGGATTTAGCGATACAATTTCTTCTATGATAATATCTAAAAATATTCTATTAGAAAAAGGTGTAGAATATTTAGGGCAAAGCGACACTATTAATTTAATAGAGGAGCTAGATTTCACTAGCTTAAGAAAAGATGAGTTAGTTATATCAACAAATCAATTAAGCAAGAAAAATACTGTAACATCCTTGATGTATTATTCAGCAGCAATGCTAGCTATGTTTGTTTTCTTTAGCGCAGGATATGCAGGTAAATATATGTTACATGAAAAGGAATATCAAACTTTTGATAGGTTATTGAC
The DNA here is from genome assembly GCA_046542315.1 of Clostridia bacterium. Classification (GTDB taxonomy): domain Bacteria; phylum Bacillota; class UBA994; order PWPR01; family PWPR01; genus PWPR01. The sequence goes on from JBKHBO010000034.1 coordinate 16,689, forward strand.
CACAAAAAACAAAGTGACCTTAATGATATCAAGTAAATTCATTATAACTATGTTGATAGTAATTCTACAGTCTTTGATTATGATTGTATATTCAACTACTGTATTTGGAATTAGTTGGGGCAATTTGTTTTATACTCTTCTAACTGTTTTAAGCTCGTCAATTGTAGTTTCGTCAGTAGGTTTATTCATAATAGCTCTCACCTTAAAGCATAATTCCTATAAGGTGTATGATGCTTTTACTAGCTTTATAATTCAAGTGTTTGCGCTTTTTGGAGGAAGTTACATACCTATTGAGGTATTACCTAAATACTTTTCATATGTAAGCAATGTCGTTCCTAACGGTGTGATTCTTAACTCATATATAAAAACTTTTGAAGGAACTACTCTGGCAATTTTGTTACCAAACTATATAACTCTTATAGTGACATCGTTAATATTTTCAATAATCGGTATTTTTATTTTAAGAAAAGAGGAACTTAAAAATGCTTAATTTATTAAAAGTAAGATTTAAATTATTAAAAGATAAGAAAGCATTAGTTTTAATAATGGTTATAATGTCTATTATTCTGACATTAGTTTTTACTGGCTCAATGGGGCAAACATATAAACCTACTGTGTTTATTATTGATAATGATCAAACTGATTTATCAAAATCTTTTATTGAGTTTATAAAGGGGAATAATACAATAAACTACACAGTTGACCATTTAGAAAACGCAACAGATAATATTGAAAAAGGCAGATCTGTAGGTGGATTTATTATCAGCAAAGACTTCTCTAAAAATATAAGCTCCTCTGATACTGTGAATATTGATCTAATAAAAACAAAAGATTCTATTGAAATGTATCAAGTTAGTAATGATATACAATCAACATATACCAGATTCAGTATGATTTTAGATGCATCTGACACTTTAAATGAGATGGCCATAAAAGCTAATCATAATTTTAACAATGACAATCTAGAAGAAGAGATCCTTCTCTTAGGAGAGTATTACTATAAGTATAGGAATCCAATTAACGTGTCATCAACAATAATAGAAGCTGCTCAAAACTTTAATTATCTACCAAACTTGCACTATATTCTTGGATTCGCTTTCTTTTTCTCATCTTTCACCGTTGTTTTTTTAGTCAGTGATATATTAAAAGAAAAACAAGAAAAAATATGGCAGAGAAAACTGACAACTCCAATTAAACCTATATATAATTTGTTAAGTCACTTGATTACAGCCTTCATAGTAGGATTGTTACAGATAATAATAGTATTTTCAATTGGGAAAATATTAACAGGTTCTGATTGGGGTATAAGTACAGGATTATTACTAATATCGTTTGGCTCATTCATTTTTAGTTTTACTAGTTTTGGTTTAGTTCTATCAGGCATTGTTAAAACTTATGAGCAACTTGGCACTCTTTCACCAATAATCTTAGTAGCATCAGGGATGCTAGGCGGTGTAATGTGGCCTCTTGAAATTGTACAAAACAAAGCAATTCAATTTATTGCTAACTTTATGCCTCATAAATGGGCAATGCAAAGTATCCAAAGAACTATTACAACAGGCTTTAGTATTAGTAGCTATATAATTCCCATAATAATATTAAATAGTTTAGGAATTGCCTTTTTACTTTTAGGATTAGCACTAAATAAAAGAGAAGTAACTACATAGATTTAAAACAAAAAAGCTGTTGAGTGGATATGTTTAGCCACTCAACAGCTTTTGTCTTTTACCTACTTAACATCATACCTATCAGCATTCATAACTTTATTCCAAGCCTTAATAAAGTCATTAATAAATTTCTCCTTTGAATCATCACAAGCATAAACTTCTGCTATCGCTCTAAGTTCTGAGTTTGATCCAAAAACTAAATCAACTCTTGTACCTGTCCACTTCAACTCATCAGTAACTCTATCTCGTCCTTCAAAAACATCTCTGTCTTCAGATACTGGTTCCCATTTTGTATCCATTGTCAATAAATTAACAAAGAAATCATTAGTCAAAGTTTCTGGATTATTTGTAAATACTCCATGATCTGACTTCTTATAATTAGTATTTAACACTCTCATACCGCCAACTAAAACTGTCATTTCTGGAGCAGTTAATCCTAGTAACTGTGCTTTATCAAGTAATAACTCTTCTGTCCTTACTGCATATTTCTTTTTCAGATAGTTTCTAAAGCCATCAGCTTTAGGTTCTAATACGCTGAAAGACTCAACATCCGTTTGTTCTAGAGTTGCATCTGTTCTTCCTGGCGTAAATGGAACATCGATATCAAAACCCGCATTCTTTGCTGCTTTTTCGATACCAACATTACCAGCTAAAACAATTATGTCTGCTAAAGAAACTCTTTTATTTTCAGTTTGAGCCTCATTAAATTCTTTCTGAACATTCTCGTATACAGTTAAAACTGTCTTTAATCTTTCTGGTTCGTTAACAACCCAGTTTTTCTGAGGTTCTAATCTAATTCGAGCTCCATTAGCACCGCCTCTTTTATCTGAATTTCTAAAAGTTGAGGCAGATGCCCATGCTATTGTTACTAAATCTGAAACTGATAATCCTGTTTCAGCAATTTTTTTCTTAAGTTCTTTAATGTCACTTTCATCTATTATCTCATAATCTGCTTCTGGAATAGGATCTTGCCATATTAGATCCTCTTCTGGTACATCCGGCCCAAGATAACGAGATTTTGGTCCCATATCACGATGTGTTAACTTAAACCATGCTCTAGCAAATGCATCAGCAAACTCTTCTTTATTATTATAGAACTTCTTAGATATCTCCCTATAAGTAGGATCCATTCTTAAAGCTAAGTCAGAAGTCATCATCATTGGAGC
>JBKHBO010000035.1:0-19475 GCA_046542315.1 Clostridia bacterium
AATTCTTATATTTAGGTTATTTTAGGAAACCTATAAACCTTAAATACTACATCTACAGCATCTTACTTACGCTTTATTAGGTCAAGGGATTAATTTAATAATCAAATTAAAGCTAACAAAGACCTATCTAATATATTATTCAATTAAAAGCTTTAAAATCCTTTACATATATTACAGAAATTCAATATTAATGATGATATAATACATCTGTGAGGAGATGAGGAGATTATGAGCAAAGTTGCTATTATAAAATGTGAAAATTATCAATTAAAAAATGTGAAGAATTCTATAGAAAGAGGTATAAATCTTTTAGGTGGTATAGAGAAATTTATTAATAAAAATGAAAAAGTTTTACTTAAACCTAACATGCTCTCTGCAAAAAGTGCTGATAAGCACGTAACTACTCATCCCTCTATTTTAGAAGCTGTAGCTTCAATTTTGATTGAGAGTGGCTATAAGGATGTAGTCTTTGGTGATTCTCCAGCAAAAGATAACGAAGAAAAAACGGCTCAAATAAATGGCTTAGGACCAGCTGGGTTAAATGCTGGCATAAAGCAAGTTGATATGAGTTATGGTAAAACTATAGGCTTTCCAAATGGACATCAATGTAAACGTTTTGAAATAGCTCAAGCTGTGATTGACTCTGATAGTATAATAAACTTATCTAAAATGAAAACTCATCAGTTAACTAGAATAACAGGTGCAGTAAAGAATACTTTTGGCTGTGTCTATGGACTTAATAAAGCAGCAATGCACACTAGTTTTCCTGATGCAGTAGATTTTTCTAAAATGTTGGTTGATCTAAATTTATTATTAAAACCAAATCTATATATCATGGATGGTATTGTCGCAATGGAAGGGAATGGACCAGGATCAGGAGATCCAATTCCAATGAATGTTCTTCTCATATCTAATGACCCAGTTGCCATTGATTCTACGTTTTGTAAGCTAATCAATCTTGATCCCAAATTTATTCCCACTATAACATATGGACAAAAATGGGGTTTAGGTGAGTTTGAAGATAAAAAAGTTGAGTATGTCGGAGATGATATTAATCAGTTTATTAATAAAGAGTTTGATGTTGTAAGAGCACCAGTAAAAGCAGAGTTGCCGAAAATAACCTCCCTAGTTAGGAGATTAGCTTTAAGAAAACCTTATATAATTGAAGATGAATGTATAAAATGTGGCCAATGCATTGAGGTTTGCCCTGCTAAGCCAAAGGCTTTAAGTAGATCAAATAAAAATGAAGTTCCAAAATATGAATACAGTAGATGTATCAGATGCTATTGTTGTCAAGAAACTTGCCCAGCAGAAGCGATTGATGTTAAAACCCCAATTCTTGGCAAACTATTTTTTTATCGTTAAATAGGTTTGCTTAAGTTTATTAGTAATTATATAATAGCTGATGGTTGGCTTATGGAGGGGTAAAAATATATGAATAAAAAAATTAGATATCTAGCGATTTTCTCTCTGTTTTGTACAATGCTGGGGATGTCGTTTATTGGTGGTTCACGTGGAGTTTTAGTCCCAGTATTAAAGCAAGATTTTACTATTACAGATTCAATAATGGGAATGATTATTTTAATTAGTACTTTAGGCTATATGATTTTTACTTATGTAGCTGGGAGTATATTGGAACATATTGGTAATAAAAAAACTTTAGTCATAGGTACTTTAACAATAATAAGCTCTTTGATATTAATGATAATTAGTCCTAATTACATTATTTTTGCATTAGCATATTTTATAAACGGAGCCGGGAATGCTTTTTTAATTTTTGGTGTCAATTTTACTACACCACTTTTTGCAGTTGCATTTCAAGCAGCACTGTTAAATATTATTCATGGTTCATATGGTATGGGAAGTGCATTTATCCAAAAGGTTACAGGATTTTTACTTTCAAACAATATTGGATGGAGGCAAATGATCTTAGGTATTATTGTTTTTCAAGTTTTTGTGTTAATTCTTATAGTTTTATCTAAATATCCACCAATTCCTAAAGAAGAAAAAACAGATCCACAAGGAGCTCCCATTATACATATTTCTCCTTTGAAAAATAAACTTACATACTTATATATGTTTGCACTTGGCTTTGGACTTTTTGGAGAACACGGAATTAATAACTGGTTTGTTAACTATATGAAAGAAGGATTTAGTATAGGTGAAAATGTTGGTTCAACTTATCTATCTATATTTTTCATTTTATTCACAATTGGAAGATTTACGGGAGGCTTTTTACTTGAAAGAATAGGGTATATTAGAGGTGTAATATATGCTCAAATTTTTACAGTAGTTATTTACACTACAGCTATTACTTTAGGGGAAAGTGGGTTTATTCTTTTTCCAGTTGCAGGTGTATTGCAAGCAATAATTTATCCGACTATTATACTAACAATTCCAAAAGTGTTTAATAAAAATTCTGCAAAAGCTATGTCTGTTATTGTAATTGGCGCTTCTTTGATTAATAACTTAAGTAGCTATGGTCTAGGAGTGTTAAACGATACTATAGGCGTAACTAAAGCATTTTACATGTTGCCTATCCAGTTAACTATTTCAGCCATTGCAGCATTTATCATATATCAAGACAATAAGAAGAAATTGGAGGCAGCAATAAGTGATAGCTAAAATGAATACTTCTAGAAAAATAGCGCTTTCAACTATCTTTTTGTCTATGTTTTTAATGGCGATGTCAGTTGCAATTAAAGGAGTCATAGTACCACACTGGAGGATGGAGTTTGGAGTGGATAACCAAACTGTATCATGGGTTTTTACAGCAGAAATAATTCCTTTTTTAATTGCAAGCTATTTTGGCAATAACATTCTTGATAAATTTAAAATAAAAAGAACTATATTAATATCTTTAACAATTTTAGTAGTGAGTTTATTATATATACCTTTAACAACAAGCTTTTTACAATTATTAATTGGCATGATGGGAGTAGGTATTGGATCAGCTTTAATAGGTTTAACAGTTAACCTGTCAGTTGGACTTTTCAAAAGTACTAAACCTGCTCTATTAATGACCCTGGTACATTTTAGCTTTGGTATGGGTGCAGCGGTGGTTCAAGCAGTTAGTGGTAGATTATTGAGTCTTAATTATTCGTGGAGACTATTTTACTCTGTACTAGGAATAGTAGGTTTATTAATTACAATATTAGTAACTTTTGCAGATTATCCTAAGTTGAAAGTAAACAAAAGCAAAGGCAAGAAAATACGAGATAAACATCTTTTAGTTTTATTGGTATTTATTTTAGGTTTTTATCTAGTAGGAGAAATTGGAATTTCAAATTGGTTTGTTAATTTTGCTGTTGATGGTTATAATACAAGCTCTGCTTATGCAGCAACATTTTTATCATTATTTTTTATCATTTTTACTATGGGTAGATTAGTAGGCGGATTTGTATTAGAAAAGATAGAGTACTTAAAAGCAGTCTTTTATGCTGGAATTAGTTCTGCTTTAATAATTTTTTTCATGCTTTTCCTAGGAGAGCGCTATCTAATTCTAGCTTCTTTATCGGGGATATTACAAGCTTTAATTTATCCAGCTTTAATTTTAGTCGTTGCACAATTGTCTAGAGAGAACTCAAAAATAATGTCAATTTTTATAACAGGTGGATACTCAATATATATTTTAATTAACTATCTTATTGGTACTCTGAATGATAAAATAGGGGTGGTAGTAGCTTTTGTTGTAATACCAATTGCACTAATACTTTGTGGTATATTAGCAATTGCTGCTAGAAAATTATTTAAGGAGGAGAGAGATGGATATTAAATCAGCCGTAAAAGATGTAACTAAAAAGGCTATTGAGTGGAGACACCAGATTCATAGAAATCCAGAGCTTGGTTACAAAGAGTATGAAACCTCAGCTTTAGTAGAAAAAGTTTTGACTGAAGCAGGTATTGAAGTGACAAGATTTGAAGATTCTACAGCAGTATTAGGAGTGCTTAAAGGTGGAAAACCTGGAAAGACGATTGCTCTAAGAGCAGATATGGATGCACTTCCAATTCAAGAATTAACAGATGTAGCATATAAATCAGAAAAAGACGGAGTAATGCATGCATGTGGACATGATATTCACACCGCAGTATTAATGGGAGTTGCTACAGCTTTAGCAGCTAATAAAGAAGAAGTTCCTGGTATTGTAAAGTTTTTATTCCAACCAGCAGAAGAGGTTCCACCTGGTGGAGCTAAATATATGGTTGAAGATGGAGTATTAAAAAACCCCGATGCTGACTATGTATTTGGTTTGCATTCTTCAACAAATTACTTACCTGGCCATGTAGAAATAATAAGTGGCTACAGTCATGCAAATACAGATGGTTGCACAATTAAAATTATTGGTAATGGAGCTCATGGAGCATATCCACATAAAGGAATTGATGCTGTTCATGTGGCAGGTCATGTTATTGTTGGTCTTCATTCAATTATCAGTAGATCTCTAGATCCATTAGATAGTGGAGTAGTAACAATTGGTAGTGTTCATTCTGGGACAGTTAACAATATCATTGCTGAAACAGCTGAGATGTTATTGACTGTTAGAACTCTTACCGATGAAGCTAGGGATAAAGTTAAAAAAAGAATTATAGAAGTAACAGAAAATACAGCTAAAGCGCACGGCGCAAAAGCAGAAGTAGATTATTGGTATGGATACCCTTCTTTATATAATAGTGAAGAAGGCGTAGAAATTGTAACTCAAGCAGCAAAAAATATATTACCTGAAGATAAAATTCATTACAGAGATAAACCAGGAATGGGAGGAGAAGATTTTGCTTACTTCTTGCAAGAAGTAACAGGAGCGTTTTTCTACCTAGGTACAAAGACTGAAGGGGACGATTATCCTGGGCATAATCCTAGATTCAATCCTTCAGATGATGGAATTGAAACTGGTATAGAAATGATGTTAAGTGTTGTTTTAACAGCTAACAAATAATAATGAAAAATGGAGCTTGTGCATTTAGATGCAAAGCTCCATTTTATTTAATTTATTTATAGATATTTATCAAACCACTTAACAATATGGCTTAATCTTTCTTTTCTGTGCTTAGGTTGACCAGATCTAGATAACTCATGGTTTTCTTTAGGGAATCTTACCATCGCAACTTCTTTTTTCTGCCATTTAAGAGCTGTAAAGAATTCTTCAGCTTGACTTATAGGGCAGCGATAATCTTCTTCACTATGGATTAAAAGAACTGGAGTATTTACATTGTCTACGTAAGAGATTGGTGAAACTTTCAAATAGAACTCAGGATTATCCCAAGGGTTTCCTTTCTGCTCATAATTTCCGTTAAAGAAACCAACATCACTTGTTCCAAACATACTATATCTATTGCATGTGCTTCTAGCAGATACAGCCGCTTTGAAAAAATCAGTTTGAGTAATCATCCAGTTGGCCATGTATCCTCCAAAACTTCCTCCTGTTACACCCCAGTTATTTTCATCAATGAAATCATAATTTTCGCTTACATACTCTGTAGCTTTCATTAAAGATCTATAATCTTTTCCGCCCCAATCATGATGAGTTTGAATCACAAATTCTTGTCCATAAGTAGAGCTTCCTGGTGGATTTGTAAATACTACAACATATCCTTTGGCAGCAAGAAGTTGTAATTCATGGAAAAATATATTTCCATAAGCAGCGTGCGGTCCTCCATGAATATGTAGAATTGTTTTATATTTTTCTTCTTCAACAAAACCATAAGGCTTCATAATCCAGCCTTCAATTTCAAAACCTTCAGCTTCATAAGTGAATTGTTCTGCCTTTGAAACATAAACCTTCTCTAAAAGCTCATTATTCAAATTGGTTAACTGCCTTTTTGTGCCGTCATTATTTATAAAGTATACATCACCAATTTCAACGATACTTGATCTAACACCAGCATATGAGTCTGTCTGGCCACAATAGCTCATACCGTAAATAACTTCATCTCCATCAGTAACTTTTACTAATTCGCTACCTTTGCTAATTCCTTTGCGGTAAATAGCAGTTTTTCCATGCCAACTAGCTAAAAAAGTTACTTCTTTTGAATCTTTAGTCCATATAATTCCAGGGTTAGGTGAACTAACAACATCTCCGCCAACACCATGCCTTGGTGCAGTATCTAATTCTTCAGTGAGATCAAAGCAATTATCTCCATCAACTTCAGCTAAATATATAGTAGAGACTGTTGCAGAACTATATTCAAATTGATGCCCTACGTATGCTAAATATTTGCCGTTTGGTGAGAATGAAGGGGTAGAGTAATTTCCATTAGTTTCAGTGAATTTATCTAAGTTGCCCTCTAAGTCTGTAATATAAATATCTGAGAAATGGTTGTACTCATGATCTTCTGTTCTATTGGAGCTAAATGCTATGTATTTTGAGCATGGCGACCAAGCTGGATCAGAACAAGTATATTCTCCTTCAGTAAGCTGCTTAATTTCCCCACTACTTAAGTCAACATAATGGATTTGACTAATTTTGCCATCATAAAAACCAGTTCCGTTAAACTTGTATCTTAAATTATCGATATATTTAACATCCGTTTCTGGTTTCTCATAATCTTTTGGGAAAACTTTTGCACTAAAAGCTATTTTACTACCATCTGGAGACCATACAGGTGCACCAACATTAAAGTCTGCATCTGTAACTAATAGAGGAGCTCCTCCATCAACAGGCACTTTGTATATCTGCTTGTTATCACCCTTCTTCGCGTTAAAAGCTAAAAATTTACCATCAGGTGACCAACGAGGATTCGTCTCACTTTTACCTAGATTCGTAAATTGAACTGGCTCAGAGTTGCCATCTGAGTTAACTACATAGATGTGATTTTGATATTTAGTGTCATCGTCTTTGTCAACTGTTTTGACTACATAAGCTATCAAGTTTCCATCTGGAGAAATTTGTGGATCAGATACAAATTTCATTTCATATAAATCATCAATTGTGATTTTACGTTTTACTTCTTTCATAACATGTCCTCCTAAATTCCTTTTGTACTACAAATAACTATATTCTCTATTAAAAAGTTAATATCCTTCAAACAATTAAATATAATTGTATATAAAGACAATTTAGATACTTTCACTATACACTATCATAATATGATAGAATTAAATCAGCAGGATAAGATATAAAGCAGAGTAAAGAATTTAATAGCAAATCAGAAATATTGTAATTATATGAGGAAGTGAGTTGCTGTGAAAAATGACTTTAAAAACGTAAATGAATATATTGAAAGTGTAGATAAAGATAGGAAAGAGGCTTTTATTAGATTAAAAGATACAATTTCAAATAACTTACCTAATGGTTTCAAGGAGAGACTTTCATATGGGATGATTGGCTATGTTGTGCCTCTATCAATTTATCCAAAAGGATATCATGCAAAGAAGGGAGAGCCATTACCATTTATCTCTATTGCATCACAAAAGAGACATTTTGCAATATATCATACTGGTATATATATGGATGAAAAGCTAAGAGATTGGTTTATAAAAGAATATGCAAAAAGAGTCAAAACAAAGCTTGATATGAGTAAAAGTTGCATAAGACTTAAGTATTTTAATGACATTCCTTATGATTTGATTGGAGAACTTTGTAAAAACGTCTCTTTAGATGAGTTTGTGAGAATGTATGAGAACAATAGATCAAATAAATAAAAGATCTTTTATCATAGCGTAGTAAAAGTTTATATTATTTTGTTTTGAGTTATAATGTATGTGTATTGGTTTAATAAATAAAAATTGAAAGGAGTGCAGTGGTGTTTTATATTAGGCACCACCAAAAAAATGAAATTTTTAGATAAAACAAGTGAACTAAAAGAAGAGGTAGTACGGTTAAGAAGATGGTTGCACCAACATCCTGAGCCAGGCTTTGAAGAGGTTGAAACATCAAAGTTTATTAAAGATTATTTAAAAGAACATGGAATAGAGTTTAGAAGTAGCTATAAAACTGCTGTCATTGCTGAAATTGATACAAAAAGGCAAGGGCAGACGATTGCTTTAAGGGCGGATATTGATGCACTGCCTGTAAAAGAAGAAAATGATGTGCCGTATAAGTCTCAAAATGAAGGATTTATGCATGCTTGTGGACATGATTCCCATACGGCTATATTGTTAGCTACTGCAAGATTTATTAAAAAAAATATTGATCAGTATAATGGTAAGATTAGATTCTTATTCCAACCAGCAGAAGAAAGCCCTCCTGGTGGAGCAGCGCCTATGATTGAAGATGGGGCTTTGGAAGGAGTGGATTGTGTGTATGGGCTGCATAATAATCCTGAGATTGACCCAGGCGCAATTAGTGTGATAGATGGACCTATGATGGCAGCAGCTGATAGATTTGAGATTAAAATTATTGGTGAAGGTGGTCACGGTGCATCTCCTCATCAAACTATTGACCCAGTAGTTATAGCATCTCAGGTTATTAACAACTTACAGGTAATAGTTAGTAGAAATTTAAATCCTCAAGATGCAGCAGTGGTTACAATTGGTGTTATTAAAGGAGGATTTAGATTTAATGTAATTGCTCCAGAAGTATCACTCGATGGAACTGTAAGAACTCTTCTTCCTGAAATAAGAGAAAAAGTAAAAGATAGGATAGAAGAAATTGTAGCTAATACTGTCAAAGCTCATGGAGCAAGCTATGAAATGAAATATACTTATGGTTATCCTCCACTAATAAATGTAAAAGAAAACATGGACATTGTAAGAGCTGTAGGTAAAGAAGTCTTAGGTGAAGAAAATGTCATAGAATTACCTTATGCCTCAATGGGCGGAGAAGATTTTTCTTATTTTGTTACAGAAAAGCCAGGTGCATTTTTCAGGCTTGGAATAAGACAAAAGGATAAAAAGCAATATCCTCTTCATAATGCAAAGTTTGATATGGATGAGTCTGGACTGGAATATGGAATTAAGATGTTTGCAGGAATATGTTATAAACATAATGGAAGATAGATAGTTTTTTATAGAGTTGGCTTAATATTTATAAGCCAACTCTTTTCTATATTAAATATTGATTAAAGAATAGTTAATAAACTTTAACCTAAAAATTAATAATATTTATTGACAAACTGAAATTTTAGTTGTAAATTAAAAATATCAATATTGATATTAATTATATTAAAGGTGGAGCTTATTATGAACAATAGAGATTTAACAAAGGGTAAGATAATAAATGGACTTTTATATATGTCCATACCTGCAATGATAGGGATGATGAGTCATACTATTTATGATCTGGTAGATATGATGTGGATTGGTAGGTTGTCAGCAAGTGCAGTTGCCGCGATAACACTTTTCAGCTCTATATATTACATAGTTTTTGTTTTGAATAATATTATTGGCAGTGGTTCTGTAGCTGTATTATCTCAAGCTTTTGGATCTAAAGATGAAAAATTAGCAAAAACTGCTATCATTAACACATTTTCGTTTAAGCTTGTTGTTGGAATAATAGCTGCTATTTTTCTTTTCTTAACAATAAACCCGTTATTGAAGTTATTTACAGAAGATGCTAGTTTAATTGAAAATGCTTTGGCATATGGTAAAATTCGAATTCTGTTTTTACCTATCTCATTTTCTTCTTTTACAGTGATTACAATTTTACGATGCAGTGGAGATTCTAAAAGCCCAATGATTATAAATATTTTAACATCAGTTCTAAATATAGTTCTTGATCCTATTTTTATTTTTAATGAAATTCCACTAATAGGAGTTAAAGGATTAGGTTTTGGAGTTGCTGGAGCAGCTATTGCTACAGTTATAGCAACAACAACATCCTTTATCATAAGTTCTTACATCATGTTTGGACCTAAAAGCAAATATAAGCTAAAGTTATCAGATTTATTCAAAATCGACAAACAAATTGTAGGTAAGATAACTAAAATAGGGTTGCCAGAAGCTACTTCAGGCTTAATTCAAAACTTAGCACATTTAATTATGGTTGGTTTTGTAACAATTTATGGAACCTTGGCGATTGCTGCATGGGGAATTATGAGCAGATTATTTAATCTTTTGTTTATGCCATTAAGTGGTTTAACTCAAGGTGGAAGTGCAATGGTAGGACAAAATATTGGAGCAGCAAAAATGAACAGAGCAGAAGATGTCGGATTAGCTGCTACAAAACTAGGTTTTTTTGTAATGCTTATAATAGCTGGGGTTAGCTTTATATTTATGCCCCAGATTATGAGAGTATTTACTACCAATGAACAAGTTATAAAACTAGGAGCGCAAGGTTTAAGAGCTGCTATAATTTGTATGCCAATATTTGCTGCTGGATTTGGTTTGTCTACACTTTTTGGAGGATCTGGGTATACTGTTCCATTTCTTTATGCTGCTGTTATTGGGCAGTGGGTAATTCAAATACCTTTAATGTTTTTAGTTGCAAGAGTATTAAATCTTTCTTTTCCATGGTTAACAAGCACATATATTTTCTACGCAATAGGACAAACTTTAGTTTCAATATATTTTTATAAAAAAGGAAAATGGAGAAAAAAAGCTTTAGCAGATATTGAAGTTGGAAAAGCTACACAAGAGCTTGCTGTTGAAGTTGATTGATAGTCAGATACATGTATTAAGTAAAAGTGAAAAGCATTCATTTATGATACAAAGTAATCGTTTTTGTAGTGAATTCCAAATTGTATTTGTTGAGCAAAGATACCTCTTGACAAAGCAAAAATATTTATATAAACTAGATTAAGTGGATGCGTAGCTAAGCAACTACGCGTCAGGAGGTGCGAAAAATGAAGCATAGAGATTTAACAAAAGGCAATATAATGAAAAACCTTATAGCTATGGCTGTTCCTGCTAGCATGGCGTTTATGGCTCAAACACTTTATAGTTTAGTAGATATGATATGGGTTGGCAGATTGTCTACAGAAGCTGTAGCTGCTGTAACAGTTTTTAGTTCAGTTTATTTTATGATATTTGTTCTTAATAATATTATAGGTCAAGGATCTGTACCTGTCATATCCCAAGCATTTGGTGCTAAGGATATGGATAAAACAAGATTAGCAATAAGCAATACTTTTTCTTTTAAGTTTATTGTAGGTGTAGCTGCTTCATTTGCACTTTTAATAATACTTGAACCTTTATTACATTTATTAACTGATGACATGGTTGTTATTGGATTAGCAATGGAATACGGTAAAATAATGATGATATTTTTGCCCTTGTTTTTTTCATTGTATACAATCAAAACAGCTTTACGCTGCTGTGGTGATGCTAGAAGTCCAATGATAATAACTTTTGCATCTTCGATTTTAAATATTATATTAGATCCTATTTTCATGTTTGAGACTATTCCAGTAATAAATATGCCTGGTTTAGGCATGGGTGTTTACGGTGTAGCAGTAGCAACAGTGATAGCAAATATGGTTGGACTTATCATGGGAAGTTATATTTTATTTGGACCAAACAACTTCCTAGGAATGAAATTAAAAAATGTTTTAACCTTAGATTTGAAAATGGCTAAAGAGTTAGTAAAAGTAGGAACGCCTCCTGCCATGGCTAACTTGACTAGAAATATAGCAAATATGGTTTTATTATCACTTATAAGTGGTTATGGAACAGTAGCAGTTGCAGCTTGGGGTATTATAGGCAGGATATTCCACTTACTGTTTATTCCTATGAATGGGTTGATGAGTGGTGGAAGTGCTATGACTGGACAAAATATTGGTAATAGAAATATAGATAGAGCAGTTGAAACAGCTTACACTGCTGCTAAGCTTGGAATTATTAGTATGGCCGTAGTTGGTGGTTTAACAATGATATTCGCACCAAGTATTTTTGGAATATTCATTAATGATCCAGAAGTAATAGCTTTTGGTGTTCCAGGTCTTAGAGTAGTTACGTTGAGTATTATGCCTGTTGGATTTTATTTTGGGCTAGCAACTATCTTTACAGGAACTGGATACACAATGCCATTATTAATTGCTTCAGTTGTTGGGCAGTGGGTATTGCAGCTACCATTTGCGTATTTAGCTGCTAAAGTTTTGGTGCTACCCTTTACAATTGTAACTGGAAGCTTCTTAGCATTTACACTTGGTGAAGGAGCAGTAATATTATATTATTTCCGTAAAGGAAAGTGGAAAGAAAAAGTTAAAAGTAAAGAAGAAGTTGTTGTGACAACTTAATAATATTTTTCATCTATTCTCCTATAGATGGTTATACAGCCGGTTATGTTTAGACATAACAAAAAAAGGTTCACCTTAATTGGTGAACCTTTTTGCTTATAGATCTTCTAGCAGTTTCTCTTTTGATTGTTGAGCGAGCTTATAAATAATTGTTGCACTTGTTTTTATCCCATCGAAAAAGTCATCTAATCCTATATTTTCATTAGGAGAATGGTTGTTTTCATCTGCGTTTGCAAATGGTACCCAGATTGATGGTAGTTTTAGATGCTCAGTAATCAAATAATCTGGCGTACTTCCGCCTAGCCTCGGCTGGACTACAGGCTCTTGACTGCTTCCAAGCCTAACAGCATCAACGATAGCTTTACTAATATTTAATTCTGCTGAAGTTCTAGTAGGTACTAAATCGCCAAATCTTTCTACTTTTGCATCCGGATGATGGCTTTTAACAAATTTGACTAAGTTGTTATAGATTTTATCGGGGTCTTGGTCTGGAACTAGTCTGAAATCCATTTTTACCATAGCTTTATTAGGAACAATAGTTTTTGAACCTTTACCCTGGTAACCAGAACCTAAACCGCAGATATTAACAGTAGGCTCAAACATTAGCTTATGCCAATAATCTTCATTATCCATATCTGTATCACTAAGATTCATAAGATCAAGATACTTATCTTTTTCTAGTGGCATTTGTTTTATTAAGTCTTTCTCATATTCTGTAGCTTTAATAACATTATCATAAAAGTGAGGAATTTGGCAATTTCCATCTTCAGGATAAATTTCATTAAGTAATCTAACTAATTCCCAAGCTGGAGTAGGGGCTATGTTGCCATTGTTACCTGAATGCAAATCATGCTTTGCACCCTCTAGGGTAATTTGAACATAAAGTAAGCCTCTCACACCAAAGAAAACAACAGGTCGTCCTGAAGGATGTTTAGGCCCATCAGAGCTTATAGCCACGTCAGCTTTGAGCATGTCTCTATGATCTTCTATAAATTTTGGCAAACTAACTGATCCACTTTCTTCTTCTCCATCAAGTAAAATCTTTATGTTTATATCTGGCCAACCCTCTCGCTTAAGTGCTGCTGCTGCTAGAATATGTGCCATAAACTGACCTTTGTCATCACCGCTACCACGTGCATAAATTTTACCATCTCTGACTGTAGGCTCAAATGGGTCACTTAGCCATTCATCTAGCGGTTCAGGAGGTTGGACATCATAATGACCATAAATTAAAACTGTTAACGCATCTGGATTTGATGTAATTTCTCCATATACTACGGGTAGTCCTTGAGTCTTGAATTTTTTTGCCCTAATTCCAAGTCCATTCATCATCTTTACTATTTTGTCTGCACACTGATTTACACCTTCACCTGTGGCACTTATGCTTTTTTGACGAATGACATCAAAAAGCAATTCTATACTTTTATCTTTTGTTTCATCTAAATATTTATATACATTTGATAAACTCAACCTGCTCACTCCCTTTATATTGTGTTATTATTATCTAATAAGAGAGAGTATTATGCAATTACTTTATTTTCTTAAATAGTTAGGATGATTTATTTGAAAAGAATTTATGCAATAGGAGACTTACATTTTAGTGGGGGCCAAGATAAACCAATGGATATTTTTGGGGATCATTGGGATGATCATAAAAATAAAATATTGAAAAATTGGGAAGAACTAATTAAAGAGGATGATTTAGTTTTAATTCCAGGAGATATTAGCTGGGCGATGTATTTAGATGATGCTATAAAAGATTTAGAGTTAATTCATAGACTCCCTGGAGAGAAGATACTTCTAAGAGGCAATCATGATTATTGGTGGGAAAAAATAACTTATTTAAACTCACTTTATAACAATATGAAGTTTTTACAAAATAATAGCTTTTGCTATAAAGACTTTTGTGTTTGTGGCTCTAGAGGATGGCTTGTTCCTGGGAATGTTAATTTTTGTGAAAGTGATGAGAAAATATATAAAAGAGAATCAGTAAGGCTAAATTTATCACTTCAAAGCGCTCAAAAAGATAAACCAATTATAGTAATGATGCATTATCCACCATTTAATGAAGCTTATGAGGATAATGCATTTACAACTATTATTAATAGCTACAATGTAAAAACTGTTGTTTATGGTCATTTGCATGATGACTATTCTTTTAGCAGATATTTTAAAGGGGTAGCCAAAGGGGTGGAATATAAGTTGGTTAGTTCTGATTATCTAAAATTTAGACCTGAGGAGGTTGAAATATAATGATAGATTATCATATTCATCTTGAAAGAGGAGAGTATAATAGTGATTGGCTTGAAAAATTTATTAAAGTAGGCTATCAAAGAGGCATTGAAGAGTTTGGAATAGTTGAACATTTATACATTTTTAAAGGAACTGAAAGTCTTTTATACCAAAATGACCATGTTAAATTTATGCAAACTAAAAATTTGGACGAGTATTTTTCTTTTCTGGAGAAGATGAAGCAGAAACACAACATTAAGATTGGTTTAGAAATTGATTATGTAGAAGAATTTGAAGAAAAAATTAAAGAGTTTGTAAAGGATTTGCCAGTAGACTTTTTAATAGGATCTGTTCATTATATTGATGGATGGGCGTTTGACTTGGATAAAGATTGGGCAAATAGAAATGTTCGTGAAGTTTACAATAAATACTACAAGACTTTGTTGAAAGCAGCTAAGAGTGGTATTTTCGATATATTAGGTCACCCAGGAAATATATCGTATTTTGGGCACAAACCAAACTGGGATTTTGAAAAGCCATTAGTTGAAAGCTTTTACCAAGATATATCTAATGTAGATATTGTTCTAGAGATTAATTCAGGGGGTTTGTATAGACCAGCAAAAGAAGTCTTCCCAAAAAAAATCTGGTTTGAAAGACTGAAGGAATTAGAAATAGAAGTCACATGTTCTTCAGATGCACATGACCCTAAAAATGTAGGGTGGGTTATTAATAAAGAGATAATTCCAGCACTTAAAAGTTCTGGATTTAATCAATTAGTTACATTTGACAGTCGAAAAAAGGGATATAAAGCTATTTAGGTTAGTGAATATTTTAAACTAATTTCGCGTCTTAATTGGCGCGTTTTTTTGTTTTAAAAGGTTTAAGTATTAAACAATTATATTGCGAAACTTTATAAGTGATAGTTCTCATAAATGATCATAAAATTCTATTTATATAATGATCGTATAAATGCCTATTATTTTATCAGAAAAAGTGAGCAGTTTATTTGAATTAATCAAATAAAAAGAAGGTCTAACAAATATTATATCGAATATTTTATATAGTAATAAAAAGGATGGTGAATGTTTTGAAAACGCCAAGAGAACATTTAGGTTTTAGTGTTGGTGATGATAGAAAACTAGCCGATTGGAATCAGATTACAAGCTATTTTGAACATCTTAGCAGTAGTGATAGAATGATTTTACAAAGTTTTGGCAAATCAACTGAGGATAGAGAGATGATATATGCAACAATTTCATCTCCAGAGAACTTAGCGGAGTTGGATAAGTATAAAGCAATACAGAAAAAGTTAGCTGATCCGAGAAGCTTAAGTGAACAAGAAGCAGATGAACTTATTGAACAAGGCAAATCAATTGTTTTGATAACTTGTAGCATCCATGCAACTGAAGTTGGAGGAGCTCAGATGTCTATGGAATTAGCTTATGAGCTTATGATGAGAGATGATGCTGATGTTTTAGAGATTTTAGAAAATAATATCTTCTTATTTGTTCCGTCGTTAAACCCAGATGGATTAGACCTTGTGGTTGATTGGTATAAAAAGACTCTTGGTACTAAAGCAGAAGGTACTAATCCGCCATTTTTATATCAAAAATATACGGGTCATGATAATAACAGAGACTGGTTTATGCTTACTCAGAAAGAAAATTTTAATATTGTTAATAATATTCATAATGAGTGGCATCCTCATATAGTCCACGATCAACATCAAATGGGTAGTAATGGTTTTAGATTTATTTTACCACCCTTTATAGATCCTTATGATCCAAACGTAGATAAAATATTAGCTCAGCAAGTTAATACTTTAGGTACTTCAATGGCAGCAGCATTGACTACCAATGGGAAAAAGGGCGTTGCTACAACAGTTGGATTTGATGCATATTCTCCTTCTAGAGCTTATCAGCATTATCATGGAGGAGTTAGAATACTTTCTGAAGCAGCTAGTGTTAAGTTAGCTACTCCTATTGAAATTGATTTTGATGAAATAAGTGGCTATGGCGGAAAAAGCGCTAAAGAAGCCTCCTATAATCATCCTGAAGTATGGGAGGGTGGAAAATGGAGTCTAAGAGATATTGTTGAGTATGACAAAATTGTTGCTTTTGCTTGTTTACAACATGCTGCTAAATATAGAAAAGATTGGGTAAAAAATTTCTATAGAATACATAAAAGAGCAGTTGAAAGAAAGGACAAACCATTTGCCTTTATTATTCCTTCAACGCAAAGAGACCCATTTACAGCTTATGAGATGGTTAAAGCATTGGAAAATGGCTTAGTTGAGATAGAAAAAGCAAAAGAAGAATTTATTGCAGATGGTATAAAATATGATGCAGGTTCATTAATAGTTAAAGTTAGACAACCTTATGGTGGATATGCAAAAACTCTTCTAGAAAAACAGGAATATCCTGATTTAAGACTTTATCCAGGAGGACCTCCAAAAAGACCTTATGATTTAACAGCTCAAACGTTACCACTACAAATGGGTGTTGAGTGTTTGCAGATAGAGAAAGAGTTTGATGTTAAGAAAGAAAGAATAGAGAATATAAAAAGAGAAGATTTTGTATCTATCTATCCTCATCATGATGATGGTGAGTGGACTTATATTAGGCCAGAGACTAATCTTGCATTTAAGTTGATTAATGAATTACTAGCTGATGGTAATGTAGTTTATAGATTTGAAAAAGAGACAGTAGGATTACCTGCTGGAACATTTATTGTAAAAGAGAAAGTTCTAAAGCCAATTACAGGTATTGTGGGACACATTCCCCCAGTTTATGGAACCTTAAGGATGGTTGAGAAAACTCCAAAAATTGGATTATATAAATCTCATGCTCCTTCAGCAGATGAGGGATGGACTAGATTTATATTTGAAGAATATGGTTTTGATTTTGAAAACTTTGTAACTCAAGATATCACAAAAGACTACTTAGCTAAATATGATGTAATTGTTTTACCTCAAAATAGGATGCCTTACCTCGTGGAAGGATTGGGAGATGAGTATCCTGAACAATATCAAGGTGGACTTAGTTCGAGAGAAATGCAGGTATTGCTTGACTATACAAAAAAAGGTGGTACTGTTTTAGCTTTTGATAATGTTGCACCTGAAGTAATTAAACATTTTTACTTGCCAGTAGAAAATATTGTTAAAACACTTAAAGATGAAGAATTCTTTATACCTGGCTCGTTCCTTAAGAGTGTATTAGATGTTAAAAGACCAATAGCTTGGGGTATGGAAAGGGAAACGTCTATTCTCTTTCTAAGAAGTCCAGTATTCTCTGTTAAAGGACTTGCATATTCTGTAGGCAGATATCCAGGAGAAGAGTTACTCTTAAGTGGCTGGATTTTGGGAGAACATCACTTGCAGTATAGATCTAACTTAGTAGAAGTACCAGTTGGTAAAGGGAAAGTGTATCTATATGGAATGAGACCTCAGTTTAGGGCACAAGCTAGAGGAACTTATAAGTTAGTTTTCAATCCAATAATCAACTCTATAATGGTGTAGTGCAAAACTAAGAGAAGCTAATCATTTAAACTAGCTTCTCTCAGCTTTATAAAGTAGGTAAAATTTTATATTTTGGAAGGTGCTTAAATTGAAAAAAGTATGGCTTATAATATTAATAGTTGTTGTTATGACTGCTTGCTCTAAATCAAGCAATGTTGAAGAGCCTGATGCTAATGACAAGCCTTTATCATTTATTGATTACATACAAGAGCATTCTGGGGAAGTAGAAATTGATAATGAGCTTAGAAGAGCTTTTAATGATTTTGCTAGAGATTATAAACTAATATATTTACCAGAAGTAAATATGTATGAATCTTTTTTTGATAGGGACAATTATTCTGATGGCAGTAATTTTCTAAATTTTGCAGGTGCAGTTTTTTATGTAATACACTTAAATCTTGATATGGGCGAGTTTAGTGAAGAATTCATACAAAAAGAAATTCAGTCACTTTTCTTAGCTGAAGATGGTTATGAGGATATGCCTCATCAGGCTTATCCAAAGTTTGCAAGGTATGAAGATGGAAAATATACTCCTTGGCCAGAAGGAATGAGAGATCCAAACAGAGAGTTTTATTTGCTTACCTCTTTAGAAATAGAGACAGAAGGAGAGAATAAAAGAGCAGCTTTTGATTACAAAAATTATTATTTTAATGATACTGAAGTTTATGAGCCAGAAGATAGTGAATTATGGTTGTTAGAAAAAGCTGAAGAACTAGATCTTGGTCTACTTGAAACAGCTCATTATCTAACAGTTACTGGTCAAATTGAAGAGTTAGAGAGTAAACAAAGCTACCACACTGAGATAAAAGTATGTATAGAAGATGAGTGCAAGTATGGTTTTAAATACTCTGTTAATTATGTAGCAGAATAAAAAGTTAGCCCCTAACTAGTAAGGTTCAAGATGTAGGGGCTAAATAATTTTTAGCGTGAACTATCTGAAGTCTTTTGATGCCTCAAAGCTTCTCAGTAAAGTAATTATTTTAGATTCAGTTAAGGGCTTGCTAAACAAATAACCCTGAATTATGTCACAATTGTTTTCTTTTAAGTAATCTAATTCATCTTTGCTTTCAACGCCCTCAGCTACTACTTTTAGATTAAACTTATGAGCCATACCAATTAGTTCGCTTGTAATAAGTCTGTCTTCACTTCTTATTGTAATTTTATCTATAAAGCTTTTATCTATCTTTAGTGAATTAACGTTTAGTTCATCTAGTCTAAAAAACGATGAGTATCCTTTACCAAAATCATCAAGCGCAATATCAATACCGTTACTTCGCAATTCTTTTAACCTTTCGTTAATTAAATCAAAATTATTTAGTAAGATTGATTCAGTTATTTCAAGTTCTAGCTTTTCTGGATTAATGTTTGTTTCATCGAGTATTTTTATGACATTTTCTGAAAATTCTTCATCAAGCAGTTGAATTCCAGAAATATTTACAGCTATTTTGGTATTTATCCCTTTTGCTTCTAACTTATTTATAAAAATACAAGCTGATCTTAGAAGCTTATTTCCTAGAGGAATTATCAAATTAGCCTTCTCTGCTATGTGGATAAATTCTAAAGGTGGCAACAACAGCTGCACATAAATAGTAATAAACCATAATATTAAGTAATA
>JBKHBO010000097.1:0-3572 GCA_046542315.1 Clostridia bacterium
CCACACTCTGAACAGATTGGATTGCCGTCAATGTCAGTTTCATAATAGCTTAACTTTGTTGCTAACATTTTCATTCCCCCTTTATAAATTATTTAGAATGGTACTCTCATATCTTCCTCTGTTTCAAATTGTGCTTGTTCTTCTCTCGCTCTTTCATTCATCAGTTCATCAAATTCTTCCATCTTCTCGTCAGCAACCTTTTCTAAACTATAACTATTATTGTGGCTATTCTTAACAGCGTCGTACAATTCGAAGAAAATCTTTTCTACTGTCATATTATCCACTCCTTTTGTGATTGATTTTGTAATGTCTTTGATATTCTAATTCAGCCCACTCTCGCAGGTCGTCGGTCAATCCTAACTCAATATCATTCTTGTATTTCCTCGTCGTAGTTATTACCCTGTGGCAATCCGGGCAGATAACATACCATTTATTGCCAGCTAGATATAAATGAACACTAAACTTCTTTGCCTCTTTACCGTCAATTGTTATACCCATTTTGTACTTTCTCCTCGATTAGCATTAGACTCAAGTGTCCTGTAAAGAACAGTAGCATAAGGATTGCGATTAAAGAATTGTTTTTCTCTATTCTTCAATCTTTTCCAGCGTGTATATCGCTGTAATAATTGGTGGATATAAGCACCTAATGCTATTGTCCCTATGATTAATGCACTTCCTAATTCCATAATTACACCTCGCTTTCTTATATTATTTGCAACCATTGTGCAGAAAATAAAACCATTCCAGCCGGGAAGGAGGACTAACCGGCTCAAAAAGTTTTACTTTCATCTTTACTAATTATATTGTATCAAATGATAGACTATTTGCAACCATAGAGTCAAGCTGTTTAAGAGTCTTAGAGTTAATTAGCTTGTATTACCTCTGCAATACTCACTCATTCTCTTAATTGCAACCTTTTCTTATATTATTTGAAACCAAAAGGTCAAAAGTAATGCCACCACAATTAAGTAGTGGCACTACTTCCTACAATTCCGGGTTAATTATGTAATAGACTTGCCCGTCTTGCTCTATTGTTATTGAGCCTACATTGTCGGGCAGGTCGTCGCACTCTTTTTCCACTACATTCATTTTAATTATTCCCCCTGTTGTATGAATAATTATATATTATAGAAAGTAAAGAATAACTTTACTTATTAGCGAATTGATTTGATATGATTTCTATTAGATTTTCTACTTCCTCTGGGGTCAGTCCTTTTTCTTTAGCTTTTAAGCCCACCTTCAAAAAATCAATGTTATTATTTTCGACAAACTCTTTTAGTTTTGGTGGCAGTTTTTCTTTCCATTCTTGCTCGTCGCTTGTTATTATAGTATTAATATCTACACCATAATAGTCAGCAAGTTCTTCCATTCTGCTTAAAGAGGCGTTGGGTATCTTATCTCTTTCAAACCTTGATAAATAACCTCTCGTTATGCCGGTATCTCTCTCTACATCACGAAGTGATTTGTCTTGAGATTTTCTAATCTCCCTAAATTTACTCCCAATTTCCATTTACTTTACCTCCCTTCTTCTCCTTGTTGCTATGTTAAGTTCATTATACACCATATTTACTTTAATTGCAACCCTTTAAGCAGAATTATTATATTTTTTTATACCTTTTTCTCATACTATTTTTTATGATTACTGTCATAATAGGAATGTTATTTTTTTGTAGTTCAAAATTCTGTGAAAAGCAATACATTTTCTCAATGTTTTATTGAGAAGTTATTACTTTTATCTTATCTTATTGCTAAAACCTTTGCTTGATTGCACTCCAACAGCAAGCTGTTGCTCGTTTAATCAAGTATTATTTTTGAGTAGTTCGTTATGTATTATCTTTATTGATTTCTTTTTTTATTTCAGTAGTGTAATTCAATTTCATTTTTTTAGATGTTTGAACAGTTAGCCCTTTATCTAGGAAATTTAGCATAGAACACCCCTTGCCTTAAAAAGAAGTGTTCTAGTAGTTAACCCTTTAGAGCCGAGGTTTCTCCTACATAGCG
Organism: Clostridia bacterium; assembly: GCA_046542315.1. Taxonomy (GTDB): domain Bacteria; phylum Bacillota; class UBA994; order PWPR01; family PWPR01; genus PWPR01. Next base: position 2,002 of record JBKHBO010000097.1, read on the forward strand.
ACGATTAAGTCGAGTCTTTCTGACGGTTCCGGTCACAGCTTAACACCGTGCAAGAGTTTCACTTGCTCAAGACTAACACCCTCCGAATTAACGGACTGTGGACGGGGTGATGTTGAATACCCTATCCCTTCTCAATAACTCTATATATGTCGTTATTAGAGTGCAAGGACAGGCAACATTTTGTATCGGACAGCTTAGTTATTCTCTCATCTTAGCTAAATCGGGACAGCCAGCCCGGCAGTTTTTTATTTGCAGTTATTCCTCTAACCTGCAACCTGCTACAACAAGAAAAGGACTTATCTATAACCTCTGGCAAATTCCTTGCAGAAATTATAAATAAGCCCTTGACAATTCATTCAGCTTAGTTTATAATTAAGACAAGGATTAATGATAACCTTTGCTAGAGGCTAATCCTTATTCGCCCTGTTGTGAGCAGGGTTTTTCTTTTATTTAATTTGTTCTTTTTTTGCAACCAATATTTATTCTCTATTAATTACATTATCATAAACAAAACCACTTGTCAAATTGTATTGCTGTTTATAATTTATCGCCCTCTATCCATTCAGCCTCGTTAACTTCTATCTCGCCTTCGATATATCTCTCTAAAAATATTCTAAATAGTTTAGTCATATTTTCTTCGCCAAAACTTCTCAACATCTTTATCTTTGCCTCATTGATTTTATCCCTATCAAATCTAACTGTTGTTCTCATTCTTTTATCTCCCATTTTATTCACTCTCCTTTTTAATATCATAGAATAATATATATTCCGGGTAGTCTAATAACTCACAAATCTTTTTCCTGTTTTCTCTGTTTGGTGACTTGCCCTCAAATACCCAACGCTGTACTGCTCGACTGCTCACGCCTATCATTTCTGCAAAATCAGATAACTTAATATCATAGCTGAATAATATTCCATATAATATTTTATTCTTGACAGTCCACTCTTTTAGTTTCCGGAAGGCTTTTTTACTACCACCCTTCGCCAGTTCTTCCTTACTTATATCATAATATTCTCTTATATCAGCCACATCACCACCTCCATATTGTAAAAAGTTTTCGCTCGTCCGTAGTCTAGGACAGTTAACTCGATTATAGACGACTGATTATTACAGGTTACTTATCTTATGTTCCAAAAGTCTTATTTTTCCTATCACATCTTCCACAGTATTAATAATTATATACTTCCTTGTTTGTGGATTGCTTTCTTCCTCTGCCTCTTTTAACATTTCGTGCAAGTCTAATTTCATATCCTGCAATTCCTTAATCATTTCTTGTTTAGTCATAATACCACTCCTTTTTTTATTAATTAAAACTCATTCCAGCCAGCCAGGTATCTGACTAGCTGGGTATCAGTCTTAATTAGGTTTAGTTATTACATCAGCTAATTCATTGAGGAAATCTCTTAATACTACTTGATTGTAGTCAGTCTTAAAACTTTTAACATAAGAGTCAATCATTATATCAATGTCAGTTTCTTTTTCTTGAATATCATTTAAAAATCTTTCCCCTATTCTTGCCCTGTCTATTGGTGCGATTGTGTCAGTTAATTCACTCATAATTTATTCCTCC
>JBKHBO010000098.1:0-3548 GCA_046542315.1 Clostridia bacterium
GTGCTATAAATGAAAATGAAGGTAGAATTGAAACAAATGAAAGTGATATTTTATTTTCAAGAGGTTTAGACGAAGATAATGATAAGACTTACAGAGTTAGGTTAGTACACGTGGACGGAAAGCCAGTTTTAAGAACAGAGGAGGTAGTATAGATGGATTTCGGATTGCCGAGTGAAGTAACTCAATCAGAAATAAAAGAAATACAAAACAGAATGGCAAATGCGTTAGAGGCTTTAGCAAGCTCTGAAGACGTAGTCGATATATGGGGTACTCCAGGAAATAACTATTTAAGAGCAGGAGATAGACAAGCAGGTCTTTTAGATTTTGTTTTAGCAGCAGATTTTATTAATGGAACTGACTTAGCTACATCTTTAGGGCTAACAGCAGGAACTGCAATAAATAGCGAATCTCCCTGGATAAAATATATTTATGATAACAAAATATGCTTTACACCAGTTAGGCCACTTAGATATAATCTATCTCACGACTCGATATATGAAGTTGGTGCAGTATATGGCACTGGAGGAATAGGTACTTTGCCTCCTGAAGGCAGGTTAGGTTCAGAACTTGAAATAACAGATGCAACAACTATTACAACAACAGGAAATTTTCAGGGAGATAAAACATCAGGAGATAATTATTACGACACAGTTGGAGCAGCAGGAGACACTATTGTTTTAAGTGGTTGGGATAACTCTGAAAATAATGGAGAATTTACTATCGACACTATCAGCGATACGACAATCACAATAGTTGAGGGAGGACTTACTGCTGAAGTTGGAGACAGAACTAAAAAGCTTTGGCCAAAAGTCAATGAAGTTAATCAAGATGCCGAAGTTACAATAGGTTCTCATACATTTAAAGTAAGACTTATGCGTGGTGCTGCAAACGACCCTGTCAACAGCTACGCAGATAGTGACAGAGGCTCTATAGGTGATGATAATGAATATAATCAGATTATTCTACCGCTTCACGAAAGAGCAAAATTACAAGACTGGAATTATCCAGAATTTGCAGGCAACACAGAATATTGGAAAACTGATTTATCAGACGAGGACTTTATATTGCATAATGATTTTGGTTATGGTTCTTATCGTTGGTGTCAAGAAGTAAGAGATGATGATGAAACTTTTCGGCGTGTCCTTCGTGGTAGCTACGGTTCCTCGTACTTGGGTGCGTACTACTCGTGGAACGCGAAGACCCTCCGCGGTTGGGCCCCAGTCCTTGAGCTTGTTTAGCTCAAGGCTACTCTCTGATTTAGGCGTAGCGAAGGCGGAGCTCAATGAATAAACTGATAGTATATAGAAAAACTGAAACTTTACTGAATAAAATATACCCAGCGTTAATCAATTTTCCAAAAGCAGAAAAGTTTTGTTTATGTCAAACAATAAAGCAGAACTTCTTTGACTTGCTTAAATATATTCTCCTGGGCAATAGTGTAAAATCAAAAAGGCTTACATATTTACAACAAGCAGATGGGCATCTTCAGACTTTGAAGGTGCTCATTAGACTATCACACAATTTGAGATATATAAGTAATGGATTTTACAAAGAAGTTAGTTTAGAACTTACAGAAATTAATAAATTGTTATCAGGCTACATAAGGTCTGTTAATAAATAAAATTTAACAAGGATTAGTCTGCAAAGGCGTGTCAATCGTGGTAACAACGGTGCCTCGAACTTGAATGCGAACAACTCGTGGAACACGAATACCAACCGCGGTTGGGCCCCAGTCCTGAACTTTTACATTTATTTTTTAGATCATTAAGATTACGGTTTTAATGACATGACTTGAGAAAGCTCAAGAGAGACTAATTCTTTCACTTAACAGTGTAAACACATAAATAATGGCATGATGCTTAGTACAGAGGAGTTGGAAAACCAGGCATGTCGACAATTTTTGAAAAAATAATAGATTATGACAATATGTATAAAGCGTACGAAGAAACTCAATCAGGCGAAAGTAAATACAAAGTAGCAGCAATGAAGTTTACAGAAAATGAAGTTTACAATTTAATGACATTAATCGATGAGCTTAATAATGGTACATATAAGATGGGTGACTATACCATGTTTATTGTAAATGAACCAAAAAAGCGCATAATTCATGCCCCCAAGTATCGTGATAAAATAGTGCAAGTTGCAATTAATCAGGTATTAAAGCATGTATTTAATCCTAAATTTATTTATAGTTCATACTCTTGCATAGATAAAAAAGGAACTCATGCATGTGTTAATAGAATTGGTTATTATTTACGTAAAGCTAAGTGGTTATATGGAGATGATGCTTATATAGTAAAGCTAGATATTAAAAAATTCTTTTATTCGATAGATAGATCTATTCTAAAAAGACTGTTTGCTAAAAAGCTAAGGTGTGCAAGAACACTTAATTTAATTTATGAAATAATTGATAGTGCAGATAAAATATCAGAAAAAGGCTTACCTCTTGGCAATACGATAAGTCAGTTAAGTGCAAACATTTATATGAATGTTTTTGACCAATATTGCAAAAGAGATTTAGGTATCAATTTTTATGTAAGATATGCAGATGATATTGTTGTCATTTTAGAAAATAAAGAGAAAGCAAAAGCATTTTTAGAACATGCAAGAGTTTTTGTCAAAGAAAAGTTAAATATAGAACTCAATAAAAAGAAGTCTAAAATATTTCCATTATCTCAAGGAGTAAATGCGATAGGTTTTAAGAATTATCCGACACATAAACTATTGAGAAATAGAAGTAAAAGGAATATTAAGAGAAAAGCTAGGAAACTAGAAAGACTGCTTATACAAGGAAAAGTAACTTGTGAAAAAGTAGAGCAGATATTTAATAGTTGGAAAGGGCATGCTGACAGTGGTTGCAGCCATAATTTTATTAAAAAGTTAGTAAACAAACATAACTATTTAATTATAAACAATAAGGGAGTATTTAAAGTTAATAAAAAAGCACTGAAGGAGGAAATATATTGATTATAAAGCAAGGCAATGAGTTAACATTATCAACTGAAAAAGTTTCATATACACAAAATGGCAAGCAAAAAGAAAACATAGTCGGAGAAGAAGGCTCTGCCTGGTGGGAAAACTTACAAACTAATGGTAAAATAAGCAACTTAACAATAGAACAAATAGCTCATGAGCAGGATGTTTTAGATAGATTTGAAGAGGTTAAAGATTTGAGAGTTAAAAATTTAGGACTTCTTCAAGAATATGTAGAATTTGGTACAGTTCCAGATGAAAATAATGAACTAAGTAATTTTATCCTTCGGAAAGAAAATGCAGAAATGAGAGAGCAGTTAGATTTATTGCTAGGAGTTGAAGAATAATGGGAAAAGAATTAGAAAAAAAGCAAAAAAAGAAGCAGGCTAGAGAAAATAAAATGAATAATTTTGTTAATAAAAGACAAGAATTAAAAGCTTTTGTTGATGGAAAAGATATAGAAAAAATGAATACTAAAGAACTTGCTAAAGGTTTTAGGTTAATATTAGAAATGTTGAATATAAAATAGTAGTTTTATAAGGAGATATAATATGAATTTTAAAGATATCAAGCTA